>JAJYDB010000120.1 GCA_021777845.1 Planctomycetota bacterium
GAAGAGTTGAAGCGGGCGTACAAGGCGTTCAAGAAGCGCTTCAAGCTCACGAAGCTCGACGACGAGTCGGGATTATCGCGGTTTGGGAACAAGAAGTCGGGGATCGTCGGGATCAGCCCGCCGAACGGCTTTCCGCCCGAGATCTGGGAAGAACTGGTGGCTCAAGGGAAACTGAGGCGTGAGGCGCGCGGCGTCTATGCGCTCGCGCACGAGGCGTGACCGCGACCGAGGGTCCGCGTCACGGCGTGCCGATCGCGCACGACCGCGAACGGCACCTCGACGTCAACTCCGTCGCGGCGCGCGCCGAGCCGTCGTTGCGCCGCGCCGCGGCGCGCTTCCGCTTCGCGCTTTGCGTCGCGACCGCCGTCATGTTGACGATGTCGTGGCCCCTTTGGGTCGCGCCGTCCCGACTGCCGCGCGTCCCCTGCTTCCGACGCCTCGGACTCGAACCAAGCGCGGCGGTCTCGTGGGTGACCTTCGCCCTCGTCGTGGTCTTGCTGGCGCTCGCCGCCGCCGGAATCCGCGTGCGCGATGCGCTGGTCGTCGCGAGCGTGCTGCTGGTCGCGCGGATCCTTCCCGACCAAAATCGCTTCCAACCCTGGGCGTACCAGTTCCTCGTGCAAGCCGTCTTGCTCGCGACCCTGACCGCTCCGCGCGCCCTCGCGTGGTCCAGGATCTGGATGATTTCGATGTACCTCCACGCGGGGCTGTCCAAGCTCGACTATTCGTTCGTGCACGGCTCCGGCCCGATGTTCCTGCGCGCCGCGCTGCTCCCGTTCGCGAGCGACCCGGACGTCTGGCCCGAGCCTTTGAAGCTCGCCGCGGTGTTGGCATTCCCGGCTTTTGAACTCGCCGCGGGGCTGATGCTCGCGTTCCGCGGCACGCGACGTTTCGGGTTGGCGGCGGCCGTCGGCATGCATGCCGCGCTCGCGGCTTTGCTCGGCCCTTGGGCGCTCGATCACAGCGCGATCGTCGTCGTGTGGAACCTCGCGCTCATCGTCCAAGACGTCATTCTGTTCACAACGAGGCACGAGCCGGGCGATCTCTGGTCGCGCGAGCCGTTCGACGGCAAACTCGCGATCGCGGGCGTCTGCGCGCTCGTGATCCTGCCGCTCGGCGAACGCTACGGCCTGCTCGACCCCTGGCCGTCGCACGCGCTTTACGCCAATCACGTCGCGCGTGTCGAGATCGAATTCATCGCACCCCCCGCCGAGCCCGCGTCCACCGACTTTCTCCTCAACGCCGCCCCCGAACTCGCCGGCTTCGTCAGGCCGAACGCCGAGCTCGACGCCTTGCGGCTCGACCTGAACGCATGGAGCCGCGCCGCGCGCGGGACGCCGATTTATCCAGGAGGACGCGCCGCACTCGGCTTGGCCGAGGCGCTGGCCGCGCGTTATCGTCGTCGGCTCGATGTCCGCGTCGTCGTCGAGGGGCCGGCCAACCGCTGGACCGGCGCGCGCGCGCGGACGGTCGCCGTCGGCGCGAATGCGATCCGCAAACTCGCCGACCGCTTCCGTCTGAACACCCGACCCGCGCACGTTGCGACCAAACCCGCGGCGAGGGCCGCGCTTTAAAAAGCTGACCCGGGCCGAGGCGTCGACCCGGGCCAACCGCATCGAACTCGTCACGGAGTGTGTCTTCCCATGCCGATCACCCGCAGTTCCGGCGTGCTCCTGCATCCGACTTCGCTGCCCGGACGTTACGGGATCGGCGGCTTGGGCGAAGCGGCGCACGCGTTCGTCGGCCGCCTGGCCGATTGCGGCCAGACTTGGTGGCAAATGCTCCCTGTCGGACCGACAGGGTACGGCAACTCGCCCTACCAATCGTATTCGTCGCACGCGGGCAACCCGCTCCTGCTCAGCATCCAGCGGCTCAGGAGCGTCGGCATGCTCGCCACCGCCGACCTCCGCGACTATCCCGCCTGCAACGACGACCACGTCGATTTCGACCTCGTCGCCGCCGCCAAATCCGCCGCGCTTGCGCGCGCCTACGCCGAATTTCATCGGACGCATGATCGCGACGAATACACGACCTTTATCCACGAAAACGCGTCTTGGCTGGACGACTATGCCTTATTCATGGCCCTGAAACGCGAAAACCACGGCGCCGCATGGCGCGATTGGCCCGCGCCCCTCGCGCTCCGCGAACCCGCGGCGCTCGCGGCAGCGCGCGGACGTCTCGCCGACCACATCGACTACACTCGCTTCGAGCAGTATGTCTTCGCCCAACAGTGGCAAGCACTGCGGGCGACCTGCGCCGTCCGCGGCGTCAAGCTGATCGGCGACCTGCCGATCTACGTCGCGGCGGATAGCGCCGACGTTTGGTCGCGGCCCGAACTGTTCGAGCTCGACGAGCGCGGCTTGCCCAGGTTTGAGGCCGGCGTCCCTCCCGACTATTTCAACGCCGACGGACAACTCTGGGGTAATCCGATTTATCACTGGGAAGCCCACCGCGCCGAGAATTTCGCCTGGTGGGCCGAACGTCTGCGCTCCACCCTCCGACGCTTCGACCTCGTCCGCCTCGACCACTTTCGCGGCTTCGACCGCTACTGGGCCGTCCCCGCCGGCTCCGCAACCGCGCGACCCGGCCATTGGTACGACGCGCCGGGACGCGAACTCCTCACCGCCGTCCGCGCCGCGCTCGGCGATCTCCCGCTCATCGCGGAGGACCTCGGCGACATCGACGCCCCCGTACGCGCACTCCGCGACGACTTCAACCTCCCCGGCATGCGCGTCTTGCAATTCGGCTTCGTCGGCGACGAAGGCTCCGAATATCACCTGCCGCACCGACACGTCCAAAACGCCGTCGCCTACACTGGCACCCACGACAACGACACCACCGTCGGCTGGTTCACCGGCGATCTCGATCACCTCGAAACCACCCAAGACCCCACCCAAGTGCTCCGCGAACGCCGCCGCGCGCTCCGCTACGTCGCAACCCCCCCCGTAGACTTTCACTGGGGGCTGATCCGCGCCGCCCTCTCGTCGGTCGCCGAGATCGCGATCGTCCCCTTGCAAGACCTGCTCGGACTCGACGGCTCCGCGCGCATGAACGTACCCGGCAAAGTCCTGCCGCGCAACTGGTCCTGGCGCTACCGCGCCCCCGCCTTCGACAACGCCGTCTGCGACCGCCTCGGACAACTCACGGCTCTCTTCGGCCGCTGGAACCCCCACACGCCCGTCCCCGCCCACTGTCAACCCGATCGCGCACTGTAAACGCCCAAAAATGACCCGTCCCCCCGCCGCGACCTCTGGCAAATCGACGAACTTGCGTTGATAATCGCGACGATCAACCGAAACCCTGACAGAGACATCGGCTGTAAGTCAGCCGGACGCGGCCCGACCGCTCCCTTCGGAGTCAGGAGCCATGCAGGTGATCGAAGACCTCAAAACGTGTCCGTATTGCGCCGAGGACATCCAGGCCGAGGCGATTAAGTGCAAGCATTGCGGCAGTTGGCTCGCCGCCCCGGGCGGCGCTCCCCTCGCCCCTCATCGCTGGACCCGCTCCAGCACCGATAAAATGTGGTCCGGCGTCTGCGGAGGGCTCGGCCATTACCTCGGCATCGACCCGACGTTCATCCGGGTCCTGGTCGCGGTCGGAACCTTCCTGTCGGGCGGGATCGGGCTCGTAATCTACTTCATCCTGGCCTGGGTCGTGCCCCTCGATAAAGACGTCTATCGCGTCTGACCGAGCCGCGCGGCTCCCGCCGGCGCAACCCGCGCCGCGTTCACGTTACGGATCGGCTGCCGCATGACGCCGCGCATCGTGATCTGGCCCGCCGCGGCGATCCTTGGAACATTCTCGGCAATGCTCGCCGCCCAGGCGCTGGCCGATCGAGTCGCCGGAATCTGGCTCGGGATCCTGGCGGCGCTCGCCGCGGGGCTGCTCGGTGAGTTGGCCCGACTCATCCAACTGCTCCGCACGCGGCCCGACCCGCGCCGGCTTCCCTCTGCAATTCCCGCCGACGGACGTGTCCATTGGGTCGAGCTCGTCGGCGCGCGCGTCACCCCAAACGAGGTCGACTCGCGCCTCAGCCGGTTCGAAGGTTGGCAGACCCTCGGCGCCGAGGCAGTCGATGCGGGGGCACTTCCGGCCCACAGGAGCCGCAAACCCCGCACCCCGCCGCTCCTTGGAAAAACCGCCGTCGTCTCCATCTTCGAAGGCGCCGACGGCAAGAACTGGTCGAGCATCGAAATCGCCCGTGCCTACGCCGCACTCGAAAAAGCCGGCGTCTGGATCGAAAACGAGGCGCGCCGCTTCAATCAACCCGTCGAGTTCGTGTTGCCCGCCACCTATTTCGTCATCAATGTCGACGAAAATCAACACGCCGATCCCGCGGCCGTTGAAATCGAGTTTGTGCCCGAGGGCGACCACTTCGGACCCTTCGAACGCGACGCCGAAACCAAAACCCTGATCCGTCTCAGCAAGGCCTCGACCGCACTCGGCTTCCTCGACCTATCCGACTGGTGCAACCAAACTTCGGCTCGACTCGAGGCCGACGTCGTCGTGTGGCTTCTGCACGCCCGCAGAGCCGGTCGTTCACTCGCCATCTCCCACAGCCAACTCGACGGCGTCCTGCTCGCCGTCTCCTATTCACGCGAATCGAGCTTCCCAGAACCCTTGGCCGGCCCACCCTTCTCAGACCCCGTCACCTTCGCCCACGAACTGCTTCACCTGTTCGGAGCCTCGGACAAATACGGCGTCCCGCTCGACTCGTTCCCGACCGGCACCGTTACCGACCGCGACGTCATGCGACTCTCCGAACATCGCCTCAGCCGACTCCGAATCGACCCACGCACCGCCGACGAGATCGGCTGGATCGCCTAACGCTCAATCTAGAGAACGACTAAATACACTGACCGACGTCGTCTTCGCCGCGCCCGAGTGCGTCGTACTCGACAAAAAAAAACCGCCGACCCACCTGTTCGTCACAGGCAGGCCGGCAGTCAATAAATCATTCAAAAAAAGACGAATCCAAAACGCTCCGTCATCCGCACGCTTCAGCCTTCACTGCACTCCGTTACCTTAATTATGCTCCGGAGGTACACGGTTCGACTTCGCCAATTGGTTCGCGAGATCGACCGCATCGAGAGCGCGTCGCAAATCCGCATACTTCGCCAACGGGGCCGACGACGAACCGTCGCCGTAAATCCCGACAACGGTGTACAAGCCGCGGGCCTGTACGATTTCCGCCCTCGAAAAAAACCCGGATCGGATCAAACCCGCCAGGTTTTGCTGCCAGAGCTGGGTTTCGACCAATTTCGCGGTCATGGCAACCCCCCTCGTGAATGACGCCGGCAACCCACACACGACTAACGGTTCAAAGTCCCGGTTGTGTCTCGCCTATCCACAAACTTAAACGATGAATCAACGCTTTTTGTTTGAAGACGGTCGGAATTCGTGACGTTCACCGGGATTGTACCAACGGCAGGCATTCGACACCGACCCGAACGGTTTTACAAGAGCACCTGGCCAGTTTCGCCCGCGCCCCAGCGCCTCGAAGCCCGCCCCAGCCGCTCCTTCGGCTCCAACAACGCTCAATGACATCAGAGCCTCGTGCCGCGACACCAACCACCACATCGCGACACTCGCTCGCACTATTTCGACTGCAAACGCGGGACCAAGGTTCACGGATTCTTCGCAACTACCCCGTAAAGGACTCGAAGTCGCACTCTCATTCCCACCCAACCTCAATCAAATCAATCATTTACACCGAATGCGACGAAACGCAAAGAGACAGCCGCACTCCTCCCTCCATCCGTCTTGTACCGCCCTCAATTCCAGATTGTCACCGTTTCGCGCGGCAGTGCTTTGTAGCGCTTCACCATTGAGTCTACAACACGCACACGAAAAAACTCCACCAGCACCAAGGATGCGAGACGTCATGCGTGTGGATTGCTCGGCTTTCAGTCGCTCCGCTCAGCCGACTCCGTCCATCCATGTTTGAAATGTTAGCCGAAGCCGTTGAGATGGCCAGTCCGTCCTGAATCGAGAAACTTCAGGCGATCAGTCGGTCCTAATCTCGCCACCTAAGACAACGGAAAACGATCAAGCCTTTCGTGCGACCTCGATCGCTCCATAAACAACGACCTCTTCGCCTAAACTGGCCGGAACGATGTCGAACGTGCCTACGTAAGGGCGGAAGACCCTGGAGTTGACATGCTCGCGAATCGGATTGAGCCACAATTCATCGCCCAGGAGACTGACCCCGCCCCCCAAAACCACCCGCGACGGAGCGAGTAACGTAATTGCGTTCGCCAAAACAAACCCAAACTTCGATGCAGCCTCGTGCAGAATCTCGCCCGCCTCGGCGTCGCCCGCCCTCGCCGCCTCGCCAAGCGATCGTGCATTTACGGCATCCGGATCATCGCCGCAAGTTAAACCCAAGAAACCAGTTGCAGTCCCTCGATCGATTCTCGACCGCAGGAGGGCACCACCCGCACGATCGATCGCCCAGCCCGACGCTAATTCCTCCAACCGATGAATTTCAGTCGACCCCGTGCGGATCGAAGCACCGACGCGGTCGCAGACTTTTGCAACCCAAACGTGGCCGATCTCAACCGCGCCGCGCCCAGAGCCGCGGTAGATCTCTCCGTGAATAATTAAGCCGCCGCCGATTCCGCTCCCGATCGTGACATACAAAAGCGGGTCATGACCAACCCCCGCGCCCCGCTTCGCTTCGGCGAGAGCCGCGGTGTCAGCGTCGTTCTCGATCCCGACGCGCGCGACGCCCAAGTCTCTCCGAAGCGTTTCAGCGAGCGCAAAGTTATCCCAGCCAGTAACTTGATGCGACTTGAAAACAACCCCACGGGCGGAGTCGAGAGGACCTCCGAAGCCGACGCCGACGGCTTCGACATCGCTCATCGAGACCCCCGCCTCGTGGAGCAAGGAATCACATGATTCGCGAATCTGCCTTAAAATGCCAGTCGCGCCGTTTGACGCGACAACGGTGCGCCGAACTAAGGCGCGCAGAGGTCCAGCCTCGCCGCCGAGGCCGAGTTGAAGCTTTGTTCCGCCGATTTCAATCCCAAGATACAACGGCGACGAGGCATCCAACGGGAGTTCACGCTCCACTCAACGACCGTTCTTCGAGGGCCGCTTCGCTCACCTCGGAGAATCGACGCGTGAGGTCGTCCACCACCCAGTGAAAGACAACCTGGTGCAGCGACTCAACCATCCCCATGTCGTCGAGAGGCACGTGCAAGTTGTGATGGGCCAAAGACTTGAGTTTGCCGCCCCCGAAGCCGGTCATCCCCAAGGTCGTCATCCCGACACGGTTCGCCCACTCGACGGCGCGGAGAATATTCGGACTGTTGCCCGACCCCGAAATCGCGATCAAAACATCGCCGGGCGAAGCCAAATTCTTAAGCTGCTCGACGAAAATGCGGTCGTAACCCTCGTCGTTCGCCCAAGCCATGATTCCGGCCGTGTTGTCGGTAATGCTCAGCACCTTCAGCCGTTTCTGGTTTTCAAAGTCCTGAATCGTGCACTTGGCAAGATCTTCGCTCAGGTGCGATGCGTTTGCCCCGGAGCCTCCATTGCCGCAAATAAACACAAAACGCCCGCTTTGATAGGCGTCCAGAATCACGCTGCTCATCGCTTCGACTTGCTCGTTGTCCAACCGCCCAATCTCGAGGCAGACGCGGTCGAAATATTCTTTCGGGCCAAGGGTCATTCCCAACATTGTCGTGAATCTCCGGGGTGGATTGCGCGGCAGCGCCTGTCGAACTCCAACGAAATCATAGCGGTCGGCATGTCGATTGAAAAGTCGTCAAACGGCTCGTCTCCGTGAGTCGACATCCTCTCAATTGACTTTAAGTCACGATTTAAGCAGGGTTACAACGCGGACTCGGATTCCGTCACGGCACTCGGCAAACCGCCGAACTTACGCTCCCGCGCGGCGTAAGCGCGGCATGCGGACAAGAGATCGACCCCGCGAAAATCGGGCCAAAGTACGTCGGTGACCCAAATTTCGGAGTAGGAAATCTGCCAGAGCAGATAATTGCTGAGTCTCAGCTCGCCGGCGGTACGGATCAACAAGTCGGGGTCGGGCATGCCGTAAGTGTTTAAATAAGACTCGAAGGTGCCTTCGTCGACTTGCTCCGGATCGAGTCGTCCCGCTTGGACATCCTCCGCGATATGCTTGGCGGCGTCGGCGATTTCCGCGCGGCCGCCGTAATTAACGGCCAAACAAAGCGTCATCCCGTCATTGTCGGCGGTCATTGCTGTCGTACGGTCGAACTCCTCCAAGATTTCGGAGGGTAAGCCTTCGCGTCGGCCGATCATCGTCACACGAACGCGCTGCGACATCAATTCATTGCGTTCAACGACCAGAAAGTGCTTCAGAAGCCGCATTAAAAAACGCAGTTCGCGCGCCGGACGCTTCCAGTTTTCGACCGACAGGCAGTAGAGAGTGAGTTGTTCAAGGCCGATTCTGCATCCTTCCTCGACGACGGACCTTACGCTCTGGATCCCGCGTCGATGGCCGACGATTCTGGGCAATCCGCGCGCCACGGCCCAGCGGCCGTTGCCGTCCATGATGATCGCGACGTGCGCGGGGATACGCTCGGGAAGGAGGCCGAACGAGGCAAGGCGCTCGCGTCCTTCGAGGGTGATTTCGGGTTTGCCGGCGATCTTGGATGGAGTCGGGGTCATACTTGAAACACGTCGCAAGCTGTGCAAGGAGAGGGGTTTGAAATGCGGTCGAGAGACCCTGGGCCGAAGGTGGACGTGATCCGCGGTCACGAGGTCAGGCTTGTGCCGCGACCTCGCGCGGCGACGCGGCGGTAAGTCGATCCAAGATAGTTTGACGACGCTCGGGACCCACCGAGACGATGCTGACAGGCAGCCCGAGCAGCTCGCTTAAAAAATCAACGTAACGACGGGCGGCCGGCGGCAAGTCGTTCCACCGTCGGCACTTGGTTAAATCTTCGTTCCAGCCGCGGAGCGTCGCGTAGACGGGCCGGCAACGTTCTAGATCGGCGATCGACGCCGGCATCGCCTCAATGCGGTTGCCGCTTTCGTCTTCGTACGCGGTCGCGACTTGAATCGACTCGTGTCCCGAGAGGACGTCGAGGAGCATGACCGCGAGCTCGGTCGTCCCGCTCACGCGGGCGGCGTGTCGAACGGCGACCGCGTCGAACCAACCGCAACGGCGCGGACGTCCGGTCACTGTCCCGAACTCGTTGCCGGCCTTACGGATACGGTCGCCGGTGGGGTTGTCTTGCTCGGTCGGGAACGGTCCGCCGCCGACACGCGTCGTGTACGCTTTGACGATGCCGATCCAGCGGTCGATTGAGCGGCTCGGGACGCCCGAGCCGGCCGCGATTCCCGCAGTGCTCGAGTTTGAGCTGGTCACGAAAGGGTACGAACCGTGGTCGACGTCAAGCAATGTGCCCTGCGCACCCTCGAAGAGAAGCCGACGGTCGCGGTCGAGCTGATTCCCGAGCCAGGTTGTCGTGTCGCTTACATAAGTTTTCAAGCGGCGAGCATAATCAAGATATTCGTCCGCGATCGAAGACGCGTCGAGAATTTCAAAGTCAGGCAACATCGCCGTGAGCAGACGATTCTTGTAGTCGACGATTCTGTTTAAATGTTCTCGAAAACGCGCCGGGTGGTACAGGTCGGCGATGCGCACCCCGTGGACGCGGCCAACTTTGTCGCGGTAGCACGGGCCGATGCCGCGGCGGGTCGTTCCCAGGTGTTCCGCGACGCTCGACGACTCCTCGGTAAGTCGTTCTTCGGCAAGGTGATACGGCATGATCACGTGGGCGCGGTCGCTGACGAGCAGGCGACCGCCGAAGTCGACTCCCTGGGCGGTTAGGCGCTCGATTTCGAGGAGCAACGCTGGGGGATGGACGACGACGCCGTTGCCGAGCACACAGTCGACACCCGGTCTTAATATTCCTGTTGGAATCAGCGAAAGCTTATAGGTCAAGCCGTCGGCGACGACGGTGTGTCCTGCATTTGCCCCGCCTTGATAACGAACGACGATGTCGTGTTGGTCACAGAGCAGGTCGACAATCTTGCCTTTAGCTTCGTCGCCCCATTGCAACCCGACGACGCATGTGGATCCCACAGTCGGTCTCGCCCTTTGCTTGAACTTTGCACCTTAAAGGTCATAGGATACCGCCGCCGCGAACAAAGGTCAACCGGGAGGGGGTGGCCGATCCCACTAGGTTTTCCTCACGGATTCGCGGGCCGGCGGCTGTAATTTGGCGTCTCGACAGGGATGAGCCGCATCAGGTGCAACGCACTTTCGCCGTGTTGTGGAGGAGATGCCCGGTGTCGTTCCCCGTCCGCGCATTACCGGTGACGGAGGGGGGCTCCCGCTGCACGTACCTCATTTTGCCCGACGGTCGCGGCCACCCGCATGCGGCGTTTGCTCGATGCGATCGCTCAGCTTACCCGCTCGCCCGGTTGCGGGCGATTTTGCACTCTGTGTAAGACCTGTCTCTGAAGCATATTAAGCCGAGAGGACGCCGTTGCGTTCGAGGCCGCTCGTCGTGCGTGGATTGACTCGCGGCGCGGCCGCGGCGAGGCTTGCTTAATTGTGATTGAAAGCGAGGCGACGGTGTACGGGATCGCCGGTCCGTCGCCGGAGAGCGTGCCGACGCAGCAGGCTTCCGGAGCCGGCACGACGGACGGGGCGGTGCCCCAGGTTTTGTCCGGGAGGGCGAAATGCCTCCATCCGCCGGCGTTTGCCGCCAAGTCCTAATCGACAAGGGGACCGAGCCGCCCGAAAGGCGAGGGTTCAGCGGTCTTGTGCGTGTTTAGGCTGGACATGTTCGCGTGGAGAGGATATGGGAGTTTGCGTGCAGATCGCGCTCGTGGACGTTGCGCGGTCGATTCCGCCTCGATGTTTTCACGAAACGCGGGACGAATTGGTCGTAAAAGCCTGTTGGAAATGAGGTTGCGGGCCGCTCCGATTGTAAGATTTTCAGAGTTGAGGTGGGGTTGCGCGGGTTGTAGAGGGGGTCGCGACGGCTTTTTCGCGACTTTGGTTAAATTCGGACCCCCTGCGACGCCGATGTAGTTAGCGTGGACGCTCTGGGGCCTGGATTGGGCTGGGCGACACGGCGGAGTCCAGGAGGGCCGCCGGCCGGAATCAAACGGGATTCGGTCGGTTCAGGATGTGGCCTTCGAGATGGGCCTCCGTGGTCTGTGGCACTCGCAACGATCGACAACGCCGCCGCGGGAGCGCGGTCGGCCCACGCACCAAACGGGGAGGCACACGCAGATGGAAATCCACGGCGCGGGGGGGATGCAAGGCCCCCAACCGATTTACCCGAGGTTGGCCGCGTTCAGCGTCGATGCCGGACAGACCGTCCAGGCCGGCGCGCCGCGTGACCACGTGGAGATTTCGCCGCTCGGCAAGATGCTTGACGGCATCAGCCGACTGCC
This sequence comes from Planctomycetota bacterium, assembly GCA_021777845.1. GTDB lineage: Bacteria > Planctomycetota > Planctomycetia > Isosphaerales > Isosphaeraceae > JAJYDB01. The sequence goes on from JAJYDB010000120.1 coordinate 11,404, forward strand.
CGAAATCCGTCATGAAAAGGTCGAGGAAGTCCGCGCTCAGATCGCCTCGGGGGTCTACGAAACCCCGGCGAAGCTTGAACTTGCGCTCGACCGCCTGATGGACGAACTGAGCGGTTGGTAAGCGTCAGGTTGACGCACCCCGATCGCAACGGGCCGACCTCAAGGCCACCCGAACACTCATGAATTAGACCGGCTGGTCGCGCCATCGACCGGCCGGTCGCGACGCGCGCCGCGAGATCCGACGCGGGGTTCAGCGCGACCGAAGGGACCGGAACTCATCGACGGCTGGAGGCGCGAGCCTTTTTTTTCAGCAACATCAACGAGTTCAGGCCCCTTTTATTTTTGTTGCGTCGAACTCTCCTCCCTTTCTCACCCGCGACCGAAAATCGACCCCTCCGTTCCTCTGAGTCATCGAGTTCCTCGCTCATCTCGCGGTTTCTTCATTTCAGGCTGAATCAGCGCAGGGACGCGGTCAGGGTTGGGACGCCGCTTTGGGCCGCTCCTCTCAAGGTACGGCGTTTTGAACGGCGCGCCCCGTCGGGGGCCGCTCCACACAAATCTCGCGTCCTTTGCCCTTGAAACTCGGACACGCGGTTCTTATCATCACGCGATGCGCGGTCGTCGAGTGCGACGTTTGGGTTGGATTGGCTCGGCTCGAAACGCGTCGGCGGGTTCTTGTTCGGAAGGGCGGTTTCATGGCGGACGCGGTGAAAATTCGGGTTGAGGCTCGCGACTCTGCGAAAAACAAGGGGACCGGCACGCGCGTTTCGCGGCGACTGCGCAAGCAGGGCAAGGTTCCCGCGATTATCTACGGCCACAAACAGGTGCCGCAGCCGATCGCGCTGGTTAAAGAAGACGTCCAGCGGATGATTAAGGCTCAGACGCACCTCGCCGAACTGACCATCGGCGACGCCGTCGAAACCGTGCTCGTTCGCGATGTGCAGTGGGATCACTTGGGCCGCGAGATTATCCATCTCGACTTCGCCCGCGTGAGCGCCGACGAGTCGATCGAAACCGAGGTTCGGCTTGATTTCCGCGGCGTTGCCGCCGGCGTCGCCGAGGGCGGGATTCTCGAATCGCTGCTGCACGAGCTGAAGGTGTCGTGCCTTGCCGCGTCGATTCCCGACGTCATTCGCGTCGACGTGACCGCGTTGCAAATCGGGCATGCGATTCATGTCCGCGACCTTGTGATGCCGGAAAACGTGACGGCGCTCGAGGAGCCTGATAAACTCGTCGTGCACGTTTCGACGCGTGCCGCGGTCGTCGAGGCCGTGCCCGAAGGCGAGGCCGCCGCGGTCCAGCCCGAAGTCATTAAGCCTGAGCGTAAGGAAAAGGAAGATTGACCGGGACGATCACGAGTTCGACGACGAGGCGGAGCTGCACCGGGGAATGCGGAAACTCGTTGTCGGACTGGGAAACCCAGGGTCGAAGTATCAAGGAACGCGACACAACATCGGATTCGAGGTTGTCGACCGTCTCGCCGCGGGGCGAACGCCGGCGACCTTTACCCGAAAGTTCGACGGCTTGCTCGCGGAAATCGAGATCGACTTCCAACGGGTCCTGCTTCTGAAGCCCGAAACGTATATGAATTTGAGCGGGCGATCGGTTGCGCAGGCCATGCGATTTTATAAGATCGAGATCGGCGACGTGCTGGCGATTTGCGATGACTTGACCTTGCCGTTGGGGAAGTTGAGGCTGCGGCCGGGGGGATCGGACGGGGGTCAAAAAGGTCTACGAGACATCACCGCACAAATAGGCGGCGACCGTTTTCCGCGACTCCGAATCGGCGTGGGTGAGCGTGGTACGATCGATGCGGCGGATTTTGTTCTGAGTCGGTTTCGGCCTGCGGAGCGCCCGGTGATTGAAGACGCCCTGATCCTGGCCGCTCAAGCCGTGGCAGTGTGGGTGACGCAGGGCGTGGACGCGGCGATGAACCGGTTCAACGGCCCGTCGTCGGGTTGATCGACCAACCCTCAGGTATGCGTAGTGTGAGGCTAACTGCTTACTCGGACACAACTTCCAACGCTGATCGATGACCACTTAATGCGTGCGTTTGGCGGGAATTAACACGATAATCGCGGCGAGTTGTGCAGCGCGGCGGTTCCGCGCAGGGCCGCGAGCAACTCCAGGTTTCGTCGGGGAGACATCGACTTGCCGGTCAACACCTACGAAGGAATGTTTATTCTGGACAGCTCGAAGGCCGCCGTCTCTTGGGACGACGCCGTGAAGCAGGTCCACGACATTCTTGCGAAACATCAGGCGGAAATCGTCGCGAGCAGACATTGGGACGAGCGTCGTCTGGCTTATCCGGTGAACGGTCACCGGAAGGGCACTTACCTCCTCACGTTTTTTAAGACCGACGCCGAACGGCTGAAGGAAATCTTCGCCGACATTCACCTGAGTGAATTGATTCTGCGCGAGCAGATTTTGAAGGTGCATCCCAAGCTGATCGACCACCTCGTGACTCAGGCCATGACCTCGTCTCCGACCGAGAGCGAGGAACGCGCCCGCGAGGAAGACATGGACGAGCGCCCTCGTCGACGTCGTCGCGACGACTAATCGTCGATCGCTTCGCGGACCCTCCGCCGTCGATCACGACGCGTCTCCGAGGGATCGCCTTCGATTTTGATTTCGAGGTCGCACACGCTTGCGGCCCCACGGCGTGATTGATAGAATCTACGGGACAGTTGTTTACCACGGGATTCGAGACCTCAGCCGGCGCGACCCGGAGAGGACGTTGCCATGGCCGACTTGAACAAAGTG
>JAJYDB010000121.1 GCA_021777845.1 Planctomycetota bacterium
GATGGACCAACAGCTCTTCAACCTCGCTCGCAAGCCCGCGATCACCGAGCTGCTCTCGAAGGCCGACGGCGTCGCCGCCGCCCCAGGACGCATCGACGAGTTCGGCGGCTACGCAACCTCGATCTTTATCATCGGCTGGGCGCTCGGCGGTCTCATCTTTGGCATCCTCGGCGATCGAATCGGCCGCGCGAAAACGATGATGCTCACGATCCTGATTTATTCGGCCTTCACCGGCCTCTCGGCGCTCGCCACGGGCGTCTGGGATTTCTCATTCTACCGCTTCCTCACCGGCCTGGGAGTAGGCGGCGAGTTCGCGGTCGGAGTTTCGCTTGTAGCCGAAGTCATGCCGGCCCGCGCTCGACCCGCGGCGCTCGGCCTGCTCCAAGCCTCGTCGGCTTTCGGCAACATGGCCGCCGCGGTCGCGGGAATCGCATTAGGCAGCCTCGAAGAGTCGGGCCGGATCGGCAGTGCCTGGCGCGCGATGTTCGTGATCGGACTCGTCCCGGCGCTGCTCGCGATCCCGATCTTTAGAAAGCTCAAGGAGCCCGACGCCTGGCAGGCCGCGGCGCGTGGCCCGGCCGCCGAAAACGCCCCGCAAATCAAGCTCGGCTCGATCCACGAACTCTTCGGCGACCCGCGCTGGCGACGCAACACGGTCGTCGGCATGCTGCTCGCGTTCGCGGGGGTCGTCGGGCTCTGGGGCATCGGCTTCTTCAGCTTCGACCTCGCCCGCTCGATTTTCCGCAAAACCTACACCGCCGAGGGGTTCGCCCCCAAGGTCATCGACGGTAAGCTCACGCAGCTCGCGGGCGTGATCTCGTTCCTGCAAAATCTGGGCGGCTTCTTCGGCGTGATGGCGTTCAGTTGGTTCACGTCGCGTTCGGGACGCAAGCCCGCCTTCGCGGTCTCGTTCGTGCTCGCGATGGCCGCAACCGCCTTCACCTTCTGGTTTCTCAAGACCCCCGCCGATATCTACTGGATGATCCCGCTCATGGGCTTCTGCCAACTCACGCTCTTCGGCGGCTACGCGATCTATTTCCCCGAGCTGTTTCCAACCCGCTTGCGCAGTACGGGCACGTCGTTTTGCTACAACGTCGGCCGGCTGGTCGCGGCGGCGGGACCGGTCAGTCTCGGGCTGCTGACCAACCGCGTCTTTTCGGGTTACGACGAGCCGATGCGCTACGCCGGCGTCGCGATGAGTTCAATCTTCGTCATCGGCCTGATCGCGCTGCCCTTCGCACCCGAAACCAAGGGTAAGCCTCTGCCCGAGTAACGCCGAAAACGATTGAGAATCGAAGGCCGGCCCGTGACGCGCAAGGCGACGCGGGCAGCCTCCGACTTCCTTACGATTTAACCTCGTGCCGCGACCGCGAACTCAGATCACGACCGGCTTCTTGAGCGCACGTCGCACCGCCGCGAACTGGCCGACGTGCATCAAAACGTGGACGCCGAGCATGTTCGCCAGCGCCCCCTTCGTCGGCGCGTACTCGATGCCGGACGGCTCGTCGAGCACCGCGGCGTCCAACGACTCGATCGCCGCCAAAGATGCCGCACGCAGCTTCTTGCCAAGCTCCTCGTACTCGGCCTTCTTCAGATAACCCGACGTCCCCCCGGCGAGCGCAGCCTCCTTGCTGTGCGCGGCCGCGAAGCCCGCGGGCAGCGCAGGCGCCGAACCCGGCTTCAGTTTCTCGAGCATGTCGCGCTCCGACTCGATCAGATGCCCGATCTGCCACGCAATCGGGTTCATCCCCTCGATCGGCCGCACGAGCAATTCCGCGTCGCTCAGATCCTTGAGGTATTCGTTCTGAATGTAGTCGCCCATCACGAGCGTGTTTTTAATCACATCAGTCGCTATCATTTATTACTCTCCCTGAACGCCGGATAAACGAGTGGGCCGCACGCGCGGCCGCACCCTAGCAATGCGTCACAAATCAAGCCGCGGGCCCGAGCAGATCTTTCACGGCGTCGCGCTCCGCGACCAGTTCGGCGGCCGAGGCATCGAGCCGCTTGCGAGCGTCGTCGTCGATCGCCGCGTCGCGTGCGATCGACCAATTGGACCCGTCGCTCACGAGCGGGAAGCTATAAATCAAGCCGGCCGGGATCCCGTGCGAACCGTCGGAAACCACCCCCGCGCTGAACCAGTCGCCGCTCGGAGTCGGCGTTGCCAGCGACCGTACCGCGTCGATCGCCGCGTTCGCCGCCGAGGCCGCCGACGACGACTCGCGAGCCTTGATCACCGCCGCGCCCCGCTTTGCGACCGTCGGAATGAACGTCTCGACGAACCAATTCTGGTCGCTGATCACTTCGGTCGCGGGTTTGCCGCCGATCCGAGCGTTCTTGAAGTCGGGATACTGCGTGTCGCTGTGATTACCCCAAATCGCCATCCGCGTCACGCTCGCCACCGGTGCGCCCGCCTTCATCGCAAGCTGCGAGGCCGCGCGGTTCTGGTCGAGCCGCGTCATCGCAAACCAATTCTCCGCAGGCACTTTCGGCGCGTGCGAGCGAGCGATCAAGGCATTCGTGTTGCACGGATTCGCAACCACCAGAACGCGGGCCTTCGGCCCCGCGGCGTCATTGACCGCACGGCCCTGTCCGGTAAAAATTGGGCCGTTCGCGCGGATCAAGTCAGCGCGAGTCATGCCGTCCTTACGCGGCAATCCGCCCACAAAAATGATCCAGTCCGCCCCCTCGAAGGCGACCTCGGCCTTATCGCTCGCGCGGACGTCGGTCAAGTTTGGGAACGCGCAGTCCTCCAACTCCATGATGGTTCCCGTCAACTTCGGCAGCGCGGGCGTGATCTCCAGCAAGCTGAGCGCCACCTGCTGATTCGGGCCGAAGATTGCACCCGACGCAATTCGAAAGATCAGCGCGTAGCCGATCTGGCCCCCCGCGCCCGTCACCGCAACTCGGATCGAACTCGACACGGTCATACTCCTCAATCCAAAGAGACTTCAAAGTTCTTTCAAATCTGGGGGGACGACGATTTCAAAGCGGCTGTCGGCGCCGCTCGCAACTTCGCCTGCATCAAGGCCATTTCACGCGGCAGGTGCCGCGCGCCCGCCAACAGCACCAACGCCGACACCAGCAACGCCGGCACGACGATCAGCAGCCCCGCGACGATGTTCTCCGGCGGATGGCCAGGCATCCGAGTCGGAGTCGCGCCGACCGAGATCAGCAACTTGCCGATCAGGCCCTGCATCATGAGCGGGTCTCCGAAGGTATCGGCCGCCTTGCCGATCAACCACGGCGACCAGATATCGCCTAGAAAGTGCACCGCGAACACCGCGACGGCATACGCCGCGCCGCGCATATTCGGCAGCACCACGTGACCGATGATCGCGTTGCAGGGACCGGTGTTCACGAACATCAGCAGTTCTGCGAAGAAGATCGCAAGATAAATCGCCCCCGGCGACGTCGCCCGCAAGGCCGCCAAAACGAACGGTATCGACGCCAGCATCGCGACCCCGGGCACTAAGAACAACGACTGCGGCCGCTTTTTCGCCAGCTTATCGGCCACCCAGCCGCCCGTCGACATCCCGAGAATCGCCGCCGCGAACGTGATCACGCCCAGCATCGACGTCGACTTCACCTGGTCGAATTGCCGGGTATAAATCAGATAATTCGGCACCCAGATCAGCATCCCGCCGATCGCAAAGGTGTACGCCGCCATCCCGAACACCGCGTAGGTGTACGACGAGTTGACCATCAGATCGACGTAATCCTCACGGCTCGCGCCGACGGATTCGTGACGCGCGAGTCGTTCTTTTGAGACCCCCTCGCTGGCCCCGCGCGTCGGCTCGGGCAGGAACAACGCCGCAACCGCCGCCAGAACCGCGGGTGCCCCGACCACGAAGAACGCCGTGTGCCAGCCGTATTTCGTGGCGATATACGCGCCGAGGCCCATCCCCAGCCCCGCTCCCAGCGGCATCGCGAGATAAAAGATCGACAGCAGCCGCGCCCGAACGTCTCGAGAAAACAGGTCGAGCAGAATCGTCGGTGCGATGACGCCGTAGGTAGCCTCGCCGATCCCCAAAAACGACCGCGCGACCAACAGTTCGTTGTACGACCGTGCCAGGCCGCTGCCCAGCGTCGCGATCGCCCATACCCCCACCCCCGCCGCCAGCAGACGCGTCCGTCGTCGCCGATCGCCCAGCCAACCCATCAGCGGACTGACCAGCGAATAGCTCACCAAGAACACGCTCGCCAAGAGACCCCACTGCGAGTCGTCGATCTTGAAGTCGGTCGCGATCTGCGGCTTCATCGCCGTGAGCACGTTGCGGTCGACGTAATCGAGCAGGTTCATCGCGAACAGCACCGCGAACGCCGTCCACGCAACCCGCGCCGGCGCCGACAGGCTTACGCCCGTGCTCGTTTCCGCGATCGACGCAGAGTCCGCCGTCTCTGTGGGATGTGCGTTCACTGCAACCCTCGATTCGACTGCGCAACCTCCACCGATCGCGGCGACCGAACCCCGCGCGGGGCTGGACCGACCGCCGATCGACGTCGCCCAATCTCGGGACGATGGTAAGCCGGCTGCGCGCGCCTGTCCAGTGGTCAGAACGAACTCAGCCTCCCCCGAACGCGGTCGAAACCAACCCGCGCGACGCGCTCAGCCCGGGGCGGCCGTCGTCTGATCAGCCGCCTGCGCCTCGCGATCCGCCCGCCGGCGCGCACGCAACCCCTCCGAATACGCAATCTCGCGACGATTGCTCCGCAGCGCCTCGAGCGCTTCGCGGACCATGTTTACGCACGCCGCCAGCATCACGCAAACCCCCGCCACCGCCAAACTCGTGGGCAGCGCGATCCATTTGTTTTCCAACACGATGTCGACCGCCGTAGCCAAACTCGCTCCCACGAACGACGAAAACGACACATACAGCATCGTCAGCGCGTAACGAATCCGGTCGCTGCGCCAAAGCTGGCTCACCAGCAGGTCGCGAGCTTGTTCATAACGCTCGGCGGGATAATCAAGGTCCGTCACTCCGCGGTCGAGTCGGTCGCTGAGGTCGTTTAAAACCCGCGTACGGTCAATGATCCGCGCCATCCGGTTCGACGTCGAAATGATCAACGACCCGTTCGCCGTCAGAAAAAACGCCGGCGTGATCATCGCCGACAACGTCATATAATTCGTCGGGTCCAGCGGCATCCACACGTGTCCTTGAGAGTCGCGGCGGTGCGTCGTCAATTTCATGACACAAACGCGATCGAAATGGAAGCGATCACCAGTTGCCCGCAGAGGCGCGTACGACTCGTCGCGCAGCCGCGCATCGAGTACGATTGTAATCAATGATTCCCGGTTGATCCGCGCGCGATGAGCATCCCCGCCCTATGAATTCTCCCGATTTCAACGCGAACACGCTCGCCGGGCCGCGTTTCTGTCCGCGTTGCGGCGTAACCGCCGGCCCCGACGCCGTGCTCTGCTCGCAATGCGGCGAGCGCGTCGTCGACCAGGCCTATTGCCCCGTCTGCGAGCAATTCTTGAGCCTGCCGCGTGACGCCACTTGTCCAAAACACTGCGTACCGCTCGACGCTGGACCTGTCGCTCAGGCAGCCCAACTCCCACACGAAGTGCAGGGGGGTCGGTGGACGACCGTAGCGCGCTGTTCCAGCATGGTCGAGGCCGACGCGCGGCGGCTCCGGCTCGAAGAGGAGGGGATCCCGACCTTTCTCGAAGGCGAACGGATGGGCAACCTTTGGCTCTATCAAAATGCGACCGGCGGCGTGAAACTGCAAGTACCCGAGTCGCTCGTCGCCGACGCCCGCATCGTCCTCGACCAAAAATGGTCGCCCATGATCGACGACGAGGAAGACCCCTGGGACGAGTTCGACCCCGAGCCTGCTTCGAATCGACGCCAAATCATGAAACTTCTGATTGTCGTCTTTCTGTTGTCGCCGGTTATTCTAATGATTCTGTCAAGCGTGTTTCGTTTCCTCTTATAATCGTGCGCTTGTAATTTACAGTGACCGTTATTTCGGCTGATACGCGAGCCAAAGCGAGCGAAAATAGCTCAGGACGCGGTCCGGGTCGGCGCTGGCGGGAATCTCGGCGAGCGTGAAACCTTCAAACTTTTGCGCCTTCAGGAGCGCAAATAAGTCGACCCAAGGGTATTGCTCGTCGGTGAGGTCGCGGAGGTGGACGACCGAGATTTTGGACGCGACGCGCGCGAAATTGCCCCGAATCGAGCCGTTTTCAACGTCGGTTGGATTCGAGTTCCAGGTCACGCGGACGTTTGGATGATCCGCGGCGGCGATGATCCGCTCGTAATTCGGCAACAGTTGCGTGACCCCGCCGTGGACCTCGACGCGAATCTCGACGCCGAAGCCTTGGGCGTCTTCGGCAACCTCATGCAGCGCCGCCCCGATGCGTTTGAGCGTCTCATCGAGGTCGGCGCCCTTCGGAATCCCGTTCGGGCGAACCTTCACGCCGGGCGCGCCCACGTCGTGCGCGAGCCGGACGTATTCCTTTGTCCCCTCAATGTTTTTGCGGACGACGGCGGGGTCGCTCGACTGAAATTCGAACGCGCTGCCGAGTCCCATGAGCTCGATGTCGGAGTCGTCGAATCGCTTGCGGACCTCGCGGCGTTGCGCGGAGTTGAGGTTGACTTCAACCTTGTGCGCGTGCGACGTCCGCAGCTCGACGCCTTCAAAATCAAGGTCGGTCAGTTTCTTGATAATCGTGGGGACATCCCAGTCCTGGGCAATGTTGTACGTTACGATCCCGAGTTGCGCCATGCGATCTTATCCCCGGCGAGTGTCGAAAGCCGTCGCGGATCGACCTGCCCCGCGCGTCCTCCATGATCTTTACTGTCGCCGATCGGCGAGCGCGGTTCAAGGCGGGGAAGAAACTTGAGGAGGCGCGGTACTCGGGCTTTTCCAATCTCGGGTCCGGCCGGGGACTCGCTTAAGATGCGCGTCCAACGTTCACAAACATTTACGCCAAATGAGCCGCACTTCGTCCTTGATCTCATCGAGGTCGCGATACGCCGCGGGATCGATCACACCCAACTCGCAGCCCTGTTGCGCGTAAAAACGGCAGGCGGGAACGTTGACGTTTTGTGTATCGACTTCGATGGCCGCGCAGCCGCGTGTTCGCGCCCACGCTCGTGCAGATTCAAACAACGCGACGCCCACCCCGGCTCGACGTCGGTGCGGAACAACGCGCAGATCCCACAGCGTCGCCGTTTCGAGCGCGTTCCCCTGACCGCACGCTCCGGCGTCCTCCAAGCAACCACGATGCCGCCGACGCGAAGGCCCTCATCCTATGCGGCGAGAACACCCCACGTCGACAGATCCCAACGGTCGGACCAGGTCGCGGGGCCGCCCTCAAGGGAGTCGTAGTCTTTGACGTAGGGCGGCACAGCCTCTTCGACGAGCGTCAAGTCGCTCGGACGCCGGCCTTTGGGGACAACGCGGTAGCGCGCCCGCACCTGGAACGCGTCGCTTACGCGGCCGTAGGTGTCCAGATCCGTCCGCGATTCCTCAATAATTTGAACATTCATCAGAGCGCAATCGACCCGAACGTCGACGATCGCTCAACGCGGAAGTCGTGCGCTCACGAATCGGCGCCCTCGACCTCAGATACCGCGGTCACGCCAGCAATTCGTCGATCACGCGGCCGGTGCCGGCGAGCGAGATCGGTCGGCCGGCGTTGTTGATAAAAGTCGCGTCGGCGTCGATGCCAAGCCGCTTGTACAGTGTGGCGATCAGGTCAATCGGCATCAACGGACGGTCTTTCGGCGTTTCGCCGCGTGCGTTTGATGCCCCGATCGCCTGGCCCCCCTTGAATCCGCCGCCGGCAACCATCACGCTCATCACCTCGCCCCAGTGGTCGCGGCCGGGGACGTTGTCGCTGCCCGCCACTCCTTGTTTATTGATCCGCGGCGTGCGTCCGAACTCGCCCATCACCACGACGATCGTCGAGTCGAGCAGGCCGCGCTGGTCGAGATCCGAAACGAGCGTGCCGACGGCGTTGTCGAGCATCGGGCCCGCCCGGTGGATACTCTTTTCGAGGCTCGAATGCATGTCCCAGCCGCCGTAGGTGAGCGTGACAAACCGCACTCCGGCCTCGACGAGCCGCCGACCCAGCAAGGCCGATTGCCCCCATGTGTTACGACCATATTGATCGCGAAGCCGCGGGTCCTCCTTCCGAATATCGAAGGCGGCGCGGGCTGCGGGGCCGGTTACCATCTCATACGCTTGGGCACGGAAGCGGTCGAGACCGTCGACCAATCCCGTGGAATCGACGTCGCGACGCAGGTGGTCAAAGGCATCAAGCAGCGCGCGACGCTCGCCGACGCGCGGGGCGTCGATCCCCGCGGGCGGGGCTAGGTTCGGCACGCGGTAACGGTCGTTATTAGGATCGCCGTCGGCGGTGAATGGGTTGTATGCGACGCCGAGATACGCCGCGCCGTGATAGCCCGGCGAAAGCCCGATTGAATGAGTCTGCGGCAGCCCGACATACGCCGGCATTCCCGCCGCCCGCGCGCCCTTCAACTTGCCGATCACCGAGCCGAACGACGGGTGCGTCGAGCCGAGGCTGGCGGCGTTCGCGCCCAAGTAGCCCGTGAGCATCCAGTGCGCGGCGGCGAAGTGGTCGCCGTTGTTGTGATGCATCGAGCGGATCAGGCTCAACTTGTCCATCATACGCGCGTGCTTCGGCATCAACTCGGGCAACGCGATTCCCGGTACCGCGGTGTCGATCGCGTGCAGGGGACCGCGAAACTCGGCGGGCGCCTCGGGCTTGGGGTCGTACGTCTCGTGCTGCGGCGGGCCGCCGTCGAGCCAAACGAGAATCACCGACAGGTCGTCCGGCGTCGGCCTACCTGCCGACCTCGCCTGCGCCTCGATCCGCAGCAAGTCCGCGAGCCCCATGCCGGTTAAACCCAGCACCCCGGCCCGCAGCACGTCCCGACGCGTCTGCCCCTCGCAGTTGCGATACGCCCGACCCGAGATCGTAAGCATCGGAGTCTGCTCCTTGCCTTCAAAGGTCCCGCGTCCGGTGATGGCCCGCGTCGGCGGCCGGCACGGTTAGTCGTTGAACTGAAATTCCTTCGCGTTCACGAGCGCCCACAAAATATCCTCGTAAGCCTGTCGCTTTTGTGTCGCGTGCTTCGCGAGGTGTGCGACCGCGCGCGCCGTCTCTTCGGGAGACGCCGCCCGCCCAAACGCAGCCCAGAACAGTTCGTTGATTTTCTCGGGTTCGGGCCGCGGATCCTTCACGAACAACTCGGCGCGGCCGGTGTTCGACGCTAATTTTGTCTGCACGTCGTTCGAGTTGAGCAGCATCAGGCTTTGGCCGAGGCTGGCGTCGGTGACGCGTTCGCACTCGCACGACGAGTCGCGTTTCGGTCGACCGAAGGTATCGAGGAAAGTCGAGACGACCGACTCGTCGGGCAACTCGATGGCGCGCGTCCCGGGCGGCATGCCAGGGAACGGCGTCGGCACGCCGGTCACCTGCGCGATCGAATCAAGCAACACCTCGGCCGACATCCGCTTCGGGTAATGCCGCGCGAAACTCTGACGATCTTTTGCGTTGTATGCGTTCGGGACGCTCGACAACCCGTAGAGACGGCTCGTGCAGATCACCCGCACCAAATGTTTGAGGTCGAAACCGCTCTTCACAAAGTCGGCCGAGAGCGCGTCAAGCAACTCGGGATTCGACGGCGGATTCGTGACCCGCAAGTCGTCCATCGGCTCGACGATCCCGCGGCCGAAGAAGTGCGCCCAGTACCGATTCACCACCGAGCGGGCGAAGTACGGGTTCGCCGGGTCGGTCATCCAGTCAACCAGCTTTTGACGCGGGTCGGCGCTCGCGGCGACCTGTGCAACGGGTCCGCCGAGTGCTTTGGGACTCATCACCTGTCCGGTTTTCGGATGCGTGACCGAGCCGCCGCGGGCGTTGTAGATAATCTCTTCGTCGCGGCCGGCGCGGATCGCTTCGGGCGAGGGCTTGCGGCCGACGCGAGCGAAAAACGCCGCAAAGCCGAAATAGTCGTCCTGACTCCATTTTTCGAATGGGTGGTGATGGCAGCGGGCGCATTGGAGACGCATCCCCAGAAACACCTGTGCGGTGTCGTCAACGTACGCGTCAGTCGTCCGAACGCGACGATACCACTGCACCGCGGGCGAGGTCCGTGGAGTGCCGCTCGCCGCCAAGATCGACCGAGCAAAGCGATCATACGGCATGTTTTCGGACAGGCTCTCGCGGATCCAGTCGTAAAAGCTAAACGTGCCGCGTTGGAGTTCGGGCTTGTTTTCACGCTTGTTGCGCAGAATGTCGGCCCACTTGATCGCGAAAAACGACGCATACTCGGGACGTTCGAGCAGCCGGTCGACGAGTCGCTCGCGCTTCGACGCGTCGGGGTCGACGAGAAACGCGCGGTACTCCGCGGGCGTCGGAAGAGTACCTGCGATGTCGACCGAGGCGCGACGCAAGAATTCGGCGTCGGTCGCAGGGTCCGACGGTACGATCCCCAGCGCCTTCCACTGCTTGAGCGCCGCGACGTCGATCGGGTTCTTCGACGCGAATTCGGGATACTTCGGAATCGGCAGTCCAAGCGGGACCGTCGCACGAAAAACGGCGACTTGTCCCTGATAACGCGCCATGATCGCGGCTTGTCCGGCCATGTCGCGGGTTTCGACCAATCCGCCGTCGGCGACGATCGCAACCTCGAGGTCGTTCGTCTGGTATTGGGCCCAGCGGGTCACGTCCTCGGTGTGCCCGTCCGAGTAATGCGCCGTCACCACGACCTGCTGCTTCGCGCCGCGCGAGAGCACCCGCGTGTCGGGAAAGATCGAGATCGACGCGACCGTCGGGTCACCCGCCGAGCCGACCGGCGTCCCGGCTTCGATCCAACGCTTGATAATCTGATATTCGTGCGAGCCGGCTTCGAGACGTCGTCCGCCGCCGTGGGGAACCTTCGCAGTCGCCTTCATTAACAATAAGCTCTGGTCGGGCGAGGCGGGAAACAGGCGGCGACCGCGCCCCTCAAGCACCAGCGTCTCGTAATCGAGGGTCGGCTCGAAACCGAGCAGGCTGAGCCGGAACCCGTTTTGACCGGCGAGCTTGCCGTGACAACCGCCCGCGTTGCATCCCAGCTTCGTGAAGATCGGCACGACCTGATTCGCGAAGTTGATCGCCGGCGGCCGCGCAATCTCGCTCACCTTCACCTCGACGCGCGCCTCGTCGCGACCTGAGCGCACGTAAAGGGTCGTCGCGCCGTCGCCGCGCGGGGTCACAACGCCCCCGGCATCAACCTGCGCGATGTTCGGATTCGCTACCTCGTATTTGACTTCGCGCGTGACGTCGATCGGGTCCATCCCCGGTCTGTGCCGGTCGACCGCGACCTGCTGAACTGCGTCTGGGCCGCGTAACACGACTGCCCCCGGCATAACCCGCACGCCGGCCGTCGGGTTCGCGTCCTTCGCGACCAGCTCGCGTTCAAAAACGAACAGGCCAAGGCAAGCGACCGCGACGCAAATCAATCGGGGGCAACCAAGCGCGACGGTGGAGGTCGCGGCACAGGTCGTTCGGGGCATCGCAACGACTCCCAGACCAAACGGGCGGGCACAACCGGCAGGAGGGTCCTCCGCAACATACAAACGCCTTGCGCGGAATCAACCCTTCTGGAAGGGTATCTCACCCCGACCCAAGATGCAAGCGATTTGTTAAATATTTTTTGAAGGAAGGGCGATTGCGAGACGTGAGTTCTATGAAACATTGCGGGGCAGGATGCTCGGGGATAGCACACACTGTTGGCAAGATCGTCGAGACCGAACTTTTGGCACAATTGAAAGTAGAATTTGATGAACTTCTCGACTCGGTCGCTGCTGTTTCTTCAAGTAATCGATGCCTGGATGACACGCATCACGGCTATAGGAGGCGCAGAAAATCCCTGCCGCCGATCACCAACGCCCGACACTCCGACCTAAAAGTGTCTCAGCTGCCCCTGGTCGAAAGCCCCCCAATGCTGACCTCAGGCGTGGTTGTCACCTCAATTCCGCGAGCTTTTGAGAAGCACGGCACTTCTGGAGCAGGTATTCTTGTCGAAATGCAGGCAAATCGGCCGTCTCACCCGGGATGCCCCAAGTCCCACTTGTTCGTCACACTTAATCATATCACAGGCTATATGAGTTCGGTTCTGCTAATACGATTTTTGGAATTTGATGGAAGCCGTACGTGGAATGACTTTCATGCTCTTCGGGATCTCGCGACATAAGTCATTTTTGGATATTTTTTCGGATTATCGATTATCGATCGTCGCGAGTACAGCGCGAACATTTTGCTCTCCGCGTCTCGGCACGGCAACCGTAGAGTTGTGGTGAAGAAAAGTCGGCGATGCGCCGCGACCCGCGATGCTGGACTCCCTTCGGCACCGCATGAAAGCGGGCCCTTGCAAATAATGTTGTTGACAACAACCCTTATCCGCTCTGCCCAGCCGCCGGCCTCACTTCGAGCTAGGAACAGATGCCACCCAGTTCAGGACGTGACCGCATTATCCTCACCAAACCGCTCGCTTTCGGCGATCACGCTGAGACTACCGTCGCGGTGCGCCTGGCGCTAGGCGAGAGCCGCCTCGGCCCGGGCGCGAAAATATGGTTGGGATCGGCCGAAACGATGTCGTCGACGCTCATGCCGCCGCGTTCGTACCAGGAGTCGACGTCCTCGACGGTAATGCGGCACCCGTCCATGTGTGGTCGACTGCCGTAAGTGCTCGGCTTGCAGAAAATGCGAGAGATCTCTGTTACGGCGGTGGACTTAGTTGGCTGAGAAGTTGCCGTGTCCCTTACAGATGTTTTAAGTCTCGCCCCCGCTGAGAGGAACGAACGAATTGCGTTAACATCGAGTCGGAATCGCAAAATGGATTTTCGGCGCAGTTGAACCGCCGTCTTCCGAGGCATCTCGATCCGCCAAATTTTCGGCCCTGGACACCAGGGCCCTCGGGGGCTAATCTAGACGGACCCTGACCGGGTAGCTCAGTTGGTAGAGCAACGGACTTTACACGCAAAAAAGGAGCCTCTCGCGGGAAGAAACCGAACCGCGAGACGTGAACGCCGCAGTTTGCTGGAACGCCCTGAGAGCCTCCGACACCACAACGCGGCCGGCAACGGCGATCGTGACGGTTAGAAAAGGCAGGGGATTGGGTGATCAGCAGGCAAGCGACCGACGGAGCGTCGGCCGCGGCCCCAGAGACTAGACGCGGCGCGCCTGCGACGGCGATGGGATAGTCCAGACTTGCAACCGCACGCGAATCGAGACTCGGTCTCGACCGCGGCCGCGGGTCGGTGAAAGCCGAAGCGGTACGTTAATCCGTTGGTCGAGGGTTCGAGCCCCTCCCCGGTCACTTGATTGAGAACACGTCAAATCACGTCCAGAGTCGTCAAAACGCTGTAATTCAAGCGGTTCCTGCCTCATCAACACAAGCTCGCGTCGCTGAGGACTTGCGTCAGATTTCGTCCTAGTTCATCCCCTCGCACGAATCTTCGCGGCAGTACCGACCTTAACCCATTTGATTTTGTTAATTTTCCCCGTTTGATGCGTGCGAGTGTCGTTCATTATCATTGTCTTAGATCGGTCCACCACGCGACTCGAATTCGATTCAACAAACGATCACATCTTCAACTTGATTTTGTCACATTAGCAGCCACTCTCTAAGAAGCGACTACGCTCTATAGATGTCGCCGGACGACGGCTAAGGTGTGTCGACATGGATCCACGATCCGACGAATTCAATCGCTCACACTGTGGAATTCGCTGAAAAAGCGAGCGCGCGACCTTGATTCGGAGGATTGCCGGGCCTATCCTTCGATATCATGCGATGTGCTGCTTTGTTCGCATTAGGCTCTCTCCCTTGAACGATGCAAGCGTTGATCGCGTTGCAGTTCGCAGCCATGAAATCAAACCGCAGCATCAAGACGCGAGGATCAATCATAGAAGGCCCCGAGTATCGCTGCTTGCTCAGCGGAGGGGAAAAACTCGATCCTATAAAGCACGCACCCGCGGAGCCTGCACCGGCGTTGCTTGGTGTGGTTCGATCGTCGGCGCTCGAGACGGGCGGCGCGGCGGTAGCACCTTTGATCGAATCTCCCGACACGAACTCGAAAACAGTGTCGGACAA
>JAJYDB010000122.1 GCA_021777845.1 Planctomycetota bacterium
CGCTCGACCCCGCTCAACGGAACCACGCTCCTGAACCTGATTTACGGCCTCAAGGGGCAGTATTTCAACGACATTACCGCAGGCAGCAACGGCGGTTATACCGCCGTTCCGGGCTACGACCTCGTGACCGGGTGGGGCTCGCCGCAGGCACAAAACCTCGTCCCCTATCTGAGCACGCACTGACGCCGCGCGGTTGAACGCCGACGTTCGACCGCCGGTCGCGCTCAAAACCAAACGGCTGCGCACGTCCGCCGCTCAAAACGGACGCGCGCAGCCGTCGTCGTTCGAACGACTCGGCGGCGAGTCAGAGCGCGTGGTCGGCGTAAATGCTCTTTTCAGTGCCGCGCGGCCGCATGTGCTCGATTTCCGACAGCTTGTCGATGATGCTCCGCAAGACGTCGATCGGCGGCTGCGAGGCGTCCACCTCGTAGACGAGTTCCTTCGGATAAAAGCTGAGCGTCTTGAAGGTTTCCTCGTAATAGATTTTCAGCCGTTTTGCGATCACCTCCTCGTTCATGTCGTCGAGTCGGTTCTCGCGGAGGGCCCGCGCCTTGAGCCGCTGCCGCGCGGCGGCCGTGTCTTGAATCACGAGGTGGAAAATCTGGACGACGTTGAGGATGTGGTCGAGCATCTCGGCCTGCTCGAAGTTCCTCGGCAGGCCGTCGAGCACGAGCGTCTGCTGGTCGGGGAGCAGGAACTCCTGCATTTCGAGGATCTTGATGTGGCGCTCCCAGATGCGTACGGTCAAGTCGTCGGGCACCATCGAGCCGACCGAGGTATACTTCTCGATCTCGCGCCCAAAGCGGCCCCACTTGGGGATTTTGCGGAAGACGTCGCCCATCGAGATGTGCACGAGGTCGGGGATTTGGCCGAGGATCGTGCCTTGCGTCCCCTTGCCGCTGCCCGGCATCCCGAACAGCAAGATGGTGTGATACTTCGTAGGGTCGGACATGCGAAAGACTCGAATTGTGGGGGGATTAAAGCACCGAAGCCGCGGATTTCGCGGCGGCGGCGCGGATTCGTCGATGCCTCGCCGCGTCGGAGACTCGCGCCCGCGAAGCCGCGTCGGACGTTCCGACGCCATGGCCATCTTATTCTGCGTGGAAGTCGCCTCGTGAGCAAGACACACTCCGCAACCCGGTTGATTCTGCTCCGTCACGGCGAGACGTCGCGACCCGAGCTCTTTCACGGCTCCGAATCCGACGTAGGTTTGAGCGCGCGCGGCCTGGCGCAGGCCGAGGCGGCGTCGAAGCGGATCGCGGCGGAACATCCCGCGGCGATTTACAGCTCGGCGTTGCTGCGCGCGCGCCTGACCGCGGAGCCGTGCGCGCGCGCCTGCGGACTCGAGGTTGAGCTTGAGCCCGACCTCCGCGAGCGCGCGATGGGCGCGCTTAGCGGCGCGGCTCGCGTCGACGCCCAGCCGCTCTACGACGCCGCGATCGAACACTGGCGGCGCGGCGACATCGACCACACGCACCCCGGCGGCGAGTCGTACCGCGCGATCCGCGACCGCGCGCTGCCCGCGCTTGCGCGCATCGCCGCGAAATACGACGGCCGCACCGTCGCGATCGTCGCGCACGGCGTTTTGATCCGCGTCGTCGCGACCTCGCTCGCCCTCCCGCTCGACGACTTCGACCGCGTCGCCATCGACCACCTCCGCGCACACGACCTCCGCCGCGAGTCGGTCGGCTGGTCGTATGCGTCGTGGCCGGCATATTCACCACACGACCTCACGAGCGTGCCATCATGATCACTTCGCGATTCTATCAAACGGCGACGGCGGCGTGCGCGCTTGCGGCCGGTGTAGCGGGCCTCGCGGCGGCGGGCTCCGACGCGACGACGACGGTCGCGCGCGTCGGACGTCAGCCTCAGGTCGCGATCGACGCGGAGGGGCGGATTCACCTGGTTTTCGGCCGCGGCGCCGCCGTTTTCCACGCGCGCTCGGACGACGGCGGGCGGACCTTCGGCGCGGCGACTCGCGTCGCCGAACTCCCCGCGTTGTCGCTCGGGATGCGTCGCGGTCCGCGGGTCGCGGCGGCGGGCAAGTCGATCGTGGTCGCGGCGATCGGCGGCAAAGAGGGCAGGGGGCGCGACGGCGACCTGCTCGCGTGGCGGTCCGACGACCAAGGACGCACCTGGGTCGGGCCGACGCGCGTGAACAGCGTCGAGGCCGCCGCGCGCGAAGGCTTGCACGCGATCGCCGCGCGCGACGACGGCGTCGTCGCCGCGGTCTGGCTCGATGATCGCAACGGCCGCAAGCAACTTTGGGGCGCGACGTCGCGCGACGGCGGCGCTTCGTGGGATCGCGACCAACTCATTTATCAAAGCCCCGAGCGCGGCATCTGCGAGTGCTGCCACCCTTCGGTCGCTTGGGGCGACGACGGCGCCCTCCGCGTCCTGTGGCGAAACAGCCTGAAATCGGCGCGCGACATGTACCTGACGACGTCGCGCGACGGCGGCAAGACCTTCGGCGCGGCGTCGAAGCTCGGAACCGGCCGTTGGATCTTGAACGCCTGTCCGATGGACGGCGGCGCGGTCGCGGTCGCGCCCGGCGGACGCGTCGCGACGATCTGGATGCGCGACGGCGCCGTCTTCGAGGCCGAGCCGAATCAAAACGAGCATCGCCTCGCGCGCGGCGTGCAACCGTGGCTCGCCGCGAACCGCGACGGCGTCTACCGCGTCTGGCTCGACCGCCGGCCCGGCACGCTCTTCGTCCAGACGCCGCGCGACGCCGCCCCCGTCGCGATCGCCCGCGGCGCCGTCGACCCCGTCGTCGCCGCGGCTCCAAACCCCGGAGGCGTCGTCGTCGCCGCTTGGGAAACCGCCGACGGCGCCGTCGCCGCGCGCGTCCTCGCGCCGAGACAATGATCACTCGTACAATCTTCGACCTACCACTTTTATTACATTCGAGCACGTGAATCGATGAGCCATTTTACCGCGGTCGCCGTCGGACGTCCCGAGATCCCGCCGCGCAAGGTCAGCTCGCGGCTGCGCAGTCAGCTCGTTTACTTCATGACGGCCCCCAACGCGGCGGGCGTGCCGCCGCTGCTCGAAAACGAGTTTTGGTTCGACCCCGCCGAGGTCGCGCAATGGCTCGACGAAGGCGTCATCGACCTCGTCTCGCCGCTCGACACCGCGAACATGACCGAGGTCGAACTCACCGAAGAACAAGAAGCCTGGCTCGACTGGCTGAAGTCAAACACAATCTCGCATGTGCGCATTCTTGACTAGTCGGTGCGCGACTACATGTTCAGAATGACGCGCGCGATAATGATCATTCCGCCGATATAAAACGGATAGCCGATGTAGGCGAGGATCGACGCGGCGGCGGGGTCGAGCGTGCGCGCCGCGCGAAAGCCGACGAACCCGCCGAGCAGCGCGAAGAAGGGGGCGAGCACGATCAACTTGACCACCGCCTCGCCGAAAAGCGTGATGAAGAAGCCGATCAGCCGCGACGGCGGGACGTCGTCGCCGTAACGACCGACGGTGATCCACGTCACGATGTCTTCGAGGTGGTCGATCAGTAAGCACGCGAGCGCGACGCAGAACGACATCCCAAAGAGGACGCAGCCGAGCGTCACCCAGCCGGGCACGCGGCGCTTGCGGGGCAGGCGGCTGAAGTCGATTGCGGGCTTGACGGTCGTCGACATGCTGCGTTCCCTCCGCGGCCGCGCCGCTTGTACGCTTAACAAGAACGCATTACGTCACGTATTGAGTCCAGGGTGAATCCAGGCTTGTTCGCCGTCGGCCCAGACTTCTTTTTTCCAGATCGGGACGACGCGTTTGAGCTCGTCGATGAGCCAGCGGCAGGCCTCGAAGGCGTCGGCGCGATGCGGGCAGCTCACCGCGACGACGACGCTGATCGCGCCGAGCTCGAGCTTGCCCACGCGGTGCGCCAGCGCCGCCTCGAGGATCGGCCAACGCGCGCGGGCCTCGGTCTCGAGGTCGCCGATTTGCTTGCAAGCCATCTCGACATGGGCTTCGTATTCAAGATGCACGGTGCGACGTCCGGCGGTCATTTCGCGGACGGTCCCCATGAAGACGCAGACCGCGCCCGCTTGGTCGGTGCGGACGCTCGCGGCGAGCGCGGCGAAGTCGAGCGGTTCCGACGTGATTTCAATCATGCTTGCGGCATTCCTCAGATAAATGACGGCGTTTCAACCGCCGCTGACCGGCGGGATCAGCGCAACCGACGCGCCCGCGGGGACGACCTCGTCGTCGCGCGCGTATTCGGAGTCGATCGCGAGCAGCGAACTGTCCAGCAAGGGCGCAAGCGCCGGGCATCCCGCCGCGACGGCGCGCCGGAGGTCGGCGACGGTCGCGCGCTCGGCGAGTTCGAGGTCGAGGACGTCGCGACCGGCGCGCTCGCGGGCCAGGGCAAAGAGCCGAATTTCGACCCGCATCGTGCTCGGACTCCGTTTCGTTGGGGTGCGTCGGCCACTTGGGCCGCGACCGATCGGCGACCGCGGCGCGTCCGCGCGGACGATCTCACAATTGTAACAAGTCGATGCCGGTGCGACAGCGGAGGCGCGCCGAAGTTGCGAAGTCCGCCTGGCGTGAATCGGGCTCATTTGGTACGACACGGCCAAATTTCCGTGAAAGCGCCGGTCGCGGGCGTGGTCGACAGGGAGGTCGCCGCCTTTGAAGTTCTGCATGGTTACGACGTTTTTCGGGGCCGAAAGCTTCGGCGGCGACGCCGCTTACGTCGATCGCCTGTCGCGGGCGCTCGTGCGTCGCGGGCACGAGGTGCACGTTTATCACTGCGCCGACGCCTTCGACGCCGTCCGCGGCAAGCAGCCGCCGCGTCCTTACGAGCCGCCTCCCGGCGTCCATGTGCACACGCTCAGGAGCAAGCTCGGCATCCTCTCGCCGCTCGCGACGCAGATGACCGGCCGACCGGTCTTCAAAGCCGCGGCGCTGCATGCGGCGCTCGACGCCAGCGACGTCGACGTCGTCCATTTTCACAATATCTCGCTCGTCGGCGGCACCGGCGTCCTTGAAATGGGCAGCCGCGCCGTCCGATTGATGACCGCGCACGAATATTGGCTGATCTGTCCCATGCACCTGCTTTGGAAGTACAACCGCAAGAAATGCGACGGTCCCGACTGCGTGCGCTGCAGCCTCGCGGGGCGACGTCCGCCGCAGGCGTGGCGCTGGGGCGGAGCGATCGAGCGCGGCCTCCGCGAGCTCGACGCCTTGCTCTTCCCCAGCCTCGACGCACTCGAGGAACATCGGTCGCGCGGCATCGGCGCACCGCTCGTCCACCTGCCTCTGTTCCTGCCCGACGACTGGTCCGGCGGCATCGAGGACGAAGAGCCCGAGCCGCGCGCGCGACCCTACGTCGCCGCCGCGGGACGGCTCGTTCGCATGAAAGGATTTCAACGCGTGATCCCACTCATGCGCTATTTGCCCGAGGTCGACCTGCGCATCGCCGGGACCGGCCCCTACGAGTCGAAGCTGCGGGCGCTCGCGGCGGATCTCCCGAACGTCCACTTCGAGGGAATCCTCGGCCGATCGGCGCTCGCGAGGCTCTTTCACGCCGCCCGCGCCGTCGTCGTCCCCTCGCTCTTTCCCGAAACCTTCGGCTACGTCGTGCTCGAGGCCTTCGCCGTGCGCACCCCCGTCGTCGTGCACGAAGGGGGCGGCGCCCTCGTCGAAACCGGCGTCCAGAGCGGCGGCGGACTCGGCTACCAAACCGACGCCGAACTCCTCACCGCGCTGCGACGCATCGTCCACGACGACGACCTCCGCGAAGAACTCGCCGACCGCGGCTACGCCCAACGCACCGGCGACTGGTCCGAGGCCGCACACCTCGACCGCTATTTCAACCTCGTCCACGCCGTCCGTCGCGGTCGCGCCGGCGCCACCCCCCACTCCGGACTCGCCGCGCAACTTCCCGCGGACATCGATCATGCTTATAATATTAAATGATTATAATTATTAATAATTAATTCTGATCGGCACTGGACACGTTTCTTCCCATGCGTATTCGTCGAGGCGACATCGCGGCCGTGCTGACGCTCGCGCTCTTGGCGCTCGGCTGCTTCGCGCGGCTGGCGGCGCGGCCCGACGGACTGCTCGTCGACCCCGATCGACCGAGCGTCGACTACACGCAGCGCGACGAGATCCGCGGCGTCGGCAACGACCTCACCGGCCTCTTCTTGCCGCACGGACTCCACGTCGCGCAGGCGTGGCGACGCGGCGACGGACTGCCGCTTTGGGACGATTCCGGCTCGGGCGGCCGGCCGATGGTCGGCAACCCGCAGGCGGGCCTCTTCTATCCCCCCGCCTGGCTCGCGTGGCGATCAGGCGCGGCCGCGGCGCTCGGCTGGACGACCTTCGCGCATTTGATCGGCGGCGGCATCGGCGTCTACGTCTTGATGCGTTCGCTCGGCCTGGGACGCATCGGCGCAACCATGGCGGGCGCCTGTTTCGAGGCCTGCCCGTACCTCGCGGCCCAGGTGTTTGAAGGACATTATCCGCACGTGTGGGCGGCGTGCTGGTATCCCTGGATGTTCTGGGCGATCGCCGAGCACCGCGCCGGCCGGCTCCGCGGCACCATGATCGCGCCGGTCGTCCTCGGACTCGTCTTCCTCACCGGACACCCGCAGGAGTGGGTCTACCTCGTCACCGCGATCGGCTTCTGGACACTCGCCGACGTCGCCGAATCCGCCTGGAACCGCGACCTCAATCGCGCCGCCCGTGCCGCCGGCGGCTTCCTCGCGATCGTCGCCGTCAGCCTCGGATTCGTCGCGCTCGAGCTCCTCCCCGACCTCGCCGCCTCGGCCTGGTCGCCCCGCGCCGCCAGACTCCGCCTCGGACAGGTCAATCGCTTTTATCTCCACGCCTTGCACTTCTTTCAATTGCTCAGCCCCGACGCCGTCGGCGGTCCGTCCGAGTATTTTGGACACGACAACTACTGGGAAACCGCTCTCTCCTTCGGAGTCGCGTCGCTCCCCGCCGTCCTGCTCGCACTCCTTCGACCCGCGAGCCGCAGGCAGGCGACCGCCTGGTTCGCCCTCGTCGCCGCCTCGATCCTGTTCGCCGCCGGACGCCGTTTCGGACTCTACACGCTCTTGTTTCATCTCGTCCCGTTGATGGATCGATTCCGCGTCCCAGCCCGCTCGCTCTTCCTCGCCGCGCTCGGCGTCTCCGCGCTCGCCGGAATGGGCGTCGACGCCCTCGCCCGCGGACTCGCAAACGCACGCGACCTCCGCAAAATCTTGCTCCTGCCCGCGGCGATCGTCGTCTTCGTCGCCCTCGGCCTCGTCGCCGCACGTCGCGACGGTCAAGGACCGACACCCCGCATCGACCGCGCGCGCGAAATCCTCCAGACCGACTCCGGACCCCTGCTTTCAGGCTGGCGCGGCCTCGAAAATCGACGACTCATGGCCTTCGCTCGGATCGGTCGCGACGGCGTCTTTTGGATGTCGACCCTCGGCGCGGCGGGCATCCTCGGCTGGCTCGCGCAACGCGCGCACCACCCCAAGCGACGCACACTCGCGGCTGGTCTCTTCACCGCCCTCGCCGTCCTCGAACTCGGCCTCGACGACGCCCGACTCTACAAAGTCTCCAACCTCGCGCGCTTCGCCGGACCCGACCCCATCAGCGACGCCATTCGCGACGCCGCCCGCCGCGGACCCGACTTCTTCCGCATCCGCGCCCGCGACTCGCTCTACGCCGACCTCCGCGCCGCCACACATGGTTTCCACAAAACCAACGTCTATGACCTGTTTCAAATCGATCACGCCGCGCGGATGTACGAAACCCTCTTCACCCTTTGCAGAAAGCTCCCCCCGCGCCGCGCCGACCACCCCATGGACGCCGCCGTCGCAGACTTCCGAAGCCGCGTACGCCAAGGCGTCCTCGACCGCATGTGCGTCGCCTTCCTCGTCGCCGACGGCATCGACGATTCCGCCCCCTGGCCCTGCGCAGCCTCCGGCCTCTGGAACGGATCACCCTATGCCGTCTATCGCAACCCCACGGCGCTCCCGCGCGCCTATGTCGCCCCCCGCGCCGTCGCGTCCTGGACCGGCGACGCCCCTCAGGTTGCGCAACTTGCCCACGTTGACCCCCGCGCAGCCGTCATCCTCCCGCGCGACCCCCTCACCGCGCTCGGAATCCCCGACAGCGACGACGCTCGACAGCAATTTACACCCGCCGAATGGCTCTCCGACAAACCCGACTGCGTCGTGATCCGCGTCCGCAACCAACGCCCAGGACTCCTCGTCGTCGCCGACACCTGGATGCCCGACTGGCACGCGCGGCTCGACGGCCGACCCGTCTCCGTCGAACGCGGCAACGTCGCCCAACGCGTCGTCGCTCTCCCCACCCCCGGCGACCACCTCCTGACCATGACCTATCGACCCGCAAGCTTCCGACATGGCCTCGCGCTCAGCGCCCTCTCCGTCGCAACCTGGCTCGCCTACGGACTGCTGGCACTCCGCGCGCGTCGACAAATGAGCATTCCCCCCGCCTCGAACTCCGCCCCGCGGCCCGCCTTCCTGAAGTACGCTCACATCAAACAGCGCGCGATCGCCGCGTCCGACCCCAACCTCACGACCGATTTCTCAACCAATTGATGCAACGCCCGACCCCGCGCGATATCCTCGAATCTGCCGCGAAGCGCCGCCGCACAACCTCGGCCGACCCGCCGCGCTTCGATTCGGCACTCTCTCCGCCTCGATACAAAAAGGAACGTCGCATGCTGAAACTGATCCCGTCGATCCTCTCGCCGGAATTGCTCGCGGTCTTGGCCGAAATGGGCCACGGCGACGAAATCGTCCTCGCCGACGCCAACTTCCCCGCGGTCTCCACCGCACAGAGGCTCGTCCGCGCCGACGGACACGCCGTCAACACGATCTTGGAGGCCGTCCTCAAACTCCTCCCCCTCGACACCTTCGTCGAAAGCCCCGCCGTCGTTATGCAAATCGTCGACAAACCCAACGAAAGCGCCCCGATCTGGACTGAATTCCAGAAACATCTCGACCACGCCGAAGGCCGCCACGTCGCCATCTCCTCAATCGAACGCTTCGCCTTCTACGAGCGCTCCAAGAAGGCCTTCGCCGTCGTCTCGACCGGCGAAACCGCCCTCTATGCCAACCTGATCCTCAAAAAAGGCGTGATCTTCCCCAAATAAACTCCACGCGGGGGCCGACGCCGGCCCCCAACTCCACTTTCCACCGACTCGCCGCTCCACGCAGCCTGCTCAACTCAACTTCCCCGCGGTCAGATCGCTCCGACCTCCCAAAAAAAATCCCAACCCGGACGGAACGCGGCCGGAACGCGACTCGATATTACTCATCGGAGAGGTCGGACGAATCGCCGTCCCGCCTCCGCGAGTCGCCGATGCTCGATTGACGTACAACACAGGACTCCCGCCATGTCGACCGCCATACTCGTCGAAGACGCTGGATTAAGCACATCCCACGCCGACACTCACGCCAACTTCGGCCCGCAAACCGCCGCGGGTAAACAGCGATCGCGCGTCAATGCCGCCACGCATGGACTCTCGAACGACGGCCCCGTCGCCGCCGAAATGCTCGACGAAGCCCGCTTCGACGAGTGGATCGAGACCCTCAAGCCGCAAGGCGCGCAGCAGCTCAACCTCGTCCGAATCATCGCCCACAACGCCGCCCGCATCGAGCTCTGTCAAGCTCGTGAGACTGAACTCCTTCAAATGGAACAGGTTGAGGCGCGCGAGGCCTGGGACGTCAAACGCACCGCCGAAGTCATGCAGCTCGCCAAAAAACTGCGCAGACAGCCCGCCTTGACAACCGCCCTCCTCAAGCAAAGCCTGCACGGATGCAACTATCTGATCGCGCGCTGGGACGCGCTCGCCCGTGCGTACCTCACCCAAAACATGATTTGGACCGGCTCGCAACGGCGGACCGCACTCGACCTCCTGGGCGTCGAACTCGACGTCCGACCGGCAGAGTGGCTTTTTATAGCCGACCCCGATCAGTCTCAATGGGACGTTCAGCTTGGGGTTGCCACGCGCGAGATCCGGGAACTGTCGCGGCTCCGCGACGAGCATCTGGCGGTCGTTGACGACCACGTCCGGCACGCCGCGGCGCGCGGCTTCGCGGCCTCCACCAGCCGAGAGATCCGCCTCACCCGTCGCTACGAGGCCGACGCCCACAAACGGATGGCGACCGCGCTCGCAAGTTTGACCACGCTTCAGGCCGCGGTCGGTCCGGGTCTCGAGGAACCCCGCGCCCAAACGCGCGCCGAACCCGTCGCCGAGCCCGCGCCGACGGCAACTTCGGAATCGTCACTGATCGACGCAAACGCAATTCCCACAGTGATTTGCGTCGCGCCGGAGTTCGTTTCGGAAAGTTCCGCGGAGCCGGTTGCGGCTGGGGTGGAGGCCGCCGCGACGTCGGTTGCCGAGCCTGAGGCGTCGGTTCCGTCCGCGCCGCCGTCGGAATCGACCCCGGCGGCTGTAAAGCCTGACGGCACAATGCTTTTCAACGTGTTCGGCAACCCTAAGGTCGACAAGAAGGACACGCGTCACGCCCGTCGGAAGCAGAACGAGATGCGGATGGCGCTGCGCAAGAAGGGCCGGTTGCCGGCCGAAGGCTGATCGACGCCGACCGGCGGCCACCGATCGCGGCGAAGGTTGCGAAGCCGGCCGCGCCCGCCGGGACGCCGTCGCGCGACGTCCCTCGGCGGGTGTGGGTAAAGTCCGCAAGTGGTTCTAAGTTCAGAATCAACTTTGATTTAGCGGGCCTTCGGGGCCGGCGGCGTGGCCGGGTTCGGCAGCGTCGGGGCGGGGGCTGTGGGGGTCGAAGGCTTCGCGGAGGGGACGGCTTCGATGGCGGGGTCGGCGGGCGGGGGAAGCGTGTTGGTCGTGAACGGGCCGCCCACGGGGACGTCGGTGTAAGTCCCTTGGTCGCCGACCATTCCGCCGCAATTCGGCCCGACGCAAGGGGTTGGGAAGTCGTCGCAGGTGTCGCAGTGGGTGCAGCCGACGGCGACGAGAGCAAGGCTGCCGGCGAGGAGCATCGTGCTAAGGCGGGTCATGACGGTTTCCTTTCCAAGGGACCTAATCGACCGGCGGCGAGCAGCGCGGGACGCTTGGTTGCTCGTCACGCTTCGAATGTGAAGGTTCGAGGTCGCGTTTCGGGGGAACTAAGGCGCGCAAGTCGAACATGCCAGTGTCATCGACCTGGGCGCGTCGCGGTGTGCAGCCGGAATTTGAGGGTGAGGAGGCCGGCGAGCGCCGCGCGCGGGTTGCGCAAACCCGGCGGAGTGGGAAAAGTAGAGCAGTGGGTCGGCGGATGATGTCCAGGTGCCTCGCGGAGTGTGTGCGAGCGGTCGAGAAGCCACGCATATTTAAGCGCGCAGGCGATCACAAGCAACCAATTCATCACGGAGGCAAGAACTTTTAATTAAGCTAGTTGACTTGCGGGTCGCGGCATCCTACCTTCGAATTGTCGAGACCAAGGAGTCGATGACCCGCTGTCGTGTCACGAACCGCCGAGGGGCGGATCAAAGGGTCGGACGGAGCGCGAAGCCGCGCCGGGTGCAAGCCGGGCCCGAGTTGAACCACAACCAGGAGGAACACCGCCGATGATTCCGCGCGTGAGCCGCCGAGATTTCTACTCTCAGTCGCCGCTACAGACGTATCTGCAAGACATTAACACGACGCCGCTGCTTTCGGCGGTGGAGGAGCGTGAGCTCGCCGATCGGGTTGCGGTGGGTGACCCGAGTGCCCGCGATCACATGGTGAAGGCGAACTTGCGTCTCGTCGTGAACATTGCTCGCGGCTATTTAGGCAAAGGGTTGAGCTTGGAGGACCTGATTGAAGAGGGCAATCTGGGTTTGCTGCGGGCTGTGGAGGGTTTTGACGGCACGATGGACACGCGGTTCAGCACGTACGCAAGCTACTGGATCAAGCAGTCGATCCGTCGGGCTGTGATGAACAACGGCAAGCCGATCCGTCTGCCGGCCTACATGGTGAGCCTGCTCGCGAAGTGGAAGCGGGCGTCGATTGTCCTGACCGACCGACTGGGCCGACCGCCCACCCCCGAGGAGGTGGGCAAGGCGCTGCGACTCTCCAAAAAGAAGGTAGGCATCGTTTCTAAAGCGATCACCGTTAACAACTTGTCGCCGCACGCGGAGAACTCGGACGAGGACAGCGGCATCCTTGACGAGGTGTTGACCGACACCCGCGGCAAGACCCCGGACGCCGCCTTGATCGAGTCGGACGACCTCGACCGAATCTTTCAGGGCATCGATCGGCTCGACGACCGCGAGAGCAAAGTGCTCCGCATGCGATTCGGGCTCGAGCCTTACAACCCGATGACTCTCCGCGAGGTCGGCGAAAACCTGGGTCTGACCCGGGAGCGCGTCCGGCAACTTGAGTCGCAGGCGATCGTCAAGCTCATCGCCGCGGTCACCAGCTAACCACAATTCCCCAGACTGCCCGGTATCCCACCCCAGTCCCGTGTCGGCGCGCTCGGACGATCCGAGTGCCGCCGGCGCGGGACCCGCCATTTCCAGCACGTTGCGTAAGTAAGAACCTCATTTGTTAGTTAAGCTGGAAGGTGAGAAGAGGCGGATTATTTCGTCTCGAGGTCAGGGTCGAGGGTTTCGCGGCGGAGTTCGAGGAGTCGCTTGCGGAGATGTTCGACGCGGGGGGCGAACTCGGGTTTGCCGTAGAGGTTGGTGGTTTCGCGTGGGTCGGTTTTCAAGTCGTAAAGCTCGTATTCGCTGGGGTTTCCGGGGAATTCGATGTACTTCCAGCGGTCGGTGCGGACGCCGCGGTTGGGTTTGACGCGGTGGGGTTCGGGGTATTCGTAGTACTCGTAGAGGAAGTCGGTTCGCCAGGCGGTGGGGGGTTGTTTTCCTTCGAGGATGGGGACGAGGGAGCGGCCTTGCATCCAGTGGGGGATCGGGATGCCCGCGAGTTCGAGGAGCGTCGGCGCCACGTCAATGTGCAATGCGAGTTGCGTGGGTCGTAATCCCGCCGGGAAAAGCTTGGGGTAGCGGACGATGAGCGGTACGCGGATGGACGGCTCGTACATGAGGCGTTTGTCGAAGAAGTTCCACTCGCCGAGGAAGAAGCCGTTGTCGGAGCTGTAAACGACGGCGGTGTCGTCGTTTAGGTGCTGCGCGGAGAGTGCGCCGAGGATCTTGCCGACGTTTTCGTCGATGGCGGCGAGGGTGGCGCAGTAGTCCTTGACGAGTTTGTCGAGGTTGGGGACGTCGGGGAAGGAGCCGATTTTCATGTCGGCGTCGGCGACGGCGGCGGGTTTGCCGGCATAGCCGGTGTGCATGGTGGGGGGTTCGGCGACGGACTGTCCTTCGTAGAGGTGGGCGAGTCGTTCGGGCCTGGTCCAGGATCGGTGGGACGCCTTAAAAAAGACGAAGAGGCAGAACGGTTTGTCGTGCGGCCGGGTGAGGAAGTCGACGGCGTGCGCGGCGAGCACGTCGTCCATCCAGCCCTTGTAAAGCTTTTCGGGTTGTTTGTTTGCGATGATCATGGGGTTGTTGTATCGGCCTTGTCCGCGGAAGCCGAAGTAGTCGTCCCAGGGGTGGTCGCGGAGTTCGTTTTGGATATGGGCCTTGCCTACGAAGGCGACCTCGTAGCCGTTTTGGCGCAGGATGTCGGAGACGAGGACGGTGCCGGGTTTGAGTTTACGTCGGGAGGCGTTGTCGACGACGCCGGTGCTGTGGGAGTACATGCCGGTGAGGAAGCTGGAGCGGCTGGGTGCGCAGAGGGAGTGGGTGACGAAGGCGTTTTGGAACCAGGAGCCGGCGCGGGCGAGGGCGTCGATGTTGGGGGTTTTGAGGAGGGGGTGGCCGGCGATGGAGAGGGTGTCGGCGCGTTGGTCGTCGGTGAGGAAGAAGAAGAAGTTGGGGCGCTTGGCGGAGATTGTGGGCTTTGGGGCGGGGTTTTGAGCGTTAGCGGGAGCAGTGGCGAGTCGTCCGCAGAGGAGGGTGAGGCAGAGCGCGAGTGCGGTACGAGTGCGGGGTGTCATTTGAGGATGATCTCCGTCATTTGGGCACGGCGGAACGGGGGGGGGGGTGCTTCTAGGATGGCTTGGGGGAGCGTGGGGTGCAAGCGCGGAGCGTCGGGGGGTGGGGGGTTCGAATCGAT
>JAJYDB010000389.1 GCA_021777845.1 Planctomycetota bacterium
CATCGTCGACGATCACCACCGGTCGCGTCGGATCGAAGGGCCCCTCGATTCGGCGCTTCGTCCCGTGCCCCTTCGCCTCCTTGCGGACCAAAAACCCCCTCCATTGCGTCCAACCACGCAATCCCGCGGCCGCCAGAACCGCTCCCACGATCGGATCCGCGCCCATCGTGAGACCGCCGACCGTCGCTACCTCGGGCAAATCCGCGAGCGCGTCGAGAACCGCTTCCCCGATCAGTGCCGCACCCTCCGCCGACAGTGTCACCACTCGGCCGTCGACGTAATAATGAGACGACCTTCCGCTCGCCAGCGTGAACGTGCCCACTTTGAGCGCGTCTCGTTGCAATAAAGCCGTCAACTTTGCCCGAACCTCCGAGTCCGCCATAATTCCCCCATTTCATCCAGGTTCTTGAGTTGCGTCGAATCACATCTCGACACCGACGCAACATCGACGCGCCAACCCGCTCGCCTGTGAGATTGATATCAGGTCGAGCATTGAACTTGCTGCAACGTCGCTGCGCGTTAAAATATATTGCAGCCGTGGGTTCCAGAGCTCCGGCGCTTGGTTCCGCGCGGATCGCAGCGAAAGTTCGGAGCGACCCGTGCGCGCGGCGATCGTATGATACACTGAATGGTGAGTTCGAGGACCAGACTTCCTCCGCTCGCCTTCTCTCGGCCGGCCTGAGGAAGTTCGATTCGGGACGCCTTCGTCGGATGGGGGGCGTTGATGGCGGCAAGGAGGCTGATGATGGTGCATTCGAAATCGACGTTCGATCGTTTCCGTGGTTTGCGGTTGGTGACGGCGATGCTGTTTGCGTTTGGTCTCGGCGCCACGGCGATGCCGCTCGCAAGCGCTCAATTGCGCTCCCCGGCTGTGCCCGGCGGCGCGACGCCCGGCTCTAATCCTAATATTGTTGCTTTTTCCGTTCCGAGTCTGAATCAAACGCATTTGCTCTATCTGATCGACACGCAAACGCGAGCGTTCGCCGTCTATCAGGTGAATCCCGCGGGCGACAAAGGCGCGTTGAAGCTGGCGGCGGTGCGGAAGTTCGCCGCCGACCTTCAATTGGACGAGTTCAACAATACCGGCTTGGAAGTCGCGGCGGTCGAGTCGATGGTGAAGACCCTGAAGTCCAAGAAGTTGAGTCAAGGAACCCGGTGAGCAGCGGAATCTGGCCGTCGCCGCAACGGGCGACGGTGCGACGCGTCGTCGATCCCGCTCCTCGCCGCATTTTTCTCCACGACGTGTCGAAGTCCCTTTGAGAACAGCCGCCTCGGGCGCTGTTCCGATTGCGAGGAGCCCATCGATGGCGCAGTTCTACACGCTAGAAGAGGCGGCGCGTGTCCTGGGGTTAGACCCCGAGGACCTGAAGACGAAGGCGCAGTCGCGTGAGATCCGCGCGTTCCTGGACGGCGGCTCGTGGCGTTTCCGCGTGGCCGACGTTGATGAACTGGCGCGTCGACGCGGGCTCGGCAGCGACCCCGAATTGCCGATCTCCGACCTTGAAGTCCCGGCGCACCCGACCGCGCCGGTCTCCGATGACGATGCCGGCTTGTCCGAGTTTCAGCTCGGCGTGGCGCATGCCGACCTTGGCGCAATGACAATGAATCTGCCCCGCACCGGTTCGGGCTCCGACCACGAGATGCTCCTGCACGACGCCGCGCTGCCGCCGGGACCCGTCACGGGCTCGAGTTCGGTGATCATCGGCATGGCGTCGTCCGGCAAATTGCCGAGCGACTCCGACGTCCGGCTCGTCCCGGACAATACCGGCGGCGCCAGCGACTCTGACGTCCGCTTGGCCCCGAGTGCTAGGATCAAACTCCCCAGCGATTCCGACGTCACCATCTCCGCCGACGACACCTCCGAGCACGCGTTGCCTGAAATCCCGAAGCCGAAGGGCAAGGGCAGCGACACCGCGATGCGCAAGAGCCCCATGGTTGGATCGTCGGCCGAGGTCAAGGCGGGCGAGCCCGACAGCGACTTCGAGCTCAGTCCGTCGAGCGTGATCGACGCACTGCAACCCGATTCGGGCAGCGACTTCGAGCTCACCGCGCTCGACCAAAGCGACGAGTTCGAATCCACCCCGTTGCGCTCGCCGAGCGACTCCGACGTCACCGCCGCCGAGCCGCGGGCCTCGGGCGTGAATCTGAGCAAGCCCAGCGACTCGGGCATTAACCTACACTCGCCGACCTCGCTGAACCTAGGCATGGCCGATTCGATCGAGCTCGCGCCGCTGAGTTCCGACGAGATCAAGACTCAGCCGCCCGCGGCGCGTCCGAAGCCCGCGCTCTCCGAGACGCCGCCCCCCTCCGCGCGGAAGGGCGAGAAAGACATCTTCGACGACACCGACTTCGAAGTCGACGCCCTCTCCTCCGAAGGCGACTCCGACGATAAAACGATGCAACTCGAAGCCGCGAGCGACTTTGAGATCGAAGATTCCGATACCGGCTCGGAGGTGTTTGCGATCGACGAGGAAGACGTCGACCACAACGCCTCGACCGCTCTAGGCCCCGCGATGCTCGACGACCTCGACGAAGGCGGCGCCTCGGGCGAGACCTCCGACGACGCGACCAGCGCCTGGGACGCCGAACAGCTCGACGCCCCGGTCGCGGCGGCGCCGGTTGGTCGCGGGGCCGCGAGCGGCGGCATGCTCGCGCCGCTCGGCGCATCCGCCGAGTGGGGAGGACTGTGGGTCGGCCTTCTTGGCGTCACGACGGTCTTCGTGCTCTTGCTCGCGCTCGTTTCGATCGACCTCGCGCGGAACCTCTACGATTTCCGCCAGGGGACGGCCGCTTCGGGACTCGTGAAGGCGCTCGCCGGAATCATTGGCGGTTAAAATCACCCGCGCGCCTGGAGGCGCCGTCCCCTTCAACGCGACTGACACACTGGTCGCGACCTCTCGTCCCGAAAGGAGTCGGAACGAATG
>JAJYDB010000390.1 GCA_021777845.1 Planctomycetota bacterium
CGCGAGTCGCCGGCACGCGTGAAAGTGAAGGCCGCGGGCGGAGTTCGGACCCTCGACGCCGCGCTCGCCGTCGTTGAACTCGGCTGCGATCGAATCGGAGCCAGCGCGACCGCGGCGATCCTCGACGCATGGACGGCCCGGCTCGCAGGCCGGCCGAATATGGTTCCACGTGAAACCGAAGCCTCGAAATCAGGCTATTGACGCCTCGTCCGAGGCCACGCCTCAAGGCTTCGGCCGGTTCCGTTCGATCGTAACGCCCGCCGCGCGAGCGACCACGACCTCGTCGCAAAGGTCGACGAAAATACCGGTCTCAAAGACCCCGACGACGCCGTGAAGCTGAAGGTCGAGCGCGCGGGGGTCGTCGATCGGCGGGAACCGGCAGTCGATGATGACGTTGCCGCCGTCGGTCACGTACATTTGACCCTTGTCGCCGCGTCGGACCGCGGTCTCGGCACCTAGATCCTTCAGCCTCCGCTCCGTGTGCGCGAGACCGAAGTGCGAGACCTCGACCGGAACCGGCATCGTTGATCCAAGCCGGGTCACGAGCTTTTCGGCGGTCACGACGTTGACCCGACGTCGCGCCGCGGAGGCCACGATCTTCTCGCGGAGCAGCGCCCCGCCGTGCCCTTTCAGCAAGCGGTAGTCGGGGTCGACTTCGTCCGCGCCGTCGAGGTTCAGGTCGAGCGCCTCGACGTCGTCGAGGTCGCGGAGCTCGATGCCAAGCTCGCGCGCCAGCGTCGCCGTCGCCGAACTGGTCGGCACGCCGATCAGCTTCAGACCCTCGTCGCGGACCCGCTCGGCCAGACATCGAACCACCTCGGCGGCAGTCGTGCCGGATCCGAGGCCGACGGTCATCCCGCTCTCGACGAGGCCGGCCGCGACCTTCGCCGCGCTCCGCTTCAGACTTTGGGGGTCGATCGACACCTTTTTAAACATCCCCCCCCGGCTCGGTTTTGACGGCTGTTCCAACAATCGGGGCGACCAGATTCGAACTGGTGACCTCCTGCTCCCAAGGCAGGCGCGCTAACCAGGCTGCGCTACGCCCCGCGACCGAACGGCGTCCCTAATCTCGACATGGGCCGCCCTCAGTGATCGTTTGTGAGTGAACCACTCTCGATAGACCCGCATCGTATGCCGGGGTTCGGGCCGCGGTCAAGTGCGGTGGATTTCCGCCCCGTCGCCGCGCCCGCGCCCCCACGCCGCGGCAGCCTCCGCAGCCGGCCGGGTCGTCGCGACACTGAACGCACCTGTACAAACTTGGAAGTGCGCGCCGTAAGTCTTTGTCTTGCCTAATCAAACCCGCGATTGGCTTCGTTTTGTCGCGCACCCGATTCGCGCGCGCACCGCGCGTCAACCTCCCGCGCGGGCTCCCAAACAGGGCGAGTTTGGCCGCTGGGCGGCCTGCCGGGTCGTCGCGACACTGAACGCACCTGTACAAACTTGAAAGTGCGCGTCGTAAGTCCTTGCCTTGTTTGATCAAACCCGCGATTGGCTTCGTTTTGTCCGGACCTCGACTCCGCGTGGTTCCCGCGCCGAGCACGCCGACTTGGGGGCGGCGCGAGCACCTCGCGGGAGCGGCCGCGGTTGGCCACTTTCAGCCAGGTGCGGTCGAGCTTCTCGATCACGAAGATCCCGCCGGGGACAACATCGAACCGCCGCGAGGGTCTGATCGGGGCGTCGTCGCCGCGCGGGACCGCTCGCAGCCACGGATGGATGTGACGACCGCGCGCCGGTCGACTTGGATCTCGCCAATGGAGCAGCCGGCGCGTCTGAGCGCGCGTGCTCACCCACGCATCATCGAGGCGATGCGGTCGAACTCTTCGCGGTTGAGGAAGTCGATGACGAACTGGCCGCGTTCGCCCCCCTTGAACTTGATCAGGACGGGCGCGGCGAAGCGTTCGCGGAGGTGCTGCTCGAGTTCGACCACGTGCGGGGCCTTGCCGCCGGAGGGGGTAGAGTCGGGCTCGGCGGCGTCCTTGCGGATGCGCGGCTTGGTCGGCGTGGGCTCGCCGGTGGCGACGAGGGCCTCGGTTTGGCGTACGGAGAGGCTGTCGGAGATGACGCGTCGTGCGGCGGCGATGCGGGCTTCCTCGGCGTCGAGTCCGAGCAAGGCGCGGGCGTGCCCCTGCGTGATCGCCTTCGCGCGGACCATTTCTTGGACTTCGCTCGGCAGGTCGAGGAGCCGGATCAGGTTCGCGATGGTGGCGCGGTCGATGCCGAGGCGTCCCGCAAGTTCTTCCTGCGTGCCGCCGTGGCGCGCGAGATAGTCGCGAAAGGCGAGTGCTTTTTCGAGCGCGTTCAAGTCTTCGCGCTGGAGGTTTTCGACCATCGCGAGTTCGCTGACGCGCTGGTCGTCGAGATCCATGACGCGGGCGGGCACCTCGTGGAGTTGGGCCTCGATGCTTGCGCGGAGCCGTCGCTCGCCGGCGATCAACTGGTAGCGGTCGCCGAGCGGCCGAACGATGACCGGCTGCAACATCCCGTGTTGCCGCAACGAGTCGGCGAGCGACGCGATTTCGGCGGCGTCGAACTCGCGACGGGGTTGAAAGGGATTCGGGTCGATTTGGTCGACGGCGATGTGGAGCATCTCGCCGCCGTCGAACGAGTCGGGGTCGAACCCGCCCTCGTCGCGGCCGAGCAGGGCTTCGAGACCACGTCCAAGGCGTCGTTTGTTATTCACGATCGAGAACCTCCAAGACCAACTCGGAATAGGCCCACGCGCCTCGTGCGCGGGGGGCGTGGTCAAGAACGCTGAGCCCGTGGCTGGGCGCCTCGCTGATGCAGACGTCGCGCGGAATGATGGTGTCGAAGACGGCGTCCTCGAAGAACCCGCGGATCTCCTCGACGACTTCGTTGGCGAGTTCGAGCGCCGGGTCGAACATCGTGAGGATGATGCCGCCGACCTCGAGGCGATGGTTGTCG
>JAJYDB010000391.1 GCA_021777845.1 Planctomycetota bacterium
GAGATTCTCACGCCGTTGGACCCGCAAGAGCTCGTCCTGTTGCACCCGTCGAGCCTTTACGGCGAGGGGCTTGACGTCGAGACGATCCTGGCCGAGGACGCCCAGATCGCTCAGGACAACCGCGAACCCGGCACCGCCAACCCCTTCAAGGACGTGAAGGACAAGGCGATAGATAAGAAGAGCAAACCCGCTGAAGCGAAGAAGAAGTAATCGCGCGGCGTCGAGCGACCCTTTCGGGGGATCGTCGGCCCGCAGAGTTGGATCGAGACCGTCGCGTCTCTGGCCGCAAGGCTGGGATGCGGCGGTTTTTTTTATCGAGACGGACGAAGGCAGGGTGTTTCGACGCCTTTGCGGCGGGTCGTCGGCCGCGCGCTCGGCACGATCGGCGCAATCGGCGCTTTGAAGCGCGCGCGACGTCGAACTCGCTCCGCATCGGGAGGCCGGCGAGTCGATCAGGAGATGGGAAGTCGAATGGAGGCGACGCGCCCCCGAGTCGCCGCGCATCCATGATCAAGGAGGGTCGGCTCGTGTGGTCGTCGAGATTGCGGTCAAGATTTCGTCCGTCGTTGCAAGCGCTTGAGAGCCGCGTCGCGATGAGCTACGCGCCGGTGCCCGCCAACACGCTTGCACAGGTTGTCGGCGTGGTGGCGAATTCGGGCTCGGAGGGGGTCGCGAGTTTCAACGTCGCGGCGTCGAACCTCTCGCCGGGTCGCTCGTCGACGTTGATCGGCATTGAGGTCGAGCCCGTCGCGGGCAGTACGTTGCAGCCGCGGATCGTCGCGGTGGAGAACGCCGCGGGCCAGGCACTACCTCTCCTGAACGCGGCTCACTACATCCCGAACGCCGTTGGTCACTCGATCGCGTTTGCGCGGGATTCGTCGGCGGGCCCGTTGACGGTGGTCGTCGCGGGGTCGCACGGATCCAGCGGCGCGTTCAACCTCATCGGGTATCTGCCGGGCGACGTCAACGGCAGCGGCGCGGTCACGATTAAAGACCTGCCGGGCTTCCAAAAGTCGTACTACACCACGAACGTCGACGCCTTCTACAACCCCGCCGCCGACGCCAACCGCAACGGCGCAGTCGGCTATAAGGACGCCCAGGTGCTCGTGCGCAACGAGGCCCCGCTCGGACCGAAGACGCCGATCGGCTTCTACGTGACGCTTGCGCCGCAAGACCGCCTGCACGGTCCGACTCCCATGAATTCGGGCGGCGTGACCGCGGTGAAGACTCCGACGCTCATCGGCCGCACGACGCCGGGCTCGATCGTTCTGCTCGACGACCCCGCGGGCGACTACAAGTTCACCGGAGGGGCGCTGGCAACCGACGCCCAGGGGCGCTTCTCCGTGACGATTCAGACGACCGGCGGCTTCACGAACGTCGACTTCCTCGTCCTGACCCCCTATGGACAACAGAAGCTGTTCGACTATCCAATCGTCTGGACGCTCTTCGATAAGAAAGTGAAGTGAGCCGCTCTCTCCAACACGTAACGCACACGACGTCCCGGAGGATGAACCTCCGGGACGTCGTGCGTTTGTGAAGTTATCGTTGCGCCGCGCGATCAGCGATCGAGCGCGATCGGTCGCGGGGGGGGGATCGAGACCGGTCCGCGGATCGCGTCGGCGCCGGGGATCGGACCCTCGACGGTGATCGGCGGCGGTACCGCGAGGTTCGACGTCGAGATCGGCGCGGCGGAGCTTGTCGGCGCGACCGCGGGGGACGTCGTCGGAACCGCGGCCGGCGTCGCATTCGGTGTCGGGGCGGCGGTGCGAGCGAAGCGGGCGTCGCGAGGCGCGAGTTCCGCACGGACCATTGCGGAGGGCGCGGGAGGCGTGTTGTTGGCGACAACCTGCCGGCTGCGTGCGCCGGGCGGGGCGACGGCTTCGCCGGCTCCCGAAGCCAGCGGCGGCAGCGGCGGCGACGCGATCGGAGCGGGCGGCAGCGGAGCTTGCGCCGGTCCCGAGAGCGGCGGCGGTGATCCGAGCGCCACGAAGAGTCGGAATTGCGACTGGTCGTAAGCGATCACCGAATCGAGGTACGCGAGCCGCGAGTCGTAGAGCAACCGCAAGCTGTCGAGCAATTCGATCGGTCGTCCCTCGGCCCCCTCGATCCGGATGAAGTCCGATCGTAAGCCGTTTTGAG
This sequence comes from Planctomycetota bacterium, assembly GCA_021777845.1. Taxonomy (GTDB): domain Bacteria; phylum Planctomycetota; class Planctomycetia; order Isosphaerales; family Isosphaeraceae; genus JAJYDB01. The sequence goes on from JAJYDB010000391.1 coordinate 2,140, forward strand.
CGGAGATCAAGCGCCGATAGTTACGGTCGACGGTCTGCTTGAACGCGATGGCCTCGGCGCGCGCCGCGCCCACTTCGCGTCGAATCATGTTGACCGTTTTCGACTGCTCTCCCACCGCGATCCCGACCTGGGCGCGTCGATTCCGCACGAGCGCCAAGTTGCCGAGGCCGAGATTCTGAGCGGTCCAAATCAGGCTGACGTCCAAGTCGGTACGGCCGCCCATGTGGCCGATGTTCGGCGGCGTGATATTGCTGCCGCCCGCGAAACCGCTGCCGCTGAATCCGAACCAAACGGTCGGCAGCAGCGGTCGACGAACTTCTTGCGTCACGTGCGTTTCGGCCATGCCGATTTGCGCGTTCCGAACGCCCATTTCGGGACGACGCTGCAAGGCGACGCGAATCAGCTCCTCGGTCGGCGTGCCGAGGTCGACGAGGTCGATCGTTTGCACCCCCTCGGTGATCGGCCGGATTCGCACGACGGGGTCGAGGTGCAGCCGGTGAGCAAGCCGCGCCGAAGCGACCGCGACCGTTTCCTCCGCACGCTGGACATCGATCCGAAACAGCTCGAGTCGCGTCTGACCGCGCTGAGCATCGGCCTCGGATTCGCGACCGGAGGCGGCGTAGGCCGCCAGCAGCCGCGCGATCTCGCGCGCCTCGGTCTCGGACGCGCGACGGAGCGCGAGGCCGGCCTCCGCGGCGACGAGGTTGAGGTGGAGATTCGCGACTTCGAGGAGTACCGAGTTCGCGGTCGCGGCAGCGTTGAACTGCGCGGCGG
>JAJYDB010000392.1 GCA_021777845.1 Planctomycetota bacterium
GATGCGACCTGGGGTGTTTCATTGTGTAGATGTCGGACGCGCGAGTTGGGCTTGGGAACTATCATTCCTCCAAGGGTATGATCGAATTTCCCGCCGGACTGTTCCGCGGCCGACCCGGAATTCGAGGTGCCGACGGCGCGCGGAGATTTGCACGATGAGGCTTTCGACTCGAGACAAAGTCGCACGGCGTTGTGTGCGGGCCGCGGCGTGCGCGACGGCGCTTGTGGTCGCGATCGCGGCGGCGTCCGCGACGGCCCCGGCGGCGGATGTGAACAAAAACGGCGGCAAGCCGAAGCCGAGCCCGGCCGAGGTTTTGAACGCGTTGCGGGCGTTGAACGCGGCGTCGGACGCGGCGACCGCGGGCGGGACGTCGTCGGCGAATCTGCCGAAGCGGCCCGAGAAGAAGGTTGTCCCGATGACGATCACGAGCTCCGAGCTCGACGCCATGATCGAGTCGGAGCTGTCGAAAGCGAAGACCCCGCCCGCGCCGCCGGCGAACGACGAGGAATTCTGCCGACGCGTTTATCTCGACGTGACCGGCAAGCTGCCGCACCCCGACCAAATCCGCGATTTCGTCCGCACCCGCCTGCCCGACAAGCGCGGCAAGTTGATCGAGCACCTGCTCGCCACCCGCGACTACGCCGAGAATTGGGGCCGATACTGGCGCGACGTGATTAAGTTCCACGCCACGAATCAGAATGCCGGGCAGATCAATTCGGCCGCGATCGACCAGTGGCTGGCCTCGCAGTTCGAGAAAAATCGGCCTTGGGACGAGATCGTCCGCGAACTGCTGACCGCGACCGGCCATACCGACGAGAACGGCGCGACCGGGTTCATGGTCGCGCACGACGCACAGGCGGTGGAAGTCGCGGGCGAGGTGTCGCGCATTTTCCTGGGCATCCAGATTCAATGCGCCCAGTGCCACGATCACCCGTCGGATTCGTGGAAGCGGGTGCAGTTCCACGAGTTCGCGTCGTTTTTCGCGGGGGGCCGAGTGCGTCGCGTGGGCAAACAGATGCCCGGCGTCCGGCCGACGTTCGAGTTGGTCGCGATCGGCAAGCCGCGTTACGCGATGCCCGACCTGAAGGATCCGACGAAGCAGATTCCGGTCGCGCCTCGGTTTTTCCTGGGCGAGAAGCCGCCGGTGCTGCCGTCGGACCTGACCGCCGCCGAGCGTCGCGCGGTTGCGGCGACTTACGTGACCGGGCAGGACAACCCGTGGTTCGCTCGGGCGTATGTGAACCGCGTGTGGTCGGCGTTGATGGGCCAGGGTTTTTATAGTCCGGTCGACGACATGGGGCCCGGCCGCGACGCGCAGTCGAAGGAGATTCTCGAAACGCTGGCGAAGCAGTGGCAGGACGGCGGCTACGACGTCCGCGGCCTGTTCCGCCTGATCCTGAACACGAAGGCGTACCAGCGGCAGTCGAAGGCGACGAACACGAACGCCGGTCGAACCGCGTTCGCCTCGAACTGCCCCAGTCGGCTCCGCGCGGACCAGATTTACGACGCCCTCGCGCAGGCGCTCGACCTGCCGTCGATCTCCCCGGCGAACGGCGGCAAGCCGGGTAAGGGATCGCCCGGCGCGGCGCAGACGCAAGAGAAAGCCGCGGGCAAAGCGCGCGGGAAGGGGGCGCTCGCGGACGCGGCGGCGTCGATCGGCGCGAACGCGGCGGGGGCGAAGAAGCTGAACGCCGCGCAGATCAACCGACTCGGCGGGATCCGCGGGCTCTTCAATATTCTCTACGGGGTCGACCCGTCGCTCGCGACCGACGACGTGCTGGGCACAATCCCGCAGGCGCTCTTCATGATGAACGCCGCGCAAATCAACCGCGGCATCCAAGCGACGCCGAACACGGTGCTCGGCAAGATGTTGATGGCCACGCCCGACAATCGCGCCGTGCTCGACGCACTCTACCTCCGCGTCCTGGCCAGACGGCCGAACGCGAAGGAAGTCCAAACCTGCGGCCGTTACCTCGAACGCGTCGGCGACCGTCGCGAAGCCTTCGAGGACATCCTCTGGAGCCTCGTGAACTCGACCGAATTCGTCAGCCGACGCTGATCACGAACCCGCGCCGCCGGACGTTGCCTGCTCCGACTGAACGCGAAGCGTACGACCTCACGCCTGTTTATTGAGGATCCGCGAGCCATGTTTGACAAGACCTTCCTGCAATTGGCGATGAACGCGCACGGCGTGCTCAGCCGCCGTTCGTTCGCGAAAACGATCGGCGTCGGTGCCGCGGGGCTGGCCGCGGCAAGCTTCACCGACTTGATGGCCGTCCACGCCGACGATCTGCGCAAGCGCAACATGGCCTGCATCCTGCTTTGGATGGCCGGCGGGCCGAGCCAGCTCGAAACCTTCGACCCCAAGCCCGGCACCGAGCACGGCGGCGCGACGAAAGCGATCCCGACCGCCGTGCCCGGCATCGAGATCGCGCAAGGCTGGAACAACCTCGCCAAAGTCATGAAGGACGTCGCGATCATCCGGTCGATGACGAACAAAGAGGGCAACCACCAGCGCGCCGCCTACCAGCTTCACACCGGCTATTCCCCGACGGGGACGGTCAAACATCCCGCGTTCGGTTGCGTCGCGGCGAGCGAGCTCGGCGACCCGAAGTTTGACCTGCCGCACATCGTCTCGATCGGTGGACCGACGATCGGCGCGGGTCTGCTCGGCGTCGGCTTCGAGCCGTTCATCGTCCAAGCGGCGAACAAGCCCCCCGCGAATGTAATCCCGGCCGTGCCCGCGTCGCGGTTCTCAAGGCGGCTGGGCCTGCTCCACTCGCTCGAGTCGACCGGCTTCGCGCAGACCGGCGGCGCCGACCGCGTCCGCGACCACGCCTCGCTCTACCGACAAACCGCCTCGATGGTGATGTCTCCGCACATGAAAGCCTTCAATATCGAGT
>JAJYDB010000123.1 GCA_021777845.1 Planctomycetota bacterium
TCGCGTTCCTGGCCGGGCGTCGCGCCGCAACTGGGCACCGAGCGCGGCGCCTCGGCGGCCCTCGGTTCAGAATGCGGCGTGCTCGCGGTCGGCGCGACGGCGTAGCGAGCGACGACGTCGATCGTCTCGCCCGCAACGCGATCCAGCCCGCCGAGCAGTTTTTCGATCCGGCCGATCAAGCCGTCGTACGCGACGAGCGCGAGAATCGAGATCGCCACGCCCGCCGTGAGCGGAGCCAGCGCGCTCGCGAACGCCGGTCCCAGCGCCGCTCCCGCGGGCAGCGCAGCCAGCGCGCGACCCGCCGCGATCAGCGCGCCCAGCAGTCCGATCAAAGGCGTCAAGGCCGCGACCCGTCGCAGGGTCCCGACGTTGCGCCGCATCCGGTCCCCCTCATATTTCAGAGCCGTCGCAACCGCGCGCTCAAGCTCGTGCGTCGGCCGCCCCCAACGCCGTACCGCCGCGAGCGCCACACGCGACGCCGGACTCGGGTTCAGCTCACAAAAATCGAGCGCTTTCCCGCGATCCAGCTCGCCTTCTTCGAGCCGCTCGAGGAAGCGGGCGTCGAAGTCGCGCGGCACGATTTTGCGCGGCTTCAGCCGCGCCATGCGCTCGAACATCACGATCAGACCGAGCAACGAGGCCGCCGCCAGTCCGCCCCAGGTCGCGCGGTCGGAGGGCGGCGTCGTCGCGTACCAAGCCCGCGCGCGGCCCCACGTCGCGCCCGCGAACCGCAGAGCCGCGTCCAACTCCGGAACCGCCGGCGCGTCGACCGCGGCTCGCTCCGGCGCAGGTCGCGCGGCGGCACGCGCGGGGCCCGGATCCGCCTCGACAGCCGCGCGGGCACCCAGATCGCCGTCAAAATCACCTTCGATCGGCGTCGCGGCGGTCGGCGGCGGCGGGGCGGGCGTCGTATCGGGGTCGTCGGCCCCGCCGCATCCCAGCACAGCCGCGATCGCGAGGCAGGCGGCACCCGCGCGGCCGGCCCGCGTCGTCCAGAGACGTCGAGGCATCGAGAAGTTCCTTCCCAAGGGTATAGAGGAGCGGGCGGCGGCTCGGCTTCACATCGGAACGGCCGGGGGGCTGCGGCCGTCGCGACGTCGCACGCTTGCAAAAAGCCGTCGGCGCGACGTTTAAGGCTTCGGGTCGCGCTCGGCCGTCCGGGGAGTCGACGACGAACCCGCGCGGGCGCGGGCCGCCTCTAGACGCTTCAGCGCCTCCGCGGCGCTTGGATCCTTCGGGAAGTCGGCGCGCAGCCTCTCATATGTTTCGGCCGCTTCGGCCCAGCGGCCTAAGCGTTCCCGCGCTTTTCCCGCCTCGAACATCGCCGTCGCCTGCCAACGCGGTTCGTCGTACAAAATCCACACCTTATAAAACTCGCGAACCGCATCCTCGAACTTCTCTTGCAAGAAAAACGTCTCGCCCCGCATCAGTTGCGACTTCGCCGCGAGCTCGCCGCGCTGCTTCCGCGCGTCGATCACGCTCTGATACGCCGCGCGCGCCTCGTCGAAACGCGCGAGCTGCTGGAGCGACCGGCCGCGCGCGTACTGGACCTCGGCGACGCCGGCCTGCGCGGTCGCGTCGCCTTTGCCGACGGACCCGGGTTTGCCGGTCGCCTCGGCCAAGATCGCATCGGCGAGCTTCAGCGCGTCCTGCCAGCGCGACAGGCTGATCAGGCATTCCAGACGCCGCCGCGCAATAGCGACTTTAAATCCGGGCGGGTCCGACGCCGACGGCGGGTCGATCGTAAGCGCAGCCAGCATCGATTCCGCCGTCTTCGCATCCTCGAGCTTAAACGCGCATTCGGCGCGCCAGAATTTCGCCTCGCGACGCGTGGGGCCTTCGGGATAGTCGCGCAACAAGCGGTCGAGCGTCGTCGCGGCGTCGGCCCATTTCCGCTGCTCGATCCGCGCGCGGGCGAGCCGATAAAGCGACGGCGCGGCGATCCGCGGGTCGGTCTTCGACTTCGACCCCGCTCCCTCGAACGCCGCCAACAGCCGCGCGGTCTCGTCGTACTGCTTCCTCTGAAAGGCGGTCTCGGCGAGGTTCAAGCGCGCCTCGGCAGCGCGCGCGGCGCGCGGATATTGATCGAGCAGCCGCGTGAAGACGCGGTCGGCGTCCGCAACTCGATTCGCGTCGACGAGCGTCCAGCCCCAGTCGGCGAGGACGGCCGCTCGCTCGTCGGGGGCGTCGGACGACTTCGAGGCGTCGGCGTAGTCGATCATGTAGCGCTCGAAGGCGCGTGCCGCGTCGTCGGGCCGTTTCTGATCCGCGAGCAACCGCGCGAAGGCCAGCAGCGACGTCCGGCCCGCCTCGGTCTTCGGGTACGTCTTCCAGGTCCGCTCAAATTGGCCGGCCGCGCGCTCGTTTTTGTGTTCGGCCGCGAAGGCGCGGGCGAGTCCAAACGACGCTTCGGCGGCAATATCAGAATCCGGACTCTCGTCGAGCAATGTTTGCAAGAGCGGCCCGGCGTCGTTGGCGCGACCCGTCTCGAGCCGCGCGAGCCCCAATCCGAGCCGTGCCCGCGCGCGGACCTTCGCGTCGGCCGCGGCCTCCTTCGCGACGACCTCGAAGAGCGTCGCGGCGGCGTCGTACTTCTTCATCGACAGCGCGGCCTCGCCGACGCGCACCCGCGCCGCCGCCAACTCGATCGCGCGCGGATGGGCGACCGCGAAGCGGTCGAGCGCGCTCCGCGCGTGCGTGTATCCTTCGAGCGCGGCGCTCGGGTCGTCGCGCTTGCCCGCGAGCAGGTGGGCTTCGACAAGCGCCGCCCACGCGCGGCTCGCGAAGGCGTCCTCCGGCCGGGCCTTCAAGAACTTTTCGAGCGCCGACGCGGCTTCGGCATACCGTTTCGCCGCGAGATGCCCCTGCGCGAGCACGAACAAGGCGTCCGCCGAAACCGCGTCCGAAGTCGACGCCGCGCCGGCCGCGCCCACCACCGCCGCAGGCATCTCGGACAGCCCTTTAAGCAGCCGCTCGGCCTCCGCGGGTCGGCCCGCGGCGCGATACGCCAGCGCCAAATAATATTGCAAAGCCCGTTTCGCTGCGGGCGTCGGCTCGTCCTGCGCGAGCGCCGTCTCGAGACGTTTGACCGCCCGCGGCGCCTGTTTCAACTCCAAATCCGCGCGACCCGCGATCAGGTCCGCCTCGCCCCGACGCGCGTGTTTCGGATTCGCGCTCAAAAACCGCGACGCGAACCGAGCCGCCGCCTCGTAATCTTTGCGTTCGATCGCGAGCAACCCCGACCGCAGGAGCGCGTCCGCGACAACCGCGTCTTTAGGATCGCCGCCCGCCGCCTCTTCGAGCAACCCTCGCGCTTCCTCAACCTTCCCGAGCTTGAGCGCCGCCTCCGCCGCCCGCACCGACAGCCCGGCACGCACCGACGCCCCCGAAAATCGAGCCCGCGCCGCGGTCAAACTCGCGTACGCCGCCGCCGCGTCTCCGCGTGCCAGTTGCGACGTTCCGAGCGCCAGCGCCGCGTTCGCCGCGATCGTCGCCGACGGGTCGCGCGACAACCCCGTCAGCAACGCCTCCGACTCTTCCCGACGCCCCAATCGTTCGAGCGCCTCCGACCTCGACAGCCGCGCCCTCGCGATCAATTCACTCTTCGGCGACGCCTTCTCGAGCGACACGAACGCAGCCGCGGCCTCGCGCCAATGTCCCGCGTCGGCCTCGATTTGACCGACCTGAAACCATGCGCGGTCGGTCCATTCGCTCGCCGGTCGCAGGGCCAGCGTCTTTAAGATCGCGAGCGCCTCCGCGGGCTTGTCGAGCCGCGCGAGCGACCGCGCCAGGCCATAACGCGCGCGGTCGGCCAGCCGCCCGTTCGGGAATTTCGCGAGCGACGTCTCGTAAGCCCGCCGCGCGCCGACGAAATCCTCGCCGCGCTGGCGTACGTCGCCCAAATACGTCCACGCCGTCTCCTGATACGGACTGTCGGGATTGGTCGCCGTGAAGGCTTCAAGCGACCGCCGAGCGCCGTCCATGTCACCCAAAATGTAGCAAATCTCTCCGAGCCGATACAGTGCCGTCGATGCCCGCGGATGCTTCGGCGCGGCGCTCAAAAACGCCTCGAACCGCGCCTTCGCCTCGGCGTACTGACCCGCGAACAAACGCGCGTGCGCCAGTCCGAAGCGCGCGTCGTCGGCGTCGGAGCCGCGCGGGTCGTCCTTCAAGTAGCGCTCGTATTCCTCGGCCGCCATCGCGTATTGCTTGGCCCGCAAGAGGCCGTTCGCGAAGTTTAACTTCTCGGGGACGGCGGGCGCGTCGCTCTTTTGCGCGGGCTCGTCCGCCTGGATCGGCGCGGCGTCGACGCGCGACGGCGTCCGCGCCGCGATCGACAGACCCAACGCGATCGCCAAACTCGCCGCCCCTCTCGCGAACCGCGGCGACCGCCCGATCGCAGACGAAAACGCCGCGCGGAACGGCTCGAGCGTCCCCCGGCGCAGGCTGGCCGCGATTTTGATCGGCACGGGTCCGGCTCCTTTCGTTCCCGAGTCCGGCCGCCGGTTTGAAACTCCGAGGCCGCTTCGATTCTTGGAAAATCGTCCGCGTCCGCCCCACGGCTTGAACGATTCGCGTCGCGGGCCGACTTGCATCGCTTGTTTATAACCCCCGCGCGGGGAAATCCTCAAGGACCGGAAACTCGGCGTAGGATCTTATTTTTTCCGGCATCGACATTCTTGAAACACTGAACCGAAGTGGAAAAAGCAGAACCGACGTCAATTATTCCCCGCTCGACCCCCGCCGCTCGCGAGGGTCTTGCAATGACGCGCGGCCTGTGACATATTTCACGATCCCCCGAGCTAATCACGCGCAAGGATTGACCGACGGGTGCAGGACCCGCGGACCGCGACGACCGAGACCGAGGCGACGCTCATGAATTGGCAGGTTGGGCTGTATGTGGCCGCCGTCCTGATCCCGCTGGCCGCTTTCGCCTTGCAATTGCTCGGCATTCGCGTCTTTGGCAGGATGAACGCGTATCTCGCGACGGGCGCGATCGGGCTCAGTTGCGTGCTCAGCGTCTGCGGCTTTCTCGATTATTTCCTCATCGAGGCCGATGGGGTGTTTGCCGAGCACCACGCCGCGGTGATCAAACCCGATTCCGAGGTCAACGCCCCCGCCGCGCCGGGTCACGCGCCTGAAAAACACGAAGAGGAGCACGGGCCGGTCGTTTGGAAGGCGAGCGTGAATTGGGTCATGCTCGGCGGCCTCGCGGTCGCGCCGGTCGGTCCCGGCATGCGGTCGCAGGACGACCTGATTCTGACCCTCGCGCTGCACATCGACAACCTAACCGTGATCATGTTTGTGATGGTCACGTTCATCGCCACGTTGATCCATCTTTATTCGATGGGCTACATGCGCGACGACAAGCGCTACCCGCTTTTTTTCGCCTATTTATCGCTGTTTTGCTTCTCGATGCTCGGGCTGGTGGCGTCGGCCAACGTGTTCATGATCTTCATCTTTTGGGAGCTTGTCGGCGTCTGTTCGTACCTGCTGATCGGCTTCTGGTACGAAGAGAAGAAGAACGCCGACGCCGCGAACAAGGCGTTCATCACGAATCGCGTCGGCGACATCGGGATGCTCATCGGCCTCGGCCTGATTTGGACGAGCTTCGGCACCTTCTCGATCAGCGACATCAATCACACGATCCGCGACGCCGCGGGCGCCTTGAATACGACCGTCGGTCCCGACGGCGACGTCGTCACGCTCCGCGACCCGGTGACGCATAAAGAACTGAAGGACGATGCGACCGGCCGTCCGAAGCAGATCGCGTTCTGGGCGCTCACGATCGCGGGGCTCGGGATCTTCGCGGGCTGCGTCGGCAAAAGTGCGCAGTTCCCGCTGCAAGTGTGGCTCCCCGACGCGATGGCCGGTCCGACTCCCGTCTCGGCCTTGATTCACGCCGCCACCATGGTCGCGGCGGGCGTTTATTTAGTCGGACGATTCTATCCGCTGTTCACGCCCGACGTGTTGCTGTACATCGCGTACACGGGCGGGATCACTCTGTTTATCGCCGCGACGATCGCGGTCGTGCAAAACGACTACAAGAAGGTGCTCGCGTATTCGACCGTGAGCCAGTTGGGCTTCATGATGCTCGGACTGGGCGTCGGCGGTTGGGGCGCGGGGCTGTTTCACCTGATCACGCACGCGTTTTTTAAGGCCTTGCTGTTCCTCGGCGCCGGCAGTGTTTACCACAGCGTGCACACGTACGACATGCCGAAGCTGGGCGGCCTTCGTAAGAAGATGCCGATCACGGCGCTCACGATGCTGCTCGCGACCTGCGCCATTTCGGGCGTGCCGTTCTTCAGCGGGTTCTACTCGAAGGACGGCATCCTCGCGGCGGCGCTCGCACTTTCGATGGAGAGTCCCGAACACGTGATGCTGTTCGTACTGCCCGCGGTCGGCGCAGCGATCACCGCGTTTTATATGTTTCGGATGTGGCTGATGGTCTTCGACGGCACGTCGCGGAGCGCGACGACTGTCGCTCACGACGAGCACGCGGCCCCCGCGCATGGACACGACGATCACGCCGCACACGGTCACGGTCACGGTCACGACCACGGCGACCCTGTCGAGCACGCTCACGAAAGCGAGCCGATCATGATCTGGCCGTTGATCTTGCTCGCGGTGCCCGCGGTTGCGATCGGCTGGCCGCTCCTGCTGTTCCCTTTCGGCGGGACGCTCGGAACTTCGGTGCTCGAGCAAATGCTGACCTACGGCGCGCCGATACCGCTCCACGAACACGGCGCCGCGCACTGGTGGGCGATGCTCGCGTCGGTCATTGTCGCCTCGCTCGGCATCGGCGGCGCATTTTTCTTCTATTCGGCCAAGTACAAGCGGTTCGAGGCCGCGCGCTGGGCCGCGCGGTTCCCCGGCGTCTACGACTTCCTCGCGCACAAGTGGTACTTCGACGAACTCTACTGGGCGACCTTGATCCGCCCGTGTCTGGCACTCGCGCGCTCGCTCTCCTCGTTCGATAAGCGGATCGTCGACGGCATCGTGAATTCCGCCGCCGGGATCACCGTCGTCGTCAGCAAAATCGAGGGTGTTTTCGACGTGATCGCAGTCGATCGCCTCGTCAACGCAACGGCGCAAGTCGTTTATTTCCTCGGCGATCAAGGGCGACGGCTCCAAACCGGCCGACTCCGCGGCTACCTGATGGTCCTCGCGATCGGCGTTGTCGGACTCTCGGCGTGGGTCTTCTTCTGGATTCAACGCAGTTGATCGCCCCCCTCGATCGCGACCGTCCCCTCCGATCGCGCGCACGACTAAATACGTTTGTGATCACGACATTCAACGACATCGTTTGCCTGGTGAGATCCTTATGAGCGATAACCTGCTGCTCACTTTGCTCTGGTCGGTCCCGCTCGCCGGGGCCTGCGTCGTGCTCTTGCTGCCGAAGGGGAAGGACCTCACGGTCAAGGGATTCTCGCTCGGCACGACGCTTTTGACGCTGTTCCTGGCGATCTACGCCTTCGGCCGCTACGCCGAGCCGAACGCCGCGGCGCCGCTGACCTCGCGCGTCGAGAACAACGTCGTCGACTACGACAAGGGCGAGGCGAACGACGGCGTCGAGGTGGCCGACAACACCCACGACGGCCGACACGACCTCGTCGTCCGGCAGCCGTGGATCCCTTATTTCAAGATCGAGTATTACCTCGGGCTCGACGGCATCAGCCTGAGCCTCGTGCTCCTCACCGGCCTCGTCTCCGTGCTCGCGTGTCTGGCGAGTTGGAAAATCGAGAAGTCGGTGAAGGGGTACTTCGCGCTCTTTCTCGTGCTGCTCGCAAGCATGATGGGGGTTTTTCTCGCGCTCGACTTAATACTCTTCTTCGTCTTCTTTGAAGTGATGCTGCTGCCGATGTACTTCTTGATCGGCGTTTGGGGCGGCGAAAACCGCGAATACGCCGCGATCAAGTTCCTGCTGTACACGCTCTTCGGCTCGGTCTTCATCCTGGTCGCCGTGCTCGCGCTCTACTACTGGCCGGGCGAGTCGAACCCGATGGGAATGAATGCCGACTTTTTGAAGGGCAAGGGCTTCCAGGGGCACTCCTTCGACATCGTCCTCCTGACCCGCATCGCCACCGAGACCGGCTATTACGGCGTCGGGATCCAGCGGCTCGTCTTCGCGCTCTTTTTCATCGGCTTCTGCGTCAAACTGCCGTCGTTCCCCTTCCATACCTGGCTTCCCGACGCCCACGTCCAGGCGCCGACGCCGATCAGCATGATCCTCGCGGGCGTGCTCCTGAAAATCGGCGGTTACGGCCTCGTCCGACTTGCTTGGCCGCTCGCTCCGGCCGGAGCGTACGACCTCGCGATGTATGCGGGCGTGCTCGGCGTCTTCAGCATCGTCTACGGCGCGCTCGTGGCGATGGCGCAGACCGATTTCAAGAAGCTCGTCGCCTACAGCTCGGTCAGCCACATGGGCTACGTCACGCTCGGCATGGCGGTGATGACGCTCGCGAGCAACTCCGACCCGCGGTTTTACGCCTACGGTGTGAACGGCGCGATGTTTATGATGATCGCGCACGGCATCACCTCGACCGGCATGTTCTTCCTCGTCGGCGTCATTTATGAACGGGCGCACACACGCGACCTGAACAAGCTCGGCGGCCTGCTGAATACGATGCCCGTCTACGGCGCGATCTCGTTCCTGATCTTCTTCGGTTCGATGGGCCTGCCGGGCCTTTGCGGCTTCATCGCCGAGGCTTTCGTCGTGCTCGCGACCTTCAATTACAGCAAGATTCTCGCGGTCTTCGCCGCCGCGGCGGTGGTACTCACCGCGGGCTATATCCTCTGGACGCTGCAACGCGTCTTCCTCGGCACCTGGCGCGGAGCCGGAGCCGAGGGCGCGGCCCACGACGAACACGGCCACGCCGGCCACGACGATCACGCCCACGCGCACGGCGATCAAGCCCCCGGCGTTTTCCCCGACCTCGACTTCCGCGAACTCGTGATCGCCGGGCCGCTCGTCGCGCTCACGATCATCCTCGGCGTCTTCCCGCAGTCGTTGCTCGGCTGGATGGGGCCGTCGGTCGATCAGGAAGTGCACGCGGTCGCGTCCGCCCGCATCCTTGTCGGCGGCGAGCAACCGATCGCCCAGGCCGTCGCGTCGCCCGAAACGCTCCTGCGCGGCGGTCCTCCGCCCATGCAGAGAGCCCCAGGCTCCGGCCCGGCAACCAAAGGCGCGCCCGCGACCAAAAAGGCCGCCGGAGCCGCCGCCAAAACCAAGGGTGCCGCGACCAAAAAGGCCGCCGGCGGAGGCATGACCGGCCCCAACGTCTCGCCCAGCGGCCGGCCGCCGGGATATCCCGTGCCGAAAGAGTTGAAGCCCGCCGCCCCGGCCGCAAAAGACGCTCCGGCCACCAAGAAATGAACGCCGGCGTCCCGCCGCGACGTCCTCGAAAATAAAACAACCGCCGCGACGTCTTCGACCTGCCGTCGATCACGCCGCGGCGGCCTTTATTTCGGGAGCCGCTCAGAACATCGTGTAGATGAAGGGCGCGGCGCCGGTCGCGGCAAGCGCCATCAAAACTCCAAACAACCCCATCACGAGCAGGATCGGCACCAACCACCACTTCTTGTTGTGTTTCAAGAAGTCGTAGAGCTCCGCGAGAATTCCAGGCTCGGACTGTTCCGCCATTGTCTCGAAGCTCGACGGTTTCTGGTCGCTCTCACTTGCCATCGTCGGCCCCTCCGCGTGTCGTGGTCTCGGTCGATCCCAGTATAACGCACCTCGGCCGTCGCCGCGCGGCGTTCAGAACTGGCGGAGGTAGCGCTCGGGGCCGCGGTCAGGGTTGTACGGCTCCCAGTAAGTGGTTGCGTCGCGATCAAAGGACTGCCCGAACGTGTCCACCCCGCGGAGTCTCCGCAAGAGTCCGATCGGCGTCAGGACGAGGAAGTAGAGCGTCGCGATCAGGACGTTCGAGACCACCAGCCCGATCGGCCACGCCGCGACCGTGAGCGCAAGATACGGGTAACGCACAAGTTCGGGCCGAATCCAACCGCACAGCCGCAGCGCGACCGCAATCATCCACAACCCGCCGGCGAGAGTGGAGTTGCCTTTGAAATAGGCGAGCGGAGCCGCGACCATCCCGATGAAGAAGAGTCCGAATTCGGAGAATTCGGCGAGCGTCTTGCGGTCGGGCTTCCAATTGATTTCGACGAGCGACATGACAACTCCACTTGGACGCGGGACGCAGCGACGACCGCGGATTACTCCACTCAGTCGAGCTGAAATTTGGCGAGGTGCGCATCGACGGCGGCTTCGTCGGGACGGTCGGTCTCGGGTTTGCGAACGAGGTAACGGCCGATCGCGAGCGCATCGATGTGCGTGTTGCGGAAGCAACGGTACGCGTCGGCGGGGCTGCCGACGATCGGCTCGCCGCGGACGTTGAAGCTCGTGTTGACGAGAGCCGGGCAGCCCGTGCGGGCCTCAAACGCCTTTAAGAGCTTGTGGTAAAGCGGGTTGCGCACGGAGTCGACCGTCTGCACCCGCGCGGAATAATCGACGTGAGTGACTGCCGGAATGTCGCTCCGCGGGACGTTCAGCTTCTCGATGCCGAACAGGCTCGCGGAGCCCGCGTCGTCGATGCGGTGCTCAGGTCGAACGTCGGCGACGAGCAACATGTAAGGGCTTTCTTGACCGGGCTGGAGCTCGAAATACTCCTCGGCGCGCTCGCTGAGAATGGACGGGGCAAACGGCCGAAACGACTCGCGAAACTTAATTTTCAGATTCATCACCGACTGCATTCGCGGGCTGCGCGGGTCGCCCAAAATGCTGCGAGCGCCGAGGGCGCGGGGTCCAAACTCCATCCGGCCTTCGTACCAGCCGACGACCTTTTCGTCGGCGAGCAGCACGGCGACCTCGTCGCAAAGTTCGTCGTCGTTGTCGAAGCGAGTGTAGTCGGCGCCCTGGGAGTGGAGAAACCGCTCGATCTCGGAATTGGTGGAGTCGGGCCCCAAAAGCGATCCCGACTGCGCGTCGGGGAGCGTGGGCGCGCGGTCGCGTCCGAGCAGTTGGTGGTGGATCAAGAGCGCGACGCCTAGCGCGCCGCCGGCGTCTCCCGAAGCGGGCTGGATCCAGAGTTCGTCAAACGGCCCCTCGCGGAGGATGCGCCCGTTGGCGACGCAGTTGAGCGCGACTCCGCCCGCCAGACAGAGGCGTTTTTGCCCTGTGACGCGCTGCACATGCCGCGCGATCCGCAGCATGATTTCCTCGGTGACGACCTGCACCGAGGCGGCGAGATCCATCTCGCGTTGAGTGAGCCGCGACTCGGGCGCGCGAGGCGGGCCGCCGAACAGCCGGTGAAATTTGGGCGACGTCATCGTCAGCCCCTGCGCGTAATTGAAGTACGACTGGTCCATTCGGAAGGAGCCGTCTTCCTTGAGGTCGATCAGGTGCTCGAAAATGAGTTTTGCGAACCTCGGCTCGCCGTACGGGGCGAGGCCCATCACCTTGTACTCGCCGCTGTTGACGCGGAAGCCGGTGTAGTAGGTAAACGCGGAGTAGAGTAACCCCAGCGAGTGGGGAAACCGCAGTTGATGGGTGAGGTTGATGCGATTGTCGCGGCCGACGCCGAAACTCGCGGTCGCCCATTCGCCGACGCCGTCAAGCGTGAGGATCGCCGCCTCGTCGAACGGCGAGGGAAAGAAGGCGCTGGCCGCGTGGCTTTCGTGATGCTCGCAGAAGACGAACCGGCGTTCGTAGCGGCCGCCGAGTTCGCGGCGCATCACCCTGGGCAGAAAGAGCTTGGTGCGGAGCCAGAGCGGCATCGCCATCCGAAACGAGGCGAACCCCGCGGGGGCGTGCGCGAGGTAGGTTTCGAGCAGACGCTCGAATTTGAGCAGCGGCTTGTCGTAAAAGCCGACCCAGTCGAGTTCCTCGGGCTTCAGACCCGCGATTGCGAGGCACGAGGCGACGGCGTTCGAGGGAAATTCGTGGTCGTGCTTCTTGCGGGTGAAGCGTTCTTCCTGCGCGGCGGCGACGATTCGTCCGTCAACGACGAGCGCGGCCGCGGAGTCGTGATAATAGGCCGAGATGCCGAGAATCGCGGTCATTGATGAGCCTGCCGAGGGCGCGCCGTCGGGTCCGATTCGCGAGTTGGAGATTGTACCAGCGCGCGGCCGCGCGATCGACCGCGGGGTCGGGAGGACGACGAAACCACGTGAAAAGCGGCTTGTCGGAAGCGACGCGGCTTGGCCACAATTAATTGACTCAAATGATCATCGCAAGGACGCCCGTCTTCCGGGACCGCTTTGTCGCATCAAGGAACAGGACGATGTCGGCTCGTGTTTTTCGCACGGCGAAGCGGCTCGCGACGATGCGGCGACCGTCGTTCGACGCGCTGGAGCCGCGTCGGCTGCTTGCCGGGGTGACCGAATTCAACGTCCCGGGGATCTCGGCGGGGGTTGAGGCGGTCGCGCTCGGGCCGGACGGCAACATCTGGTTCACGCAGCGCGGCGCGAACGAGGTCGGCCGCTTCAATCCGACCGACGGCGCGGTCGCGATGTTCACCGTGCCGACGCCGACGAGTGGGCTCGACGGGATCGTCTTCGGGCCGGACGGCGGGCTCTGGTTCACCGAGACGTTCGCGGGCAAAATCGGCCGCTTCGACCCGAAGTCGTTGACCTTCCGGGAGTTCCCGCTCTCGAATTTGGGCGCGCTGCCCGGTCAGATCGTGTCCGGTCCCGACGGCGCGCTCTGGTTCACCGAGGGCAACGGCGGGCAGGTGGGACGGATCACGACCTCGGGCGTGATGAGCGGCGTCAACCTGCCGGGCTTCGGGATCGCGGGCGAAGTCGTCAATTCAGCGGCGATCGCGCTTGGACCCGGCGGCTACCTGTACGTGAGCCAGGCGTCGCAGGCGATCGGCGCGATTCCGCAGTTCGGCATCGACAAGCTGAACATCAACGGTACGATCGCGCTCGTCGCAACGACGCAGGCGGAGGTGTTTTCGATCGCCGCGGGGCCCGACGGCAACGTCTGGCTGGCCGAGACGAACGCGAATCGGGTCGATCGTCTGACGCCGCTCGGCAGCCTGACGAGCTTTTCTCCGTCGAACGTGATTGGTCCGACAAGCTTGGTCGCGGGGCTCGACGGGTACATCTGGGTCACGGCGTCGATGAGCAATCAAGTGCTCCAGATGACGACGTCAGGTTCGGTTCTGAACAGCTATCCGATCCCGTCGTCGGGAAATCAGCCGGCGGCCCTCGTCGTCGGTCCGCGCGGGACGCTTTGGTTCGCGGAGCAAGGGGCGTCGACGATCGCCGAAGTACACGATGTTCTGACCGCCGACGAGGGGTTCATCCAGTCGCTTTATCGGGCGGATTTAGGTCGCTGGGCGGCGGTCGTCGAGATGACGGCGTGGCTCGGCGTGCTCCAGACTCAGGGCAGGGGGGTGGTCGTGAGTGCGATCGACGGCTCGCTCGAAGCCCGCGCACGTCGCGTCGACATTTGGTATCTCGAATTCCTGGGCCGGCCGGCGGCGGCGGCGGAGTCGGCGTGGTGGGCGGGGGTGCTCGCGGGCACGTCGGACGAGCAGGTGATGGCCGATATCATCGGGTCGCCGGAGTTTTACAACCGTGCTCCGTCGACGTCGGGGCTGGGCGGAGTGCCGAGCGACGCAACCTTCATCACGGCGATGTACGTCGAGCTGCTGGGCCGGACCCCAGCGCCGAACGAGTTGGCGTCTTGGGCGGCCGCGCTGCCGATCGTCGGTCGCGACGGAGCCGCGCTGCTGGTGCTGGAATCGCCCGAATACCGCGGCATCGCCGTCCGCAACGACTACGCAACGCTCCTCGACCGCTCCGGCCCGCCGTCGCCGCTCGAAGTCGCCGGCTGGGTCTATGCTCCGCTTGGATTAGATGCGATTCGCGAGGGCTTCGAGGGGAGCACGGAGTTCTATCTCAACGGCTGAGCCGGTCGGGTCGTGAGCGCTCTCGGGTACGATCCGACGACGTCATTCAAGGCCGGCGCGGCGCTTGAT
>JAJYDB010000124.1 GCA_021777845.1 Planctomycetota bacterium
CCGAGGGTTCGCCGCCGAGGCTCCACGACCGAATCCAGTTGCTCCCACCGTTGCTCTCGCGCCGCTGGGCCAGAAATTCGGGACCGTCGGTGACTTCGAGGTAACACCAACTGCCGGCGTCACCGACATCTTGCGGATTTGCTCTCAGGAACTCCGGGATCAGTTCGGCGACGCTCCAGCTCCGTCCCTTCGGTCGGCTTTCCGTGACGACCAACTCCACAAGGGTAGTGTCCGCTCCGTGGTTGCCGTTCGGCGACACCGACAGTTGCAACACCTCTCCCTTGCGTATGGGGATGCGCGTAAGCCGATTGCCGGCGGCGTCGGCCAGGGTCACGGATCCGCCTTCGCCGACCTTCGCCTCACTGAGAACCTGACGCGCGGCTGAGGCCATCTCCCTCAGACGTTGTCTGGGAGTGACGGCCGCGGCCCGGCGCGCCTTCTCGGCCTCCAGACCGGAAACTCGCTCGCGCCAGGGCCTCATCAAGGCCTCGGCATCAGACTCAGGCAGGAGCGGCACGAGGTCGCGGGGGAGGCCCTTCGGCTCGCAGCCGGGGAACGAGAAGCGAGTGCTCTCGAAGATGCCGTAGAGCGAGTAATAGTCGCGGGCCGTGATCGGGTCGTATTTGTGGTCGTGACAGCGAGCACAACCAGTAGAGAGCCCTAGAAAGTTTTTGCCGAAGTTATCGATCACGTCCTCGTACATCAGATAGGCGTCCTTGTCGATGTCGTGACCAAACCGTCTGGCGACGGCGAGATAGCCTGTCGCTACGACGCCTTCGGCGTACCCATTCGCGTCTTTCTTCGCCGCCAAGACGTCGCCGGCGAGTTGTAACCTCACAAACTCGTCGTAGGGCAGGTCGCGGTTGAAGGAATCGAACACCCAGTTGCGGTAGCGCCAGACGTGGGGGAGAGGTCTGTCGGTGTTCTCGCCCGCTGAGTCGGCATAACGGACGATGTCAAGCCACCGCCGGCCACAATGAACCCCGTACTGCGGCGAGTCAAGGAGACGATCGACAAGCCTCGCGAACGCGCCGGGCGATGCGTCGGCGAGGAAGGAATCCACTTCCTCAGGACTGGGCGGCAGTCCGGTCAAGTCATAAGTCGCCCGGCGGATCAAGGTGCGCTTGTCGGCCGGCGAGTTCGCGGCCAAGGAGTTGGCGGAAATATCCATGTCAATAAATGTGTCGATCCCGGCCGGTGCTGCCTCGCTTGCGGTCCGCGGCAAGGGTTGAAACGCCCACCAGGATCGTGCATCCGCCGTGGTCATGCCGCCGAGTCGCTCCGTCGCGATGCGAGGGTCAAACGCTCCGCGTTTGACCCACTCGGTGAGCGCGGCGATCTCGGGGTCGCTCAGCTTGCCCCCTTTTTCCTTAGGGGGCATTTCGAGAGACTCATAACGGATCGCCGAGATCAGCAGGCTCTCGTCCGGTTTGCCCGGGACGATCGCCGGGCCGCTATCTCCGCCCTTTTTCCAACCGGCGCGGGAGTCAAGCGCCAGTCCGCCCTTGGTCTTGGGACCGCTGTGGCATCCATAGCACCGAGTGACCAGCACTGGCCGGACATGCTTTTCGAAAAAAGCGACCGATTCGCCGGCGGGCTCCTGAGCAAGGGCCGGGAGGCACGCGATGAAGCTCGCCGCGATCGTCGCGGTGCAGCCGCTCAGTTGGGGATGTCGGTGGGCCATGAAGGACGGTTCCTCAAAGTCGAGCCGGCGCCTTGCCGCTCTCTGATTCCAGGGCGGCGACCGCGGTCGCTCAGGATTCTCGCTTCGCGTCGATCCTTTGTTTATGGCTCTCGATGTGTTCTCGAAGTTCCGAGGTTGCCGCCCCGACGTCCTGGTCTCGCAGGAAGTCGATAAGACGCTGGTGACTCTCGGCGCCTCGTTTCCACTCGGCCTTCTTCACGCTGTCGCGGAAGCGCTGAAAGAAGACCTGGAGCAGGTCTCCGAAGGCGACCAGCGGGAACAATCCGCTCGCTTCGAGCAGCGCTCGGTGAAACCGAATGTCGAGGTCGATCCAGGTCTGCAGGTCGCGCGACGGCCCGGAGCGGTCGACGATCGCTTTCAGCGAGGAATAGAGCAATTCGTCGCACTTCATCCGTACCGCGACGTGCGGCAAAACCCCTGTCTCGATGATGATCCGGGAGTCAATAAGAACAAGGGGGTCGACGCTGTGGAGCGCGGGCAGGAAGCCGAGGTGGTCCGTCACCCGTCCAAGGTCGATCTTGCCGACGGTCATCCCCACGCCGGTCTTCGACTCGACGATCCCGAGAAACTCCAGAGCCTTGGTCGCTTCGCGAAGGCTTAGCCGACTGACCCCGAATCTCGCCGCAAGCGCTAGTTCGGTTGGCAAGCGGTCGCCGGGGAGGAGACCCTCGGAGGCGATATAGGTCTTGATGCGCTCGGCGACTTCGTCGCGGAGTTTTCTGCGAGACACGGTTTCGATCATTCGTCCTGCGCAGCCTCTCGCGGTCGGGTCTTGCACGCGTTCCACGCACTCAATAGATTATCTGACAATCTTCCCTTGCGTCAATCGAGTTCGGGCGTGGTGGGCCGGCCCGTGCAACCGGTCTCCGACAGTCTCTTCGGGTCGGCCCTGGTCGGGTCGAACCTGGCCTTCGACTAGACGACGAAAGGTCTCGTATGCCGACGGTCGCCGTGACGGACGCCACCTTTCCTAATCTGGAGATCGAGTCCGAGATTTTCCGGTCTGCGGGCGCGGACCTGGTTGCGGGAGCATGCAAGAGCGTCGAGGCGCTGATTGCGCTCGTTCGCGAGGCCGACGCGGTCCTGACGCAGTTCGCCCCGATCAACGCCGAGGTGATCCAGGTCATGAACCGGGCGCGGGTCATCGTGCGTTACGGAATCGGCGTGGACAACGTCGACTTTGACGCAGCCCGAGCCCGAGGGATTCCCGTCTGCAACGTGCCCGACTATTGCATCGACGAGGTGGCCGACCACACCCTGGCATTCATTCTTGCGACGACCCGGCAGGTCCTCCCGAACTGCTTGCATATTCGCGACGGAAACTGGGGGCTCGCCGGCCCTCTCGAGAGTCTGCGCACTTTGAGCGATCTGACAGTCGGCCTCGTCGGCTTCGGGCGGATCGGACGCGCGGCGGCTTCACGCCTCGCCCCCTTCAAGTGCCGCAGGCTCGTGGCCGATCCGGCGGTTCCCGCCGAGCATATTCGGGCCTTGGGTTGTGCACCAGTCTCCTTCGAGACGCTGTTGGCCGAATCCGACGTGGTGACCTTGCATTGCCCTTCGACGCCGCAAACTCGAGGGTTGCTGAACGCCGCCGCGATCGCGACCCTGAAGCCGGGTGCGATCGTCGTGAACCTCGCGCGTGGCGACCTGATCGAGACGTCGGCGCTCATCGCGGCGTTGCAGTCAGGACAGGTGAGTGCCGCCGCGATCGACGTCTGCGATCCGGAACCGATCCCGCTGGACAGCCCCCTGCGTTCTCTGCCTAACGTGATCTCAGCCTCTCACATCGCCTCAGCGAGCGTGAAAGCGGTGAGGCGGCTCCGCGAGACGGCGGCTCAGATCGCCGTGAGAGCCCTGCGCGGCGAGGCGCTGCCGAACGTCGTGAACGGGGTGATGCCACGATCCTGATGGGCGCGGGAAACTTGCCCGAACTTCGTTTATTTTGACCATCGAAGAGTGAGTCTGACATGAAAATTGTACGCTACCAGGATGCCGCCGGGACGGTCCACTATGGGCGACGTCACGATGACGGGCGAATCACTCGCCTCGCCGGAGACGTGTTCGCAGACCCTTCTGACACAGGCGAGACCGCTGACGTTGCCAAGGTCCTCGCGCCGATCGAACCCCGGGACATCCTCTGCATTGGACTGAACTATCGACGACACGCGGCCGAGGGAAATCAACCAATCCCCGACTTTCCGGTTCTCTTCATGAAGAACAGCGGTACGCTCCAGAACCCCGATGACCCGATCGTGTTGCCGAGGCGGCTTCGGAGCGAAGCGGTCGACTACGAGTGTGAACTCGCCGTTGTCATCGGCAAAGCGTGCCACAACGTGTCGAAGGTCGAGGCGTTGAACTACGTGCTGGGTTACACCTGCGCGAACGACGTGAGCGCGCGGGACTGGCAAATGAAGTACGGCGGGACCCAATGGTGCCGGGGCAAGACCTTCGCCACCTTCTGCCCGCTCGGCCCCTGGCTGGTCACGGCCGACGAGATTCCCAACCCGAACGCGCTCGCGATCCGGACGATCCTCAATGGCCGGACCATGCAAGACTGGAAGACGGACGACATGATCTTTGACGTGCCGACCTTGATCGAGTTCCTGAGCGGCAGCACCATGCTCGCACCCGGTACCGTGATCCTGACCGGCACGCCGCACGGCGTCGGAGGCGCGCGCAAACCTCCTGTGTTTCTACAACCGGGCGATACCGTCGTCATCGAGATCGAGGGCATCGGGTCGCTCACGAATCCGGTCGTCGAGGAGGCAGTTGCGGGGGCGTCCTGAACGCCGTCGAACTGAGTACCGCTTCCCTCTCTAGATCCGAAAGTGAGGCGGGCCGAAGATCTGGAATCCAGCGACTCCGGGGCCGTTGAATGCTTGCCAATTTCGATCGGGTCGACGCGTGTGTGCTTCTGGAGACGGAGGGTTGCCCGTGAGAAGTCGTTGCAACGGAGCTTGCCGGTCGCGATTCCGGAGCACGTGTTTGGCCTCCTGCGTCGCCCTGCTTCTCTACGCCGGGGGATCTTCGGGCCAGGGTCTGGATACGCCGCGTTTCCTCGATCATTCGCTGTTGATCGCGCCGGAATACCCGTGCACCTGGCCTGCGAGTCCCTTCCCTCGATTCCAGATCACGCATCAGCGGACGATCGGGCCTGATTCGGCCTATAACCTCGACGCGTTGCTGATCGACGGGAACACCGGCACGCAACTCGACGTCCCTCCCCACTCGGTCGCACGGCCGGAGTTGAAGCGCGCTAAGTCGGGGCTTTTGGGGCTGCTCTTCACCGACAAGGTGGAAGCTTGGCAATTCGGGGGCGAAGCGTGTGTGGTCGACGTGCGCGACTTGCTCGACCAGGCCCCCAATGGCGTCAGCCCGCTCGTCAGACCAGAGCATGTGAGGAGGTTCGAGAAGCAACATCGGCAGCTGAGGTTCGGTGACGTCGTGTTGTTCCGGAGCGATTATACCGACCGGTACTATCAGCCCCTTCCGGAAGGCCGACGGTTCATCGCCGACGTCCTTGATCGCAAGGCCCCAGGCTATCCGGATCCCAACCCCGATTGCATGGAGTTCCTGGCCGCCCGCGGCATCATGGCGCTGGGGACCGACAGCGCCAGCATGGGACCGCTCCCCGACCTTGCCGAGCCGACCCACTTCGCCGGCCTGAAGCATGGGATGATCTGGACTGAGAGCGCTGTGAATCTGGGCGCACTGCCCTCGACCGGAGCCTTCTACTGCATCCTTGCGCCGAAGCATCAAGGGGGGCCGTACAGCGATGGACGCGCCTTCTCGATCGTAGGGGGAGATCTGCCACGCAGGCTGATCTCATCGTGCAGGAACAAGCGCGCGATCGACCTCTCCCCTACCCTCGCCCCGGACCTACCCGTAACCTCGCCCGGTATCGGCACCGGTGAGCACAGGCAGACGTATCTCCGAGTGGACTTTCTTTACAATCCGGAACTCGACATGTGGCATCACTCGCATTTAATGGATGCCACGGCTGGAACGCATCTCGTGCCGCCGTCTTACTCGCTGCCGCGCGACCGGAACGGCTTGGTCGGGCCGGCAATCGTTCGTGGTTGGCTCGCCGAGTACGAAAAGACTTACGGTCCGCGCGGAACCAGTACGATGACGGCCGAACTGGTCCCGCTCGACTGGACCAGTGGACCGGCGCGAGTGATTGACGTTCGATCACTCGTCGGCAGTACGAGGCCCAACTCCTGGCCCGCATCACCCGAGATCACCCCGGCACACATTCAGGCCGCCGAGAAGTCGTGCGGTGAACTGAAGCCCGGCGACGTCGTGGTGTTTGAAACGGGCCATCTGGACAAGTACCTAAAGCCGCGTCCGAACGACTCGGGAGTCTGGGCTGACCCCTTGTGCGGCAAGAGCGAAGGCTGGCCCGCCCCCGGCCCCGACGCTGTCGTCTACCTCAAGCGGAAGGGGATCCGATGCATCGCGACCGATGCCCCGGATCTAGGAGGGGTCGATCCCAGGTGCGCACTTATGACCTATTGGGCACTTGGAAGTCGCGAGATGGTGGGCATCGAATTTCTGCACAACGTCGGGAAGATCCCGGCGGGCGGGTACTTCCTGTTCGCCGCCCTCAAGATTCGAGACTGCCACGGCGGCCCGGGGCGGGCCATCGTCCTTTACTGAACCGACACGACTCGCGAGTAGGACGACCGGGTCAATGCCCCAAGACAACCGCATACCTCCGTGGACGATCGACGACCTGCCCGAGCCAAAAGGGCTGAGTTGGCGGAACTGGGCCAGTTTCATCGGTCCCGGAATCGTCATGATGGGGATCCAGATCGGCGGCGGGGAGTGGTTGCTCGGGCCGGCGGTGACGGCCAAGTACGGCGGCTCTTTGATGTGGATCGCCACGGTCGCGATTGTGCTCCAGGTCTTCTACAACCTTGAGTGCGGACGCTACGCGCTGTATTGCGGAGAGCCGGTGTTCACCGGTTTCATGCGCTGCCGACCGGGGCCGATGTTCTGGGTCGGCGTGATGTTGACGCTTAACGTCTCGGCCCTCGTCCCGGGACTCTCGACCCACGGGGCTGCGATGATCGCGGCACTGATCCTTGACCGTCCCCCGACGCCCGACGACGTCTGGCTCATCACCCCGCTCGCCTACGCTTGCTTGCTTGGGGTCGCTTTGCCGGTCCTGCTCGGCGGCAAAGTTTACAACGTTCTTCAGCTCGTGATGACAGCGAAGGTCGTCGTCGTGCTGGGGTACTGCCTCGTGATCAGCTTGCTGTTCGTCAGTCCCTCAAGTTGGTGGAACGTTTTCAGCGGCTTTCTGAAGTTCGGGAATGTACCCGTGAGCGATGGTCACGGCGGCGAGGTCGTGGCGAATGGGTTCGCGTACTTCTGGGTGCACGGGGAGTGGCCCATCGTCTCGACGACCGGCATCGTGGTACTCGGTGCGTTTGCCGGTTATGCCGGGGGCGGCGGCTTGGCGAACTCCACCTACTCGAACTTCGTACGCGACAAAGGGTGGGGGATGGGGCGCAGGGTGGGGGCGATCCCCAGCGCCGTCGGTGGGCGAAAGGTTTCGCTCAGCCACGTCGGCAAGGTGTTCCCGTTGACGGCCGATAACCTCCGACGCTGGCGCGGCTGGTGGCGCTACGTGCTGACCGACCAGTTCATCGTCTGGGCGCCGGGGTGTTTCATGGGGATGGCTCTGCCCGCCTTGCTCTCGATGCAGTTCGCCCGCTACTCGGGGATCACACCCGAGCAGGCCGGCGTTGCCCAGTCGACCATCTCGGCCGACGGCTTGCGGCACGCGGGCTTTTCGCTCGTCGCGGGCAAGCTGCTCTGGATCGCGGCCCTCTTCACCGGGTTGGTCGTCATGCTGCCGAGCCAGATGTCGATCGTCGACGACTTCAGTAGACGCTGGACGGATGCCATCTGGACCGCCAACCGTCGCGTGCGCGCGACGATGGAGCCGCACCAAGTAAAATATATCTATTATGCGATCCTCGGCAGCTATGTCCTGTGGTCCTTTGTCTGCGCCTACTTCTTCAGCAACGCGCCCCGGCTGATGACCGAATTCATCGCCAATTTCAACAACCTCGCCATCGGAGTGACCTCGTTTCAGCTCTTGTGGATCAACCTCCGTCTGCTGCCGCCGGAACTTCGACCGCGCTGGTATCACGTCGCCGGCGTTTTCGGATGCGGCGTGTTCTATCTGGGGCTCGCGGGGCTGGTGTTCGTCTTCAAGATCTGGCCCTACATTGTGTCCTCGTGATCCGTCTCGCCGTATTCGACCGGAAATCTCCAAAACGCGTCGCGATACCCGCGATGTTTATTTGAAAAAATAGCCTTCTCAGGATTGACGATAGAACATGAGACTTTTTGACCTGAACGGCCGGGTCGCGGTGATCTCGGGAGCTGCCCAGGGCCTGGGGCGGGCGACCGCGCTGGCTTTGGCCGACGCGGGAGCGGACGTAATGCTGGCGGACCGCAATCGCGGGGGTGCTCAATCCACCGCGGAACGAGTGCATGCGTTGGGCAGACGTGCCGTGGTGTCGGCGTGCGACGTGTCCGACCCCGACGCCGTCGCCGGGCTTTTCCGCGAGGTCGACGGCGAGTTCGGGCGCGTGGATTTCCTGGGCAATATTGCGGGCGACGGCGCCCTGGCGAGACCCGAGGATCTGACGATCGCCGACCTCCATCGGGTATTGCAGAACTTGGTCGTGGGCCGATTCGCGATGTGCCAGGAGGCAGGGCGTCGGATGCTCGTACAGGGGCGAGGTTCGATTATGAACATCGGCTCGCTGGCGAGTACGACGGCACTTGGCCGCGGTCACATTGCCTACAGCATGGCAATGGGCGCGGTCGTCCAGATGACTCGCGAGCTCAGCACCGAGTGGAGTCACCGCGGAGTGCGCGTGAACTGCGTCACGCCGGCCCAGGTCGTCAACCCGAGTCTTACCGCCCGGATGGAGGACGACCCAACGCTGGAAAGCCGCTTTCTGCGCGGGATTCCCGCAGGCCGACTCGGTCGGCCGGAGGACATCATGGGTCTCGCCGTACTATTGGCATCCGACGCCTCGGCGTGGATCACGGGCGCGATCATCCCCATGGACGGCGGCAACCTCGCCATGAACGCGGGCGGGACACCGGGCCATCAACTGTTTGCCGTTCAATCCTTTCGAGTGGAAGAGACGAGGTAGCCGCGGATGACCGAGACCCAAGCACCTACCGACTTTGATACTCTGCGCCGACTCTATCGAACGATGCAGGTGATCCGGCAGACAGAGGAAGAGCTGGCGCGATGTCATCAGCGCGGGCTAATCCACGGGGCCTGCCACACGTACGTCGGACAGGAAGCAATTGCGGCCGGCGTCTGCGCACACCTCAAAGCAAACGACGTGGTCTTCAGCACGCATCGCGGCCACGGGCACGCGTTGGCGAAGGGGATGCCCCCGCGCGAGTTGATCGCTGAGCTCTTCGGGCGCGACGGAGGCTGTTCGAGGGGCAGAGGGGGGAGCATGCACCTGTTCTCTCCCGAGATCGGCATGATGGGGACGAGCGGCATCGTCGGTCCTTGCATCCTGCAGGCTTGCGGCGGAGGCTACAGTTCCAAGCTGCTCCGCAACGGGACTGTGGGCGTCGCGTTCTTTGGAGACGGCGCCGTCAACAACGGGGCCTTTCACGAAGGGCTCAACATGGCGAGCATCTGGAAGCTGCCCGTGCTCTTCGTCTGTGAGAATAATCAATTTGCGACCGAGGTCCCCTTCGCTTACGCCAGCGGGATCGCGGACGTAGGCCGCCGGGGCGCGGCCTACGGAATCACGGGAGTCGAGCTCGACGGCAACGACGCTCTCGAAATCTACCGTGTCGCCGGTGAGGCCGTCGCGCGGGCGCGCTCCGGGGACGGACCGACCCTGATCGAGTGCAGGACCTACCGAACAAGAGCCCACGCGGAAGGGATGGGCGATTTCACGTATCGGACGAAGGAAGACGTCGAGACCTGGAAAACGCGCTGCCCGATCGTGCGCATGCGTCGGGTTGCGAGCGACAACCCGCCGGCGGGGCTCTCCGCGGACGAACTGTCGCGGCAGTTTGACGCCATCGACGAAGAGATTCATGACGTCGTACGTGATGCGCGCGAGTTCGCGGAGGCCTGCCCGCCCCCCTCGCGCGACACCGCGACGCAGCACGTCTACGCCGAACTCTCCCCCAGGCGCCCGTCCGAACTAGGCGCGCCGACGTCCTCCCGAACGATCACCTTCTCCGAGGCGACGCTGGAGGCCCTCGCGGACGAGATGGCCCGCAACCCCCGCATATTTGTGATGGGCGAGGGGATCGGCAAACGCGGCGGCAATTTTCTGACAACGAAAGGACTCTACGGCAAATTCGGCGCCGAACGACTCTGCGACACTCCGATCTGCGAGCGCGGTTTCGTCGGTCTTGCCTGCGGCGCCGCGATGACCGGGACGCGACCGGTGATAGACTTTATGTTTGCCGACTTCGTTCTCGACGGCTGCGGTGAAATCGTCAACCAGATCGCCAAGATGCAGTACATGTCAAGCGGCAGACTTAAGATGCCAGTGCTGCTCAGAGGCTGCATCGGAATCGGCCATTCCGCCGCGACCCACCACTCTGGGAGCTATTACGGGATCTATGGGCAGGTGCCGGGGCTGCGGGTCGTCGTCCCCTCGACCGGCTTCGACGCCAAGGGCTTGCTCAGGCACGCGCTGCGTTGCGACGATCCCGTCCTGTTTTTGGAACACCGAGAGATCCTGCAGACCAAGGGGCCCGTGCCCGAATCCGACTACGAGATCGAGTTCGGCAAAGCGCGCGTGGTTCGGGTGGGTCGAGACATCACAATCGTGGCCCTGGCGCGCATGGTCCACCTCACCCTCACCGTCTGCGACGAACTCGAGCGCGAAGGTATCTCCGTGGAACTGGTTGACCCCCGCACGGTCTCCCCGCTCGACACGGAGACGATTCTGCGATCGGTCCATAAGACTGGCCGTCTTTTGATCGTCGACGAATCCCCCGCCCCATACGGTTTCGGCGCAGAGATCGCCGCCCGGGTGGGTGAAGACGGCTTCAACGACCTCGACGCACCGATCCGGCGACTCACCGGAGCGTTCTGTCCTACCCCGTACAGCCCGTCGCTCGAAGAAGCCGTCGTTCCGGGACCGCGCGACGTCGCGAACGCCGTCCGCAATCTAATGAAAGAGTGAACATGCCTCACGAAATCCGCGTCCCGAGACTTGGCTGGTCGATGGAAGAAGGTACGTTCGTCAGTTGGCGCAAACGGCCAGGCGAACACGTCGCTGCCGGCGAGATCCTCTTCGAATTCGAGGGGGAAAAGGCCCTCCAGGAAATCGAGTCGCTCGACACGGGCGTGCTGCAGATTCCCGACGATTCACCTGCGCCTGGAACCGTCGTCCCCGTCGGGCAATTGCTAGGCTATTTGCTCGATTCCGGCGAATCCATTCCCGGCGAATCCAGCTCCGGTTCGCCGCATGTGCCTCGCCAGTTGCCGATCGAGGCTGCGGGATTTCCGACTCTCGCCGAGGCTCGATCCGCGGTCGCGGAGACTCAACCTCCCGCTGCGACAATCGCCAGTCCACGCGCCCGGCGCATCGCGGCGGACTTGGGACTGGATTGGACGGTGCTCACGGGAACCGGACTGGGAGGCCGTGTTCGCGAGAGCGACGTAAGGGCCGCGGCTCTAAGTCTCGACGTGCCGTCCAAGCCGATTCCCGCGGGCCCTCCTCAGACCTCCGAACCGAAACGCGTGCGAGTCTCGCCCCGCCGCAAGGCGATCGCGAATCGGCTCCGACTCAGCAGCCAGCGAGCAATTCCGGTGACCATCACCACCGTCGCGGACGCGACCAATCTCGTCGGACTCAGAGACCAGTTCAAGGCCTCGGGTGCGCGAATCATCCCGTCCCTGACGGACATCGTGGCCTGTCTGGTCGCCGGGGTCTTCAAGTCTCACCCCCACGTAGCGGCGCGCTGGGAGGTCGACCGGGAATCGCTTGTCCAGGCCGCCGACGACGGATTCCACATCGGAATCGCGGTCGATACTCCCGATGGCCTGCTCGTGCCGGTGATCCGAGACGTCGGCCGAAAATCTCTGCTCGATGTCGCCACGGCGTCGCGCACGCTCATCGAACAGGCCCGTAAGGGCCGCTTAGGGGCCGATGACATGCAGGACGGCGTTTTTACGATCACGAATCTTGGCGCGTTTGGGATCGATACGTTCACGCCGATCATTAACTACCCGGAAATCGCCGTCCTTGGTCTTGGCGCGATCCGCCGCGAGGCGGACTCGTTTCTCGACGGCCGAAACACTTCCCCCGGCCGCATGGTCTTGAGCCTGACCTTCGACCACGCCGCCCTCGACGGCGCCCCGGCCGCGGCATTTTTGAAAGACTTGTCGGCCTCGGTCGCGAACGCCGCCGCCTGCTTGATGTCGCGCTGAGCAACCCGATGCGACGAGCCGTAATTCGCGATCGACTCGGCGAAGGCGGCGCCTGCTTGAGGTCGCGCTGAGCAACCCGATGCGACTGTGGAGTGCGTGCCAAAACGCACAGGTCGATCATGGAGGGGTCGATCCGGCCAGAGTACGTACTGGATGAGGAGGCGTCGTCGGTTTACACCGGAGTTTACGGCGCGGGTGGCACTCGACGACTCGACAGCAGTCCAGTCGCAAGCGGTGGCTTGTTGCAAACAGGGCCGCGCACCGAATCTCCCATACTTTTGGAAGACAACCCTCTTTGAGTACTGAGTTAGAGATTTGCTGGTTAATCCTGCGCGATCGTGCTTCTCATCATAGACTCTTGTAAAGGAGCCACATGATAAGCAATGGCGGTCGTCCCAAAGCCCTTCTGATCCTCGGCGATGACGAGCGTCTCAAGCTCGATGCTTGGGCCTCCCGTCCCAGGAGTAGCCAACGTCTCGTCCAGCGGGCCAAAATCATCCTGGCTTGTTCCGAAGGCCTCGAAAACAAGGCCGTTGCCGCCCGGCTCCGCGTCAACCCGGTCACCGCCGGCAAGCGGCGTCGGCGGTTCCTCGACGATCGCATCGCAGGGCTCGTCGGCGAACCACAGCTCGCCGTCGCAGGCCATGATCTTAGGATTCTGCAAGAAGCACACTAGGCTCTGTTTTAGAACCGGACACTAGCTGATAAGCTGCGTGCGGACAAGGAGGTCCGGACATGAAGCGGCACGAAGTCGGCGAGGAAGAATGGGCGTTTCACGATCCATTGATTCCAAAATCGGAGGCCAAAACTGGTCGGCCACCTCGGGATCGGCGGCAGATGCTCAACGGCATCCTGTGGATACTCTCATCAGGCGCTCAGCGGCGCGACCTGCCGGAACGTTTCGGGCCTTGGGAAACGGTGTACGGCTATTTCCGCAAGTGACGAGCCGACGGACTCCTCGATTCGATCATCGACGCCTTGCATTTGCGACTGGATCAACAGGGGAAAATCGACTGGGATTTGTGGTGCATCGACGGCACGTCGGTCCGGGGGACTCGGTCCGCCGCCGGTGCATCAAAAAAAGCACCGCCTGTCACCCCGAGGAACCCTCGGACCACGGCTTGGGCCGCTCGCGAGGCGGTTTTGGCACGAAAATCCACCTCCTTGTCGACGGCAGCGGCACGCCGCTCGAAGTCGAAGCAACGGCGGGCCGGGCGCATGATTCAAAGCGTCTGGAACCGATTCTCAAAAAGGTGCACGTCAAGCAGAAGCGGGTCAGGCCGAAGAGTCGTCCTAAGCGGTTGGCGGGGGACAAAGGTTACAGCAGCGAGACCCTTCGCAGGTTCTTGAAAAATCGAGGCATCGAACCGATCATTCCGCACAAGGACAACGAGAAGGCTCGCCATGATCCCGAGGTGAAGTTCGACAAGGACGCGTACAAGCGACGGAGCATCGTCGAGCAGAGCATCGGTTGGCTGAAGGAGTGTCGGCGCATCGGAACTCGATTCGAGAAGTTGGCGATCAACTTCTTGGCCATGATAAAGGTCGCTATGATCAAGCGTGCACTCAGACTGGTGTTTTCAAACCGAGCCTAGAAAGCCGTGGCAAAAGAT
>JAJYDB010000001.1 GCA_021777845.1 Planctomycetota bacterium
GGAACGGACGTGGCGAGGATCGAGCCTCTGCTCCGCCTGGCCGCTGCGATCGGCTTGGCGGAAACAGCAGCCCGTGAGGCGGGCGTTCAGATGGCCGGTACATTCAGGCGCAATATTAACGAACTGCTCCGAGAGGCCCTCTCCAACCCGTAACAGGAACTTAGTAATGAGCACCGACGGGACTCCGCCCCCTGTCACCGTTGATATCCTCCCTGACAATCCTCCGCCCTGGGATCCTCAGCCCGGGCCCGAGACCAATCTCCTCGACCTGCCGACGGGCGCGCGTGACCAGATCGTCGAGGAGGCCCGCCGCATCCTCCGGCGTTGTGTCGCCCCGAATGGCCCGCCGCAATCCCAGACCGGACTTGCGATGGGCTATGTCCAGAGCGGCAAGACCACCTCGTTCACCACCGTCACCGCGCTCGCACGGGACAACGGTTACCGCCTCGTGATCGTTATTGCAGGGACAACCGAGCCTCTCTTCTTCCAGAACCGCGATCGAATCATCGACGCGCTGCGACTGGAGTCGCGCCCCAGAAGCACCCCGTGGCGACACATATCACAGCCCAAGATCCGCGACAATGCTCACATTGCCATAAGGGACACGCTCGCCCAGTGGGACGTGCCGACGGCGATGCCAGAGGAGCGTCGGACGGTCCTTATCACGGTGATGAAGCACCATCAGCACTTGCAGAACCTCATCGACGTTCTTCAGCAGGCGAATCTGCACAGTGTGCCCACCCTGCTGATCGACGACGAGGGCGATCAGGCCGGGCTCAATACGCTCGTCAACCAGGGGGATGAGAGCACGACCTATCGCCGATTGCTTGACCTAAAAGCGAGTCTGCCCCTCCACTCCTACCTGCAGTACACTGCTACGCCGCAGGCCCCGCTTCTCATCAATCTGGTCGATGTGCTCTCGCCGACATTCGCGGAGATACTCACGCCTGGTGCCGGGTACGTAGGTGGTGCCGACTTCTTCCTTCGGAATCCGATCCTGATCCGCGACATCCCGGCTGCCCAGATCCCGACCAACAGAAACGTCCTCAATGCGCCGCCTTCGACTCTCATTCAGGCGATGCAGCTCTTCTACGTCGGTGTGGCAGTCGGCTACATCACCGGGCAGCCCGAGCAGAACTGCTCGATGATGGTTCACCCGTCGCAGCGGACCGACCCGCACCGGCAGTTCCATGGGTGGGTCACGACCGCCCGGAACCAGTGGCTCCAGATCATCGACCTTCCAGATGATGACCCGGACAAGGTCGACCTTCTGTCGCGGTTCCGCACGGCCTACGACGACCTCGCGGCAACGACCGCGGGCATACCGCCGTTCGATCAAGTCGTCGCGCAGCTTCGACGATCGATCTCGCTGACCGAGATCACCGAGTTGAATACCCGCGGTAATCGCCGCACACCCCAGATCAACTGGGGGCAGTCCTACTCATGGATCTTGGTCGGCGGTCAGGCGATGGACCGAGGCTTCACGGTTGAGGGGCTCACGGTCAGCTACATGCCCCGAACCCTCGGCGTTGGCAACGCGGACACGGTTCAGCAACGCGCTAGGTTCTTCGGCTACAAACGCGCGTACCTAGGTCTGTGCCGCATCTTCGTCGGCCCGGATGTGCGAAGAGCCTTCTGCGGCTATGTCGAGCACGAAGAGGACGTGCGAACCGAACTCGCGCAGTTCGCGACCACCGGGCGCCCGCTCTCTGAATGGCGACGCGAGTTCTTCCTCAGTCGCCAGCTGCGCCCCACCCGCGACAACGTGATCGATGTCGCGTACCAGCGGATGCGCTTCGGTGACGAGTGGGTCTATCCGAATGGGCCGCACGATTCGGCCGAAGCAGTGACTGCGAACACGGCTCTGTTCGCTCAGTTCAGAGGAGCTCACCCATTCGGACCATACGCGGGCCTGGACCTCCGGCAGAACAGCCGCCGCAATCTCGTCATTGAAGACATCCCACTGCAGACCGTCCACGAGGAGTTGCTTACCCGATATCGCGTGACGCGGCTCGAAGACTCCCAGCAAATCGGTGCGATGCTCCGGCTGGTACAGCTCCATCTCATCGAGAATCCCACGGCCACCTGCACCGTATTCCTGATGGCCGAAGGCGCTTCCCGCCGTCGCGACTATCAGGACGACCAGATCGTACAGCTCTTCCAAGGGCGTCAGTATGCCCAGATCAATGGGGCCAGGGGCATCAGCTACCCCGGCGAGCGCGAGGTGCGCGCCGCCGCCGGCATTACCATCCAGATGGGCTACCTCGATCTCGGACAGCCGAACGCGCTGGTCGCTCAGAGCATCCCACACCTCGCCGTCTGGGTTCCGTCCGCCATGGCGAGGGATACCCTGCTCCAACCGCAAGGGGGCTGAAGTGAGCAGCCCCGATCTCCTGCGGCTATTCGCGATCTTGCCGCTACCCGCGGGGGACAACCCCGCGGGTAGGTTCTCCGCGCAGCCGATTCCCGGAATGACCTCTTGTGCGGTCGGGAAGGACGCGTCAGGTTGTCCCGTGCTTCTCATCGAGACCAACGCGGCGGGGCCTCGCGCCCCGGTCGCGCCGATTCTTCTTGAGAACCTCTGGGTATTGCACAACGTTGATTGCCGGATGCAGAACAACGACGGCGGCGTGAGCATTCACAGGTTGTCGGTCATCCGATGTTGTGGAGATGACCCAGTCCTTCACGAGTATTTCTTGCGTGCCCTGACGCCCGTGATCGCGTCTCTGCCAGATCGTCCGACTCGAGAACAAGTCGTTGAGGCAGTCAACACGCTCATCGAGTTGTTCCGCCGAGCATCCCAGTCCCCGCGAAAGACCGTCCAGGGGCTATGGGCCGAGTTGTTCGTCATCCTAAGGGCGAGTGATCCGTCGATCCTGCTACGCGCATGGCACACCGAGCCCGAGGATCGATTCGACTTCGCCGAAGGGATTCAGCGTGTCGAGGTAAAAACTGCCTCGGGGAGAATGCGCACGCACCGGTTCTCCCACGAGCAGCTTCGCCCCCCGCTTGGGACTCTGGCAGTGATCGCTTCGGTGCTCATTGAGCGATCAGCAGGCGGGCACAGCGTAAACGATTTGGTCGATGCTATCCGAGAGAGGATTGCCGACCCCGAACTGCTGGTCCGGCTCGATGCCGTGGTGGCACAGACGCTCGGCAGCGAATGGAGAGCGGCTCAGGAGGATCGCTTCGACACCCAGCTCGCCTCTGAATCGATCAGGTTCCTCGACGCTCGGACGATCCCATCGGTGCCGGCCGGGTTGCCACCGGAGGTAAGCGAGGTGCATTTTCGGGTCGACCTGACAAACCATCCGCTCGATCTGCCGGATGAGATTCGTCACGCAGGAGGGCTTTTCGGAGCCGCAATCACTCCCGCCTGAACTCGACGCTGAGTAATCGCCTCGAGCACGGACTTTGCCATGGCACCGGGATCGCGGATGACGTCCGTTTCCCAGACGCGAATCACCATCCATCCCCGCTGCTCAAGCTCAGCGGTCTGCGCGGCATCGCGAGCCCGGTTCCTGGCAATCTTGGCGATCCAATAGTCAGCGTTGTGTCTCTTTTGAAGTTTGGCCTGCAGGGACTCCCAGTCTCGACCGTGCCAGAAGTCGCCGTCACAGAAGATCGCAACTCGCTCCCTCGAGATGACCACGTCGGGCTTCCCTGGCAGTTCGGCCGAGTGCTTTCTGTATCTTAATCCCATGTGCCAAAGGGCTTTTCGGAACAGCACCTCGTGACGGGTGTCCGTCTTTGTGTTGGCCCGTTTCGCGCGCGAGGCCGCTTCGGATGAAGGCTTGAGCCCTGCGTAGCTGGGCGTCTTCCCGGGACGATTGGCATCGCCTTCCATGAGGGGCGCCACCTCAGAGTCACATCGGTCGAGAGAATTGGCCACGGGCATTGTATGACTCCCAGTCTCGACCATCCAATTCCGGCAGCCGTCGCTGTTTGGCCCTGCTCCAACTCGACCCGATCCACGCCCCGGAACCAGACAACCTACCGTCGGCCGTCGCGCTCGATGGCCAGCCACCAGGTCCGGTCATCCATCTGCTCAAGGTGGACGTCGCAAGCCTCGGCCAGTATCTCGTCGAGCGACTTGCCCGGGTGCCGCAGGACGTGAATGAGTGTATGCTGTCTGGCGGTCTTGATCAGGGCGGTTTCTCGCTAAGCGGGTTCAATTCGCTTGGCTAGTTGATGACTAATTGGTATATGATCGTCCCATAAAGGGCTGCGATAGCCGCCCAAACCGTGAGCGCGATCCCGAGTCGGATCAACGCCTGTATTAACGGCAGTGTTCGGCCCAGCCCGTCCCAGAAGAAGGCAGTCCCCCAGATAAGGGCGACGATGGACCCGAAGACCACGTCGTGCCCGGTGCTGCGCGGGAAGGATGTCAACCGATCCGACAGGTACGGCCAGGACAGGACAGACGTGAGCCAGAGTCCCGGCATGGGGTCGATCGTCCGGGGAGGGCGGGAGGCTTGTTTGGGGCTACGGGTCGTCATCGGGTGACACGATAGCGCGAACTCCGGCCTTCATCCAGCAGAATTGAGGCTGGAGAGGCTCAGCAGCTGTATCAAGATTCGCCTCAGCTCGTGGCAAGATCGCGACCGGGTCGATCTATCAGCGGCTTCGGTCGCCACTCCGTTCCGCGTCATACTTTCGATTCAGGTCGTGAAGCAGGACGTGCCCGGCCTGCATGACTGCGGCCAGCGCCATCGCCCCCATCGTGACCATCGCCACGGTCTGGAAGACCTGCGAGCCCGACTCGCGGGACATGGCCATCGACTCCTTGGCGATCACGAGCGGGTTGGTATGGGGCGTCATGACGGTCATGACTGAGAGCTTTAATCAAGATTTGGCGACTCGTCAACAGCCGGTGAGGTAGCCCGAGAGCGTTAACCGTTCGGCCTCGCAACATCCGTGAATTGGTTTCCGGGTCAGTTGCCCGACTCACTCGACCGGCAGGCCCAGGCGCGGGCCTTGGAAGTTTCACCGTGAAAATCCCCCTTAGCGGTGCTAAGGAGAGATGCCTGTGGGAAATGGCTCCCGGCTGAGTGCGATTCCGTCTGGGCCGGGAATCAGGTACGGGAAGGGTCGTTTTTGCCTGCCGGTCGGCTCGGTAGGCGGTCGTGGCAAACGGGAGTCTCGGGGCTGGCGGCGTTAACGGACTGGCCGCGAGCGGAGCGAGCGGCGGGCCGCCGGGCGAATCAGGGCCGGGCAAAAAGCAAGCGCCGCCACGTGGGCGGCGCGATTCGTACCGGGGCCTCGGGCCGCCGTTACGGTGCGTCCGGCTGCGGCTGGAGGCTGTGCAGGTAGTCCACGGCCTTCTGGGCGTGGGCGGCCGCGTGGAAGACGGCGCGCTTGTCTTCCTTCAGGACGCTCAGCCAGTGGCCGATGTAGCTGGCGTGGTCCTCGCGGGGCTCGGGCGTGAGGCCCAGGTCGCAGCAGAGGAAGGCCGAGCCGATCTCGGCGACCAGTTCCTCGCGGGCGTAGCCCTCGTCCCCGAACTTCTTTCGGCCGAAGTCGCGGTCGAGCCGGGACGGGTGCTTGGTCCAGTGGCAGAGCTCATGGCCGAGCGTCGAGCAATAGCTCTCCGCGTCCTTGAACGAGATGAAGGGCGGCATCTGCACGTAGTCCTTCTCGCTGGCGTAGTAGGCCTGATTCCCGCCGTGGCGGATGTCGGCTCCGGTGTTGGCGAAGAAGAGGTCGGCCGATTCGATCCGCTCGACGGGGTCGAGCTGCGGGGCGGCGGTCGCGTAGAAGTGGGCGGGCAGGCCCTCGACCTGCTCGACGTTGAAGACGGTGTATCCCTTCATGAAGTAGATGTCGCGCTCGGTCTCCTCGCCGTCGTCGCCGGTCTCAGTCCTGGAGATGCGGTCGGCGTAGACGACCATCGAGCCCTTCGAACCCTTCTTGACGTGGGCGCCGAGGTCCCTGGCCTGGTTGAAGGTCATCCAGATCGGGGCGGCGAAGCCCTGAAGCTCGGCGGCCATCCAGAGCATCAGGACGTTGACGCCCTTGTAGGGCTGGCCGTTGGCACGGAGCGGGCGGGTGATGCGCCCGGCGGCGTGCTCGGCGTTCCACGGCTTGAGCCACGGGCGGACGCCCCTCTCAAGCTCGTCGATGATGGCGTTGGTCACGCGTGTGTAAACGTCAAGGCGCTCGGTCTGCATCGGTCGTCTCCTTCGTTGGAACTATCTGGTTGAATGCGGCGCATTCAACCGGAACGAAGGGAGAACCTGATCAGGGGGGAGCGGCGTCAAGGACGGGAGGCGCGGGGGGTCTCCTGGCTGCACAAGCGCAGCGCGGAAGCCAGGGGGGGACCGCGCCGGACGCCGCAGGGCATCCTTGACGCAAGCGGGGGACCACCCCCTCTGGTCCACCAGGGGGCGAGAGGGCGGCAGGGCCGGTCCCGACAGGGACGAAAGCGAAGCAGACCCCGAGAGCACCCGGCCGGCGATCGCCGGGGTGGCGGAATGGCTCAGGAGTTATCAAGCCAGTCGAGCGGGATCAGGGAGGGGAGCTACTCGCCGAGGGCGATCCCCTTCTTCGTCGTGAGGTTCTTGACGTTGACGCGGGCGGGGAGGTCGGGCTTGTCCCAGGCGATCTCGGCTAGGGTCAGATCCTTGCCGACGGGGACGAGTGCGGTAACCTTGCCCCGCGCGTGCGGGACGTCCCCGGTGTACTGTCCTGTGCTCTGTAGGAAGGACTTGCTGTAGGCGACGGTGTCGCCGACCTGGATCCTCTGTGTTCGCCTCGCCCAATCCGTCACGGTGCCTCGCATGAGGTTGATGCCCGAGGGTATAGCGCAGGCGATCGGCGATGTCAAATCACCGGCCTGTCACCGCTCGGGCGGCTTCGCAGCGTTGCGATGCGCGAGGGCCTGCTCGAACCGCTCGAAGGCCAGCCGCCTCGTGGCCTCGCTGGCGGGCCAGTCCTGCTGTGCGGCGGCTTGCTCCAGGTAGGCGGCCAGGGCGCTGCCGTGGAACAGATCGTCGAGGATGTCGTCGTCGCGGTCGCCCATGACTCAACCCGCTGCCGTCGGCTTCTCCGCCGATCTAGCGTGCCAACCGAGCGCCTCGCTGCAAGCCCGCGCGGCCTCGGCCAGGTCGCCGCGTTCCCAGCGGTCGACGACCATCCGACACGCAAGGCGGAGGGCCATGGCCTGTTCGCCGGCGGTTGTCACCCCGGCCTCGAAGGCGGCCTTCAGGGCGTCATGGACGCACCAGACGGCGACCTCGTGGAAGTCGAGCGAGTCACTCCTCCGGGTTTCCAGCGTCGGGATGCCGAGATGCTCGCGGGCGATCTCCATGAGCACGTCTGTCGGTGTGCTCGCCTCGGCCTCGTCGGACTCGACGTCATCGTCCGACTCCGACGGGATCCGCACCTCGATCTCGACACCTTCGGCCACCGGCGTCGTGCTGATCAGATAGCCGATCCGGTTGACGATGTGGACGCCGCTGAGGAGATACTGGCCGCCGTCGTCGCCGTCGACGAAGGTCCAGACGGACCGGGGGTCCTGGCGGCGTACGAACTCGAGTTCCTCGCCGTACGTCTCGAAGAGGCAGCCGGACTCGCCGCCGTATCCCCAGTTTGCGTTGGGGTTGAGGTGGTTGGGGACAAGGGTATAGCGTTCGTCGAACTCGTCTTCGGAGATCTGGATCGTGGTGCGTGTCATGGTGAGATTCCTTTCTCGGTTGGTCGTTGGTCAGGGTCGTTCGAAGATGGTGCAGACATCGTGCAGTCCGGGGATGAAGCTGCTGCGGTAGACCTTCTTGCTGCTGCTGGCCCCGTGACTGAACCGGATGATGTCGGTGCAGTGCTGGGCGAGGCCCGCTTCGAAGGCGAGGCGCTTCGTGTGGTAGACGAGCGGGACGTAGCCGGCCTCGCGGTCGGAGTAATCGCCCATCAGCACGGCAAGCTTGCCGCCCGGTTTCAGTGCTCGGGCGCAGTTGCGGATGAACTGCCGGTAGCGACGGAGGAAGTCCTCCAGCGTCGGCGACCGTGAGAGGTCGCGCGGGTCGTCAGCGTAGAGCTTCTGCCGCCAGTAAGGCGGATGGCTCCAGATGAAGTCGAACGTCTCGGCCGCGGGAAACTCGGTCGCGTCGCAGGCGTCGAAGCCCTGGTGGATGTCGAACGCGAAGCAGGGAATCCCGAGCTCCTCGCAGACGTCCCGTGCCGTGCCGCTGCCCGACATCGGGTCGAAGACGAGCCCGGGTCGGAAGTAGTTCAGTAGGTCCTTGATCAGGTTGCCACCGCAGTTGCCGGGCCACTTCCGGTCGCCGTACTCGCCGGCTCTGTGAAAGTGGTACAGGCTTGTAAGGTGCGGTACCGGGGACGCGTTCCTCGGCGCCATCGGGAGCAGTGCGTAGATGGGTCCGGTCGGCTCGGACCGGCCGGTCGTCGCGACCCGCCGGGTGCGGGCCGCGTAGAAGGGATTGATCGTCGTGAGTGCGTAGGTCATGGAAGTCTCCTTTTTTCGGTCTGTTAGTCATTGAGTTCGGCGAGGAAGTGCCTTCCGGCCACGCACAGGGCGTAATGGAAGTCTTCGCCGTGGGCGTCGCACCAGTGCATCGCGTCGGCCAGCAGGTCGATCAGGCTGGTGATACGGCTTTCGTCGGAGTACCCGTCGATGGCTGACTCGCAGCGCCGCACCCGTTGCGGGATGAGTCGGTCGGTTGACATAGCGCCTCCTAGATGTGGGCATCGACGATCAGGACGTGGTGTCCCGGATGGCTGGCGAGAAGCTCCCTCGCCTTTGCGTCCCATCGCTCGTTCTCGGTGATCAGGATGGCCCACCAGCCCATCTGGCCCCGCTCTTGCCACTGGCCGTCGGGCGTGATGATCGCGTGCGGGATGACGCCGCGTTCGAGCGCCTGCTCGGTCGGGGCCAGGTTGTCCGCGACGCGTCCTCGGGTGGACTTGATGCCGTTGATCCAGCCGTCCCACCGGCCGCCGATGGTGTACCAGTCCCACTTGCCGGCGGGATTGCTCGTCGAGATCGGCTCGCCCCGGGCGTTGAAGGACTCGTGGAAGCCGAGGTACTCCCGGTACTTCTGCTCCGGCGTGGTGGTGCGGAGCCGGGCGACGAGCTCGCGGCACTTGTCGAGGTTGTACTCGGAGTCCTGGCGCTCAATGATCCGCTCGAGGCGTTGGAGGTCGCGTTCGATCTCGGACCTGGCCTGCTCGACCGAGTAGCAGACGTACGGGTCGACCCGAAGGTTCTCGTCGTAGGGCGTCATCTGGTCGGTGACGAAGTCGTGGGTGTGGGGCAGCCTGTCCTCGGGGACGATGATGCCGACGGTGAAGTGTGTCATGGTGCGATTCCTTTCGGTTGAGGGGCGGGCCCTCCGGCCCGCCCGGTTGATGATCAGTCCTTCGTCTCGGTGGCGACTCGGAGCGTGATCCGGCCGTCGAGCGGCACGACCTCGAGCTGCACGTTGAAGCCCTTGCCGTCGCCGTGGGCCCAGGCGCTGCCGATGCGGGTCCAGAAGCCCTTCTTCCCCTCGCGGTCGCGGACCTGATACGCGACGTGGCTCGGGGCTTTCGAGGCGGTGGTTTCGTTGTTCGTGTTGTCGGACATGGTGGTCTCCTTCTCTTCGGGTTTCCGGCCGCGACCATCGCGGCCTGATGGCACGGCGAAGAAAGCCGCCACAGCCCGGGGCGGAGCGAGCGCCAGCGACCGGGCAAGCGAAAGGCCGAGGCTCCCCCTTGGGAAACGGCCTTGGCAGCTTGACCCGGACCGGCGGCGGCTTTACGCGTGACATGAAGCAGGCCGCGTGTCGCGTCGGCCACGAACGGGGAAGGGACCGACGTGACCGGCGCGAGCAACGTCACCGGACCGATGGGGCCCGACCCCGGTCATCAGGTCCCCCGGCGCCGGGAGATCCTGGCCCTCGGAGGATGCGCGACGGCCTTGCGTCGCGCGGACGAGACTCCAGCCGCAGAGGTCGCCCCGGCTTCGCGGCGAGCGGCTCGCACGCACGCGGGACATGGCATCCGACGCCGGGCGGCTCGATCGCTCGGAGGACGTCGTCCACCTGATTCGCCGCCGCCGCGAATTCGTCACGCGGGGCTCCCCCCGACACCCTGGGCGCTACGCAACCCGGGCCAGCTTCGCGCCTGCGGGTGTCGGCGACCGTGGTTCAACGCTCCGGATACAACATACGCATGCTGTGAAATATGTCGATGAAAATTGACTGAGCCCTAGAATGCCGATAGCGTTCGCTCCCGCAGGTCGTCCCCGCCGGACGGGAGAACGACCGCCATCGCCGGGGCGGTCACGCCTGCCCCGGGCTGGACCGAGGCGCGCAGCACGTTTCCGATCACGAACCCCAACGAGCGGGCGACACGATGTTGCGAATCCACCCGGTCACGTCCGCGACCGACGCGAAGCGGTACTACGCGTCCTCGGACTACTACACCGAGGGCCAGGAGCTGGTCGGCCGGTGGGGCGGCAAGCTGGCCGGCGAGCTCGGCCTCGCGGGCACGGTGGGCAAGGATCACTTCGACCGATTGTGCGACAACCTCCACCCCCGGACGGGACAGCCGCTCACGCCGCGCACCAACCAGGAGCGCCGGGTGGGATATGACTTTGTCTTCTCCGGGCCCAAGTCCTTCAGCCAGGTTGAGGCCCTGGCCGGGGATGCCGAGCGTGAGCGACTGATCGCCGCCTTCGACACGTCCGTCGACGAGACGATGCGGGAGATCGAGGGTGACATGCGGACCCGCGTCCGGAAGGGCGGGGAGCGCTCGGACCGCCTCACCGGCAACATGGTCTGGTCCGTGTTCCGGCACTCGACCTCGCGACCCGTGGGCGACGCTCCGCCCGACCCCCAGCGCCACAGCCACGTGCTGGTCTTCAACGCGACGAGAGACCGGGAGGAGGGCCGGATCAAGGCCGGCGAGTTCGCCTCGATCAAGCGGGACGGGGAGTACTACACGGCGGCGTTCTATTCCCGCCTGGCCAGAAAGCTGGAAGGCCTGGGGTACGTCATCGACCGCCGCGGCGGCAAGGAGTGGGAGATCGCCGGGGTGCCGCAATCGGTCATCGAGAAATTCAGCAAGCGGCAAAGCCAGATCGAGGCCGAGGCCGAGCGCCTGGGCATCACGGACGCCCGGCTCAAGAGCGAGCTGGGGGCCAGGACCCGGGCGAAGAAGCAGAAGGAGCTCACCCCGGCCGAGCTCAGGACGCTCTGGGACGGACAGCTCACCTCCGACGAGCGCGAGGCGCTCACGGCGGTCTACGAGCGGCGGATTGCGGCCGGCGAGCCGGTCACCGCACGGGAGGCGGTCGCCTTCGCACTGCGCCACTGTTTCGAGCGGGAGGCAGTCGTGCCCGAGCGAGAGATCCGCAAGACCGCCTTGCTGTTCGGGCTGGGCTCCCTGACTCCGGAGGCCGTGGCGGAGGAGGTTGGGCGCCAGGGGGTGATCACGCGGGAGATCGACGGGCGGATGATGGCGACGACCCGCGAAGTGCTGGGCGAGGAGCGATTCCTCGCCGCGTTCGCCGCGGCCGGTCGCGGCACGCTCCGCCCGACCGGCATTGCCCCGGGAGTGGAGCGAGGCATGCTGGACGACGACCAGTGGGCGGCCGTCCG
This sequence comes from Planctomycetota bacterium, assembly GCA_021777845.1. Lineage (GTDB taxonomy): Bacteria > Planctomycetota > Planctomycetia > Isosphaerales > Isosphaeraceae > JAJYDB01. Next base: position 11,598 of record JAJYDB010000001.1, read on the forward strand.
CGGCCTGCTCAGCTCCTCGGATCGAGTCAGCCTGGTCGACAGCGCGGCGGGCACGGGGAAGAGCACGATGCTCAAGACCTACGACCGGGGCCTGAAGCTGGCCGGCGCGAACGTCACGTACCTGGCCACGACCTCCCAGGCGGTGGAGGTCCTGCGCAAAGACGGCTTCCGGGCCGAGACCGTGGCCTCCTTCCTCATGAGTGAGGAGATGCAGAAAGCCGCCCGCGGCGGCCGGGTCGTGGTCGACGAGGTCAGCATGCTGGGCCATCACGACGCCGTGCGCCTCTTCGAGGCGGCGAGGGCCGGCGATCTCCGACTGGATCTGGTGGGCGACTCCCGACAGCACGGGTCGGTCGCCCGCGGCGCGTTGATGCGGGTGCTCCAGCAGTATGGCGGCCTGACGCCGTTCCGACTCGCCACGATCAAGCGACAGGAGAGTGGCGGCTACAAGCACGCGGTCCAGCTCTTCTCCGAAGGGAAGTCGCTCGACGGGTTCAACCAGCTCGACGGCCTGGGCTGGGTCAAGCAGATGACGGAAGGGGAGCGCGAGCACGCCATCGCCTCGGACTACGTCGAGGCCCTCCGCGACGGTAAGGACTGGGACCAGGTCCTCGTCATCAGTCCCACGCATGCCGAAGGCCAGCGCATCACGGATGCGATCCGGCGGGCGCTGAAAGAGGACGGCCGGCTCGGAACGGAGGAGCGGGAGTTCACCCGGCTGGTGGCCGCGAACCTGACGGAGGCGGAGCGGAGCGACCCGACGAGCTACCGGTCGGGCCAGGTCGACGTGATCCAGTTCCACCAGAACGCGAAGGGGCACCGGACGGGCGACCGGATCAGGGTCTCGGACAGAGATGCCTCGTCCCTCCCGCTCGACCAGGCCGGGAAGTTCCAGGCCTACCGGGCGGAGGTGCTCCGGCTGGCGGCCGGTGACGTGCTTCGCCTGACGGCCGGCGGCAAGACGGCCGACGGCAAGCACCGGCTGAACAATGGGGCGGCCTACCGCGTGGCGGGGTTCACCCCGGAGGGCGACATCCGGCTCGACAACGGCTGGGTGGTCGGGCGCGACTTCGGGCACTTCCGACACGGCCTGGTCGAGACCTCTTTCGGCTCGCAGGGCAGGACTGTCGACCGGGTGATCATCGGCCAGTCCTCGCAGTCGTCGCCGGCCTCGAACATGGAGCAGATCTACGTCTCGGCGAGCCGCGCGCGGCAGATGCTCCGGCTCTACACCGACGACAAGGACGAGCTGCGCGAGGCGATCGCCCGCTCCTCGCAGAAGGTGGCCGCGTCCGACCTCATCGCCGGGAAGAAGCCGACGCAGAGGAAGCGCCTAAACCGGCTGCGGCTGCAGCGGCAAGCGATCCTGGAGCGGACGCGTCAGGCGTACGCGGCGGCACGACCGCCTCGACCCAGCGCGGAAAGGGAGGTCAATCGATGAGCGACAGCCTGGCACGCGACCGTTTCCGCAACACGCAAGGGATTCGGGCGGTCCTCGACGCCCCGGCCGCGGGTGCGGAGCGAGATCTCCCCGGCGGCGGGGAGGAGCCGCTCGGCCTCGAGACCTTCTCCCTGGACAGCTCGTCCTATCAGTCGCACGCGCGGCCCGGCAACAAGCCGCTGCCTTCCCTCCACTTCATCCTCCGGGACCGGTCTATCCGCTCCTGCCAGTACATGCATCTGGAGAGCGGCAGCAGCTTCGAGAACCTCCCCCAGGGGCAGGGACACCGACTCACCTTCCAGTTCTCGAACGCGACCGCCATCCGCGTCGTGATCGAGGGCCGCAATCTCTGGCGACTCTACGACTACGTCGCGCAGCACCGGATGCCCTGGGTCTACGAGCTTCCCGACGGCCGCGATTTCGAGGATGCGTGGGCGCCAGTCATCCGCACGATCGAATTCCGCGAGCTCAGTCCCGAGCAGTAATCACGCGGACTGTCAGGAACGACCGGGGTTCTTCGTCCTCGATCTCACCAGGTCGGGCCCGTATGCGAACGGTAGGCCGCTTCGCATCCAGTGTTTCCAGGCGTAGCGCTCGCCCTCCAGGCGGACGTCGATCGCATGGTCGTCCCCCTCGTGGAAGGAGAGCTTGCGGCTGTCGAGCTCGCAGGTGTAGCCGATCTTGCCGCAGTCCCCGTAGGTCACGTCCCGCTTCGAGAGCACGAAGGGCTCCGGGGCGGGCGCCCGCTCCTTGCGGTCATCCTCGGAACGGGTCGCGGCCACCCTGAGCAGGTACCGGCCGTAGTGGTAGGGGTCGACGCCGCACGTGGCCCTGAGATGGCATCCGGGATTGCCCAGTTCCCGGATGATCGCGTAGACCACGTCCTCGCTGTAGATGGCGAGCTCCTCCGCGGTCCGCCCCGATTCGCGGGCGGCCTGGAGTGCGCCCCAGGTCAGGCTGAAGTACCCCGTGTACATGGCCAAGATTTCGCGACCCTTGTCCTCGGCGAGGAGCTTCGCCGTCTCAGTCCTCACATTCTCGGCCACCCCGGAGCTGTAGAACTCCTCCTTGGTGATCCGGACCGTTCTCGGGTAGATCTCGAGCCCTTTTCCGGCCCTTTCGATCGCCCTGCGGAAGTGCCGCTTGCGTGCGGCAAAGGAGGACAGGTCGCCCAGCTCGGCTTCCACGAGCAACACCATGTTGCGGCGAGGTGACTTCTTCACGGAACCGGCCAGGTCGCGGACCATGCACTGTGCGAGGCGCTTGCCGACCAGCTCGCTGTCCTGCTGGACCTGGGCGTTGACGTATTCGGTCCGGGTCAAGAAGAGCCTGCCCTCGGCCAGCTCCCTCGCCCGGTCGATGTCGTCGCTCGTCTCGACCGCCTCTTCGTCCTCCAGGGCGATGACGATCGAGATGGGCCGCGGTGTGAGGTCCTCCTTGCGGTGCGCCCTGACGATCCGCAGCACTTCGGCAGCGATCGCCTCGCGGCTGCCGAAGCGACGCAGCACGGCCTCGATGCCGAGCGTCTCGGCCATGGCGGTGAAGCCCCGGAACAGTTCGTCCTGGGCTGTATTGCGCCACTCGCGGAACAGATAGTAGACGCGGTCGAACCGCCGCTCCCGGTCCTGGGGCACGACCTCTTCCTCTTTCTCGACCCAGACACACCTCACCTCGGCCCCCCCGGCCGAGAGGTAGGGCGCGAGGGGTCGGTCGAGGTGCTCCTTGCCCGACGCCAGCCGCAGATACTTGTTCGCGTATGAGAGGAGCTGCTTGATCGTCCCCGCGCTGCCGTAGTCGGGGAAGTCCATGAGACTCCGGCAGAACGGGCGGTCGTTCCCCTGCGTCTTCCACAGCCCGTGGATGCCGAGGAGCAGATCCCGCGCGGGAGCGAGCTTGTCGAGCTGACGCGTCTCGCGCCGCAACGCGATGTTGAGCACGGGCTCGTTGGCTCTGATGTAGTCCAGGAACTCGCCGTAGTCGGACCAGCCGACCGGCGGTCCCTGACGTGCCACGCGGGGCATTGTAGGAGCCCCTCCACCCGGGCGCAAGGCCCGGTAAAGAATCCGGTAAAGTTACCGCCCGAGGCCGGTAAGTTTACCCGCAGGGCGCGTGCGCCGACAGGGCCAATGTTTCCGAACCCTTGGCGCGCAGGGCTTTACGGCCCTTACCGTTCTTCGCGCGCATGCTCGCCCGCCCTCCTAGGATGCCTTCAGACGGGGCGGGCGGGATGCAACTTCCCTGATCCCTCCGCCCGCCTTTCCCCCGCTGCGTGAGTTCGTACAAGCCCGGTCAGGGTTCAGCCCCGGGGCGTCCGGCGTGCGCGCCGGGCCAGGACGAGAGGAGCCGACATGGTGGCTGAGGAGCAGATCCAGTACGTGCCTCGCGATCTGGTCTTTCCCGACTCTGACCAGCCGCGCCGCTTCTTCGATACCGAGTCCCTGGACGGACTCATCGCAAGCCTGAAGGAGCTGGGCCAGCTCGTACCGCTTCGCGTGCGCTTCGTCGACGGGCGGATGGTCATCGTGGACGGCGAGCGGCGCTGGCGGGCGGCGAAGCCCGCGGGCCTGGCCCAGCTCGCGGTGATCGTCGAGGAGAAGCCGGGCACCGAGGCCGGCACGCTCCAGAAGCAGCTCGTGCTCAACTGCCAGCGCGAGGACTTTTCCGCCGTCGAGAAGGCCGATGCCATCCGCCGCCTGATGGACGCGACCGGCTGGAACGCCAGCCAGGTGGCCGAGCGGCTGGGTTTTTCCAAGGCCGGCGTCTCCCGCCTGCTTTCCCTCCTCGGCCTGCCGGAGGGAATCCGCGAGCGCGTGAACGCCGGCGAGATCCCCCTCTCCGCGGCCAGCTCCCTGGCGCGCGTCGAGGACGGCGGCGAGCGTGAGGCACTAGCGGCGCAGCTCGCCTCGGGGCGTCTGACCCGCGACGGGCTCGTCGGGGCCCTCAAGGCCCGGAAGGCCAGCGGTGACGAGCCCCGCCGAGGCGCGAGTCGCGTCGTCTGCCGGCTCGCCTCCGCCACGGTGACCGTGAGCGCGGAGGACTCGCTCGACCTCGAGGCCTTCATCGCGACCCTGGAGGAGATCCTCGGCAAGGCGCGGCGCGCCCGCACCCAGGGCATCGAGCTCTCGACCCTCACCAAGATGATCCGCGACCAGGCCGGAGCTTGAAGTCGCTCCCCAGGCCCTTGCGAACGATGGAGGCGAATCCGATGCCTACGAGGTCCCCTGCCAGGTTCTTACGGTTCCTGTTCCTTGCGGCCACGGCCTGCATTTTCGGGGGCGTGATCCTGGTGGCGCTCCTCTTCCCGGCCGCCGCCCTCCTGATTCTGGGGGTCGCGGCCCTCGGCAAGCTCAATGGCTGGCGCGGCACGGGCTGGGCCCACGGGACGGCCCGACTCGCCTCCGTGGCCGACCTGTATTCGGCCGGACTGCTGGGCGACGAGGGGCTCGTCCTCGGGCGTACTGGCTACGCCGCGGCCGTCTCCCGGATGCAGGCCCTGCGGGCGCACGTCCTCGCCCCGCGCGGCCGCGAGGAGGCCGCCTGCCGTCTCTTCCTCCAGGCGTTCTTCGGCCGTAGGTGGGCCGCCCCCTCCCTGATCCGCCTCGGTCGGTTCGTCCACCTGATCACGTTCGCCGCCACGGGCCGCGGCAAGGGCGTCTCCGTCCTCGTCCCCAACCTGCTGACTTACAAGCAATCTGCGGTCGTCACCGACCCCAAGGGAGAGCTGTTCAAGCTGACCGCGGGGCACCGCGAGCACCGGTTCGGGCACAGGATCGTCTGCCTCGACCCGTTCGGCATCTCCGGGGCGTGGTCGGACACCTTCAATCCGCTCGACCTGATCGACCCCGAGTCCCCGACCCTGATCGACCAGTGCCGCGACCTGGCTAACCAGATGGTCGTGCGCACCGGCAAGGAGAGCGAGCCCCACTGGAACGACTCGGCCGAGCTGATCCTGACCGCGTTCATCGCCTACGTCTGCGCCTGCGAGCCCTCGCGCGAGGATCGCAACCTGCAGCTCGTGCGCGACCTCGTCTCCAGTCGCGACAAGTTTGCACGGGCGGTCGCGGCCATGCAGCAGTCGGACGCCTGCGACGGGCTCATCCGCCGCATGGGCTCCCTGCTCACCTGGTACGTGGATCGCGAGCTGGGCTCGGTGCTCACCACCGTCCAGCGGCACACGGCCTTCCTCGACTCGCCCAAGGTCGCCGCCAGTACGCGAAGCAGCAGCTTCGACCCGCTCTCCCTCCGTCAGAAGGCGACCACGGTCTACCTCGCCCTGCCGTCGGAGCAGTTGGAGACCCTGGCCCCGCTGCAGCGCATGTGGATCGGGGGATTGCTCCGGGCCGTCACCCGGGAGGGCGCGACCGAGCGCAACCCCATCCTCTTCCTGCTCGACGAGGCGGCCACGCTCGGACGGATCAAGGCATTGGAAGACGCCGTCTCGCTGGTCCGCGGCTACGGGGTGCGGTTCTGGTTCATCTTCCAGTCGATGGGCCAGCTCACCGAGTGCTTCGGCGAGTCGGCCCCCGACTTCCTCAACAACTTCGACACCCAGCAGTTCTTCGGCGTCAACACGGTCCAGACCGCGGAGGAGATCAGCAAGCGGATCGGCGACGCGACCGTCCTGGTCGAGTCGCTCAACCGATCGACCTCGACCTCGCGGCCACACGGGCATGGCGGCACCGGGCACGAAGGCGGGCAGGTCTCGACCAGCACCAGCGTCACCACGTCCGAGGTTGCCCGCCGGTTGGTCAAGGCCGAGGAGGTGCTGCGGTTGCCGGAGGACCTGGCCATCGTCTTCCATCGCAACCTGCCCCCGATCCCATGCCAGCTCGTCCGATACTACGCCGACCCCGAGTTCCGGAACGGCCGCGCGGGCACTACTTGCGGGCTCGGCCTGCGCGGGACGGCCGCCGGCATCGGCACCCTCGCCCTGGGCCTCGGCATCCTCCTCGTCTCGCTCCTGCTGCTGACCTCGGCGGGCGGCCCTCCGGCCTATCCCCCGAGCTTCAGCCCGCAGCCGGGTGGGACTGCCACTCTGCTCGGGCCCGGGAACGCGGCACGAAGCACGACCACCCTTGTTCCGGCGCAGCCCTTCGGGCAGGGCTCGCCGGGCGGCACGCCGCCTCCCAGTGCGTTCTGGCGAGACGACGTGCCCACCTTTCCCGCCCGATGAAAGGAAGACGTCGCATGGAGCCTCGAAACCAGCAGCAGAACGAAGGGTTCTTCGCCAAGGCCGCCGACACGATCAAGGCGGCGCAGCAGGCGGTCAGCGCCCCCATCGACAGGGTGACCGAGCCTTTCCTCCGGGACGGCATGCTCGCGGCCGCGTTCCGCCAGGGCGCCGGCGAGCTGTACGAAGCACTGAAGCCGTTCCCGCAGTCCATCCAGGTGGACGAGCCGGGGGCCTTCCTCAACCCCACGCAGGGCGAGATCGCGGCCGACCGCAAGCCGGAGAAGCCCTCGCCCAGTGAGATCGCCAAGGACAACTCCGCCACGCCTCCCGACTCCTCCCACGAGCGTGGCATGGAGATGGGCCGCGGCATGTAGCAGCCCGGCAGGACGATACGCCGCTTCCTCGGTGGAGGGTGGCGCGACCAGGGCATGGAGGCCCGCGACTTTCAAGAAAGGACAGCCCATGGATCCGTTCAGTCAGTTCATGACCCTCGTCGTCGTCGCCTACGCGGGGAATTACTACCTCCAGTGGTGGCTCGCCACCAAGCATCCCAACGCCTACGAGTCCCTCAAACGCGTCGAGGCCGAACGTCGCCGCGGCATGGCGGACGCAGCAGCGAAGTCGGCCCAGGTCGGGTTCAGCCTCTACAAGTTCCTGCGGAGTCGCTGAGCATGCCCTCCTCCGTCTCGAGCGCGGCCGTGCTGCGCGTGATCGTGATGTTCTTGGTGCTCGCAGCGAGTTTTACCTTCAGCGTCGAAACAAGTGACGGACAGGCCAGGGAGGGCCGCAACCTCCAAGAGGGCAACATGCCAGCAGATCTTGTCATCCTGGGAATCGTCGGCCTCGCCTGGTCCTTCGTCGACGAGTACCTCGATCGGCGCCGCATCGCGCGGGTCATGGCGGCGGTCGACCGGGAGTGGAATGAGCTCCTCAACACGCACAGGCACGAATTGCTTGAGGCTCTCCAGCAGGGGAAGACCGTCGAAGTCCGAATGGACAGGAGGTGAGGCGTGTTCGTCGAGACCCTGCCGGCCGATCCCCAGGTCCATGACGCAGCCGTTCGGATTGCCAGGCGGTGCCGGCACATCGTGCAGGCCTGCCTCCGCGAGGAGGAATGGGCGGACGCGGACCGCGAGTTCTACAAGATCGCACGCGACGAGCTGGAGCGATGGAAAGCCGACAACCCCATGCGGTGACTCTCCAGAACACGGAAGGTGGCGACTTCGCAGGCCTCGCCCCATCCCTTGTGTACGCGTCGAAACGAGAAGCTGGTCGGAATCCAGGAGAGAGTGCGACATGTTGGCCAAACAACCGAAGCGAATCCTGACGGGGGCAGTGCTTCTCCTTGCCGCCTTCGTTCTCCACGGGATGTCCTCGGAGAAAACGCGTCAGGGCATCACGCCTCCAAATCGGGGCAATCTGCCCGGTCACGAGGACGAGTTCTTCGGCGAGGACCCGAGGGAATTCGCCGCACGTCCCGAGAATCAGGCGGTCCTCGCCGACGCACGCCGACTGGATGGTCTGGCACTCGCGACCGCTGCGGCCGGGGCGCTCGTCCTGCTCTCCGCGACTCTCATCAAGCGGCGACGCCCACTGCGGTGGGTCGTCACGCCGGGGGCCAGTCGCTCGAACGTGTACAGATGCCCGGAACCGCTGAAGCAGCTTCCCGGGCCGACCATCGGTCAGCCTGCGTTGCCTTCGTGATGCAGGCGCGGCCGAGACTTGTGCATCCGGCCGGCGCAGAGACTCTGCCTATCGAAGTGACTGCTTCGGGCCGCTGTTCATCCGATTCAATAATCGGCCGCTTATTACCTCCGGATCGCCCCGCGAGAGCGAGGACGGACCGAAGCCGAGCGCGAGTATCACCGAATCTCAGGGCGGGCAGGAGGAAGACGGTGCGAGTGCGAGAAGCCGCAGCAAGACTCGAGGTCAGCCCAGCCACGGTCTACGCCCTGGTCGCCAGCGGCCGGTTGCGCTGCTATCGAGTCGGCATGGGCCGCGGCTGCATCCGGATCAGTGACGACCAGTTGGCCGCCTACCTCGAGAGTGCAGAGCCGGTGGCCCGCCCCGCCCCGACCCCGGCCCCCCGCCTCCGGCTCAAGCATCTTCGCCTGCCTTGAAACCCTTCGCACGGTTGGCCGCCGCCGCCATGTGCTCGGGGTCTTGCTGGACGTGGCCGTAGACCCGGCTGACCATCGACGGGTCGCGGTGGCCCATCAGGTGGGCCAGGGTCACCGTGTCGACGCCCGCCTTCAGCGCCTCGGTCGCGAATCCCTTGCGGAAGGCGCCGAGGTGGTACTTCTTGCCGACTTTCTTCTCGAGCCGGCAGAAGGCGCAGTTGATCGCGTCCTTGGTCCAGGGGCTGCCCTCGCTGTTCAGCAGGATGGGGCCGCTCGCGTGCGCCTCCGCCAGTCGCGCGACGATCTCGCGGGCTCGCCGCGTCAGGTAGATGACCCGGTGGTACTTCTTGCCCTTGGCCTGCGTCGGCGGGAAGACGATCCTGCTGTTGTCGAGGTCGACGAACCGGGCCTCGATCTTGCGCAGCTCCTGCGGCCGGGCTCCGGTCTCCCACGAGAGCTCGATCAGGTCCCGGAAATTCGGCTCCCGGACCTTCGCGACGACCTGGGCGTACTCGCTCGGGCTCACCGCCATCTCGCGGGCCTCGCGCGCGTGTTTCTTCATCCGCGCCAGGGGAGAGCGTTCGATCAGCTCCTCGTCGGCCGCCCAGTTGAACGCCCGCTTGATGGCCCCGATGAAGTCGCCCTTCGTGTTGTTCGACCAGTGAGGGAAGTCGGCCATCGCACGGGTGACGTGGTAGGGCTTCAGCTCGGCGACGGCGAGCGTCGCCGGGATGCGGTCGACGAAGGGCTGGATGTTCTCCCTGTACCACGCATAGGTGCGCGCGGCCTTGTTGCGGGAGGCCCAATCGAGAAAGGCGTCGAGGATCTCGACCACCAGCGTCGGTGGGGCGGTTGCGGTATCGGCCGGGCGCTCTTCCGGCGGCCGCGCCATCAACTCGTGGTAGAGCCGCCACGCCTCCGCCTCGTCGGGGGAGAGGCGGTGCTGGCGCTTGCCGATCTGGACAAACCAGCAGTTCCGCTCGGAGCGCCAGAAGGGCTCGGGACGCTTCCTGGGCATACGAAAACTCCCGGAACTCTGCCGGCGATCTCTGCCAGCGGAGTCCGGGAGAATTCTAGGCTTGCCGTAAGTCCTTATCCAGTCTTAGTCGGGGCGAGAGGATTTGAACCTCCGACCTCACGGTCCCGAACCGTGCGCTCTAGCCATGCTGAGCTACGCCCCGTCGTTGGACGACGTACGAAAATGATACCGCGTGCGGGGGATGTGTCAATCGCGATTGTCGGCGGGTTGACCGAGACGTCGTTGTCCGGTCGGTCGCGGGTCGTGCATTTCGAGCGGTGTTTTAAGCTCCCGCGTTCGTTTTCGCCAGCCCTCTTGGAAGGCGATCAAATCGTCGCCGAATGCGCCGCGAAAGGCGTTCGAGACGCGGGCGTCGCGCACGCGAGCCTGGTCAACGCTCCCGGGTGCGCGCAGCAGGTCGAGAAACGTGAGAAAATCGTTGGGCCGGTTCCGCTCGATGTCGTAAACGAGTGCCCACGCCGACGCGTACGGACCCTGCCGATAGCCGCGGCCGAAACCGACGTCCCGGAGCAGCGGCGGGAGGGCGGGCTGCGGGTCGAGGGCCCGCCAGGCGGCCAAGCGTCGCTCGTGCGGGTGCGATACGCCTCCCCAGCGGCCGCCGCGCACGTGCTCGTACTGCATCGCCAACCCCTCGTGCAGCCAGATCGGGAACGACGCATGCGTAATAACAAGACCTGCGTGTGCAATTAATTGGTGCACCTGTTCATGGGCCGCGATGGCCAGATCAAGCGAGAGTCGGTCGAGGTCGAGCAGCAGCTTTTGCCGCGCGACGTCGCGCTCGAATTTCGACAGGACCGCGCGCGCCTCCGTTTTCCTCAGTGCGCGCGGCGGGGCGTCGGGGAAGGTCAACTGCAGCCGAGCGTGCGCGGGCATCCGCGCGATCGCGGCTGAAAGTCCCGCCGTTTCTCGTTCGCGCTCCTCCAAGATCGCCGCGGACTCGCGGTAAGACTTGGTGCCGCGCGTATCGAACGCAAGCACGGCGTCGAGCGCCGGCAGGTAGTAGCCGCGCGTCGTTAAAAACGCGTCGCCGTGTTGCAGTTTTAGGCAATCAAGATAGGACTTTTGAGTCGCGAACCAGACCGACGCCAAGCGGTGTTCCGGCGCGCGGAGCTCGATGCCGAGCGCGGCGAAGCGCGCGTAAAACGTCGTGACAACCTGCTCCAAGACCCGCACCCGCGCCGTCGCGTCGGCATCGTCGTGCTGGTGGATCAAAACCACGTGCGACCCGCGCGCGATGTGCGCCGACGATCCCAACAACGCTTCCAAAGGCTTCAAGTCGGGGTCGCCGAGCGGTTTCGCGAGCCGTTCGAGAACCGACGCAACTCGCGCAAAGCCCGCGTGTTGCGGATCGTCGTGGTGCGCTCGCAAGGCGAGCGCGACCGCTTCGTCGGTCAGACCCTCGTCGAGCGCCCATCGAAACGCGGCGAACCGCGTGGAGGCATCGCCCGCGAGCGCGGACCTCAGTCGGTCCGGCCACTCGCGCTCGGGCCAGTACCCCGGCACGACGCGCGTGAAATCCGACGCGTCGAACGCAACGACGCCGTCGGGACCCTCGATTCGGACCGACTTTCCGTCGACGGTCGCCGCGACCTGGGCGCGTCCGCCCTTCTCAAAATAAACCAGCTCCGCGCGGGCCGACGACAATCCCGCGGCAATCAAATACAGAAGGACGACCGTCCACGGGCATCGCGGCGCGAAGAGCACGTCCCGCGCGTTCACAACGCGAGGTCGAACGCTCGGCGCGAGACGTCGCAACGAGCGCGCCGGGTTCAACCTACACCGTGGCGACATTAGAGGTTGAAGTTGAAAGTCTTGGTGATCAGGCGCCACAGCCACCAGCCCAAGCTGCGGGTGCCGCCGTCGATCTTCGCGAACCCTCGTTGCCCGGGGTGGAGGTACAACTCGTTGTTGTCGATCGGGATCATGATTTCGTAGACCGCGGACAACGGCTTATTTTGGCCGGTTTTCGGGTCTTGTTTGGTCGGGATTTCGCCGCCTGCGGTGCTGGAGAGTTCGGGCGGCAGATCTTCGCGGTTGCGCTGCGCCTTCTCGCCGACCTGGGAGCGCCAGGTGCGTTCGGAGATGCCGTAAATCTTGATCCAAGCGCGGCTTCCGATCGCGACCAGGTCGATGTCGGACTGGTCGAGGATCATGTGGGCGGAGAGTTTCGTGGGGTCGCCGACCTCGCAGAAGGGCTTGCCGGGTTCGAGGTACTGCCCGGTGGTTTCGGGATGCGGCATGCGCATCACGACGCCGTCGCGGTGGGTGACGAGCGTGAGCTTGCCGATCTGGTCGTTGATGCTGTCGATTGCCGGTTCGAGCTCGGCGGCGAGCTGCGCGTGCTCGACGGCTTGCGGTCGGCGGTCGCGCTCGGAGCTGGTGCCGAACCAGAGCGCCTTCATGAAGTTGATGTCGTGGTCCTGCTGAAGCTGGGCGCGCTCGCGCTGCTTTTGGGGATTCGAGAGCACGGCGAGGACGTCGCCGGCCTTCACGTGGTCGCCGTCGCGGACCTTGTATTCGACCACGCGGCCGGGGACCTCGGCGTAGATCATCTCGGGCTTCTCGGCGGAGAGTTCGAGCGTTCCGGTCACGCGCAGCGGCGTTGGAATCAGCAAGATGCCCGCCGTCAACGCAGCCGCCGCCGCGAAGAAGCCGGCCGCACGCGCCTTCTTCACTTTTCGCATCCTCCCAGGGGTCCACATGAATTTCGACATTTGGAACATCGGCACCGCGACAAGCGGCACCATCGAGCCGATCGCGAGCATCGCGCTGATTGAGCCGAGGCCGTGCGGCTTCAAAAACCGGTTCAGGAAGAAAATGATGCTGAACGAGACGATCCAGCGATAGAGATAGCTCGCCACCGCGTACGTCACGAAAAGCGTGCGTCGCGAACGCGGCATGTAGCTCTGCACCGGGACTTCGAGGCCGAGCACCTTCTCTTGAATCAGGTACGTGAAAAACTGCGTCGCCTTGATCCGCAGGTTGGGGATCTCAAGCCAGTCGGCGAGGACGTAATAGCCGTCGTAACGCAGGAGCGGGTTGGCGTTGAACATGACCGTGTTCACCGAGCAGATGAACATCGTCGCGAGGCTGAGACTGTGGAGCAGGCCGGACTCGGTGTTGAACCAGATGAAGGTCGCGATCGACGCCAGAAACAGCTCGACGTAAATGCCCGCGGCGGAGATCCAGATCCGGTGCCACTTGTTGGGCAGTAGCCAACTGTCGGTGACGTCGCAATAAAGCGCCGGGGTGAGCACGAGCAGGAGCATGCCCATCTCGTGAACCTCGCCGCCGAAGTGCTTCGCGGTGAGGCCGTGGCCGAACTCGTGGATGATCTTCACGAGGGCCAGACAGACCCAGAAATTGACGATCGTCCACCAGTTGAACCAGCTTTGGAACTCGGGAAGCTGCGCGTAAAACGTCGTCCACTGGCTGACGACGAGCGTGAGCGCGGCGCCCATCAGGCCGACGCTCGCCGCGATGAAATACGGCGTGTAAATCCATTTGAAATACGGATACATCCCGGTCAGCAGCCGCTCGGGGTCGATGATCGGCAGCTTGATGTAGAGGATGTTCGCGAAGAACTGCCAGACCTTGCGCCAGCGGTTCTTGCGGCGACGCTTGATGAGCACCTTCGCCTGTTCCGGGCTGTCGATCTGCGCGATGCCTGCCTCGTGAAGTTGCGCCGCGAACCGCGTGAGGTCGTCGATCGAGATCGTTTGCGGCCGATACTTCCGCTCGAAGGCGCGTTTGACGTCTTGCAGCGTGTTCTTGCCGTCGAACTGCTCGAGCAGGAAGTACTCCTCGACCTTGAATCGAAAGTACTTCAGCGCGATCGGGTCCTTGACGACGTAGTGCGTCATGCCCTCGTAAAATTGCGGCTGGACGATCAGATCGGGCCGCAGCTTAACTTTCAGGTGCTCGGCCGACTGGCCCATCGGCAAGGCCGGCGCGATCGTGGGAGCGGCGCTCATTTTCGGATGCGTCCCCTGAGAATCCGAACCGGCGGAGCGGCGGGTCGTTCCACGCGAAAACGACGCGTCGTCCGCCTCGGAGGCGTCATTATTTCGGCAGCGCGGGCAGGTCGAGATCGGCCTGCTTCGTCGTCTCGACGGCGTCGTCCTTCGCGGCGGGAGCGGCGGCCGCGGCCGGAGCGGGCGCGACGGTCTGCTCGGTGCCCAAATGCACCGACATCCGAGCCTTCAGCCCCGGCTTCAAATCCTGGTTCGGGTTCTCGAACTCCGCGAACACGCGCACCGTGTTTTCGTGCTCGAGCGACGTCACGACGGGATCGACGAACGTCACCTTGCCGCGAAACTTCATCCGCTCGACCGGCGAGGCGGGATGATCCGAGTCGCCGCCGACGCGCGGCTGGATCTCGACGATCTGGCCGACCTTGATCCGCCAGGCGTATTCGGTCGGCACGTAAGCGAAGGCCCGCATCTTTTCGAGATTGAAGAGCGTCACGACCGGCTCGTTGGCGCGGACGGCCTCGCCGGGATTCTTCTTGCGGTCGATCACGATCCCCGTGAACGGCGCCTTGATCGTGAACTCGTCGACCGCCTGCACCGCGAGGTTGAACTCGGCGATGTCCTGCTTGTGCTTGTCCTCGGCCTCCTGCAAGCCCGCGAGGTCGACCATCAACTGCGCCTCGGCTTTGCGAATCTCTTCGTTCGAGACGTAACCCTGACCGCGTTTTTGGAGGTTGACGTTGATCGCGCACACAGCCTTGTCGAACTCGACCTGCGCCTTCGCCTTCGCGATCAAGGCGGTGCTCTCGGCGGCGAGCTGCGCCTTCTTCATCGCGAGCTTCGGCGTCTCGGCGTGCAAGGTGCCGATCAGGCCGTCCTTCTTGACCGTCATGCCGATCTTGATTTCCATCTTCTCGAGCACGCCGTCGCGCATCGCGGCGACTTCGGATTTCTCGACGGCGTCGAGACGGGCATCCTCGGGAACGACAAAGATCTCGGTCGCGCGGGGCGCGGGGGCATCCGCTTGCTGCGCGTCGGCCCTTGAGGCTTGGACGCATACCGCCGCCGCTCCGATCGCTATCAACCTCATCGCGATGTTCATGTCGGACCTCATGGGAACTTGCACGCGGATTCAGGGAATTCTCAGATTTCTCTCGCGGTCGCGACCAACCCGAGCGCGACCTCGGCCGCTCAATTCAAGAACGGCCAGCGGAACATGACGGTCTCATAGAAGACGTGTACGACATCGCGGAAGAGCACGTACGCCAACCGCGCGTTGCCGCATTCGATCCGAGCACGGACCTCGGCGCCGGGACGCAAATCGTGATTCCGCTTCAAATACTCGACGCGGACGTCGTCGTTGAAACCGATCGACATCTTGACGACGTGCTTCTGCTCGACCGGCTCGGCGTTCGCCGCGATCCGCCGGACAAAGCCGTGATATCGATGCTCGGGATCGGTCGCGGTGACGAAATACGCGGGCAGCGCCGCGCCGACTTTCGCCCGGCCGGCCTCGATCTCGGCCTTTAACTTGCGCTCGGCCTCGTGGATCGGTCCCATATCCTGGTCGGGCACCTCCACCTCGAGCACCCACTCGCCGTCGATCGCCGCGATCGAGATCAACTCCTGACCGATCTTGACCGGCCGTTTCAACAGCGTCTTTTTGGCCTCCCAAGTTGTGACGACGCCGTCCTGCGGGGCGCGAATCTCCATCTCCTTGAGTTGCTCGCGGATAATCTCGATCTGCTCTTTCGCGGACCGCGCCTTGATTTGCGCCTCGGCCCGCTGCGCCTTGATGTCGATCCGATCTTCTTCCTTGATCGCTTTGTTAAGCTGAGTGAGCAGTCCTTCGTACTGAGTCGCGGCGGACTCGCGTTCGCCCATGAGCCGCTTCAGTTCGCGTTGAAGCTCGGGGCTGTCCATCTTCGCGAGCAGGTCGCCCTTGTGGACGATATCGCCGTGCTCGACAGGGACCTCGGTGACGATGCCGTCGAGGGGCGCGTAGGTGATCCGTCGCGCCTCGGGCAAAAGCGCGCCGCGACCTTCGATCGTCAGCTCCCACGGCACGAAGGTCATCGCGCCGATCACAAGCAGCACCGCCGCGAAGACCGCCAAGATTTTCAGCAACATCCTGCCGCGAAAGACTTTCCAAGGCGAGCCGAGCGCCTTCAGAACGGGCAGCATGAAGATTTTGTCGTGCTCGTAGGCGTTCCAGAGCGCCGTCGAGGCGTGCCGCGCGACGACCTCGGTGCGAGCATGCGCGTCGGTCGGCGGCAGTTCGTCGCCGATCTGTTCCGAAATCACGCAGCCGAACGGAACCTTCTCGTGCTTGGGGTCGGATTCGGGCTTGTGCAGGAGCGTCACGATCACCGTCTTCGCGCCCGACTCGTCGACGTAAATCTCAAGCGCGTCGCGGATTTCGGGCGGAAAGCCGTCGGTGACGCCGGTGTAGACGAGATCCTCGCCGGATTTAATCACCGCCTGACAGAGCTTGGTCAGTTCGCGGATCAGGTTGGCGCGGTGCTCGACCACCTCCTGCCCGCTGACGGACTCGATCATCACCCGGCCGCCGAATTTCAGGCCGACGCTGACGCGGTCGCAACCCACCAGGCGTTTGCCGTCGTTGGCCACCGCGTAGGCGGTCTCGCGGAGATCGAGCGAGGCGTGAATCTGATGCGTGAAGCCCTCAAGTTGGTTCCAGAGCTTCTGTTGCGACATCACCTGCCGCATCTGTCTGTTTTTCAGATAGCTCGCGGCCAGATCCGCCAAATCGCCCAAAAACCGCAGAGTACTTTTCTGAGTACCGCGGTCGGCGGCGGCGCGGCGGGTTGGATCCATCATGATCTCAACCAGCCCGACGCACTGTTTGTCGAGCATGACGGGGGCGATGAAGAGGGCGAACGGGGTGGGGTTGCCGGCGTTGGGCACTCCGTCGACGACGGCGTTCGGCGGGATGACCATGGCGCCGGTGGCCTGCAACATGCATCCCAGGAGCGCGTCGTGGGGCTGCGTCCGGGCGCGGCCGTCCATCAAGCCTGTTTGCTGGAACTCGATGTGGTGCTGAAGTTTAAGCGTGCCGCGGCCGTCGAGCATCCAGAACGCGCCGCCGTTCGACGCGACCGCGGCGACCGCCCGGCTGAGGAACTCGCTGTAGAACTCGTTCGGCTGGACGTCGGACTCGGCGAGGTCCGCGATTTCGGCCACGAGCTTGCGGATCTGCGTCTTTGTCTGTTCGAGCAAACTCGGGTCGATCGTTTCTTCCGTCATGGCTGGTTCCGTTGTAGGATTCGACGACTCGGGTCCGAACGCCAAGCCCCTCGCTCCGCCGCGCCCTGGACCCGCGCGCAGCGCCCCGGCATAACCCCAACGGGACGCCTATGCCCGCGACCTTCCCTAAGAAGCGTCGTCGTCCCGACGCGCCCGACTCGTCGCGACGTCTCCGGACGCTGATTCGGCTGCGATCCGGCATTCAACCCATCTTGCGCAGCACGCCCAAACCCCCGGAAAAGAGGAGTTTCGCGGGTCTTATCCGTGCGGATTTCGGCCGCGTCGCGAGGAGGACCGCGACGTCGGCGCGTTGACTAATATGGCGTGAAGCGTGATCGAAAAGTGGGACGGAGGCGACGGCGGCGTCGGCCTTGACGGGTTATTGCAGGGCGGGTTCGTGGCGTCCGAGTTCGTGCCTGCCGGCGGACCGAAGTTGGCTGTCGGGGTGAAATATCCGCCAGGCATCGATCGAGGCGATGGTGCCCGCGACGGGGGCAAGCCGCTCGCCCGCGAGCGGTCCCGAGAGCGCGCGACCGGAGACGGCGTCCCAGACGCTGCCGGTGTCGTCGTCGAGCAAGGCGTCGTCGCGGCGTTGAAACGCGAGCGTACGTCCGCCGACTCTGCGGTCGAACGCGGCCGCGGTGTGCGTCGCGTCGTCGAAGAGGATGAGCAGCGGGAGGTCGCCGCACTCGTCGTTCACGACCGCGACGCGCGCGAGCTCCGCGAAGGGCCACGAGATCGTGCCGCCGTCCCTCGACAAACCCCATTGCAACGCGTTGAAGAAGCGGTGCTCAGACTGTGCCCGTGCGGGTTCCGTCTGCCTTCGAAAGCGTTGGGAGACGAAGGTGAGGCCGAGGACGGTCGATTCGGGGTGGACGGTCCGCCAGGTTTTCCAGTCGGTCCAGATCGCGGCGATCTGGTCGAGCGGGTGACCTTTGAGCGGCCCCCTGACCCCTCCGGCAATCATTTGCGCCCAACCGGTGTGGGTCTCGACGTCTTCCATCATCATGGTCCGGCCGAAAAACTCGCCGGTGACGAAGAAAGTCAACGCGCGGTCCTGGAAGCGTCGGGAGAACACCAAAGGAGTGCGGCACTCGCCGCACCAGGTGACGGCGATCGGCTCGCCGCCGAGCGTGTCGTTAACGATGCGACGAACCGGCGGGCTCATCATATCGAGCGGATAGGCCCGCGTCTCGCCGTTGACCTCCACGCCGATCACGAACGCCTCGTCGGGGAGATCGGCCGATTCCACGCTCGACGATGCCGACGGCACGACCACAAGCGGCGCGTAGGGACCGCCGCCCGCGTGCGGACGCGGTCGCGTTTCCGGCGACCGTTTGCCACCGACGCCGAGCGCCGATGACGCGAGGGCGCGGTCCTCGTCGGCGATCGGCTTTTGCCGAATGACGGCTTGCTCGATCGGCTGTTCGGGATGCCCGACGAGAGCGTCGAGCGCGCCCTCGGACATCAATCGAACGGCGGCAAACCCGAGCGTGAGCACGGTCGCGACGACCCAGAAGAGTCGCGAACGACCGGTTGGGGGGAGATCGTTGCCGTCGGCGTTCGCTTCGTAAGTGGCCGGCATGCGGGGATACCTCGAACGGTGGGGCCGCGGGGGCGTCGAGTCGGGCCACACGAGCGGCGGACGTCCGCTCGCGACCTTAAGTGATTCGCATTCAGACCCCATGCGCGGCGCGAACGACGCCCCGGGGATGAAACACGTTCCAGGTGCGGATCTTCGAGATCGTTCCCGCGACCGGTTCGAGGCGTGCGCCCGTCAAGGGGCCGGACAGCGCGCGGCCGGTGATCGGATCCCAAAGACTACCGGTTTCGAGGTCGACCGGCGCACCTTCGTGAAGCTGAAACGTCAGAGTTCTGTTGTCGACGCGGCGGTCGAAAGCGGTGGCGGTGCAGTCTCTGACGTCGAAGAAAATCAAGACCGGCTGCTCGCCGAAGAGGTCGTTGACCACCTGCTGCTGCGCGAGTTCGATGAAGGGCCACGAGTAGGTGACGTCGCCGCGCGTGAGACCCCACTGGAGTTCCGCGAACCGCGCCCGCTCGCTCGGCGAATTCATGTAGTCGGGGGAGTGGCTAAATTTCTCGGTGGTGCGTGCAAGTTCGATCGTCGTGGTGTCGGGATGAGCCTTGCGCCAGGTTTTCCAGTCGGTCCAGATCGCGGCGATTTGGTCGAGCGACGCGCCGTTGAGCGACCCGCCCTCCCCCTCGCCGATCAATTGCACCCAATTGGTGTTCGTCTCGAGATCGACCATGATCATGTTGTCGTTCAACTGCTTGCCCAGGACGACGAACGTCAGCACGCGACCGGAAACCTTGCGCGAAAACACGAGCGGCGATTCGCAGACGTCGCACCAGGTGACCGCGATCGGCACGCCGCCCAAGGTGTCGTTCACGATGTGTTGGGCCGGCGTCGTCATTGAATTCAGCGCATAAGCGCGCGCCTCGCCGTTTAGTTCCACGCCGATGACGAAATCCTCGTCGCGGAGCGGGGTCGAAATCGCCGCGTTCGAGGCGGCCGGCCGGTCGACGATCGCCGGAAACCACCCTCCCTTGGCGCGCTTCGGGAGATTCGGGCGCGGCGCGGCGGGCTTCGGCTCGGGAGCCGCGACGGTGATCGGCAAGGGCTCGTCGACGGTGTCGGCATCCACCTCGAACATGCCCGACGACCACATCCGAGCACCCGCCAAACCCAGAGTCGCCGCCGCCACCAGCACGCCGAAAACCACCGCGCCTTTGCTCAGACGAGGACGAATCAATTCGTTCTTAGCTCGCGAATCATCGACCGAATCGGGGTGCATAATGATCGCTCGCGAGGTTCGTGAAGTAGCGTTAATGACAACCTCTAAAAGGATTTAGGGCGATTACGAGCCGTCGAAGGTTACCCGGCCCGGGGGGGCCTAAAATCTTAATCCTTAGTCATTCAAAGCGTCAAGGAAATCGAGTTGGTCCCATCGCGGTTCGTTCACGATTAGTTTTTTCGCGAAGACCGGGCCGGGACGGCCGCGGCGGAGGTCGTCGAGAACCCCCGTCGCGACCGCGAGGTCCGGGAGGGTTCGCGCGCCGGGCGCGGCTCGCTGCGCGGGCGGACCGGTAGGGCGTTGCGTCCGGCCCCCGGCTCCGAATCAAATATCTGTGATTCTTTGATCGTTCACGGGAAACCGCGAGGGCCGAAGCGCACGAAGCGGCCCGGGCGGGCATGAACAAGTGGTTCGGCGCTCGTTGGCGACCGTCCCGCCGAGTTCGATCGGGTCGTTTGGACAGGGGAGGATTTCGAGAAGCGGCGCGTGTTGCGCGTGTTGCCCCAACGTGGGTCAACGAGGAGAACGCATCATGGATCGTCGAGAGTTGCCGAGTGTTTTAGGCGCGGGGGCGGCTGGTCTGGTTGCCTTCGGCGGGTCCGCGGCGCGAGCGGGCACCCCAAGCGAGGAGCACGAGGGGTACATCACGATCATTGGCCGTCGCGCCCTGGTCTGCAACGAGGCCGCCCACCACTGCCTTGAGGAGTTGAAATAGGGGGGGCCCGGACGCCGCGCACCATGTCAAGTCACATGAAGCGGCGATCGATTGCCAGGCATTCTGCGTGTTGACGGCCACTCTGAGCGCGCGCAGCAGCCCGATGGCGAAGTACGCTCGCGACGCCTGCGCCGAAGCCTGCGGCGCTGCGCCGCCGCGTGCGCGGGGCAGGACGCGAAGCTCATGACCGAGTGCGCCGAGGCGTGTCTCGCAGGCGAGAAGATTTGCAAGTCGATGTCGGTCGCCGCGCGCCGAGCGTCGGTAGCCGTTGCGGCGCAATCCCGAATCTCACGTTGCCGCGAGGGTCGGGGAGAGGGCGGCGCGTCGTCCCGCGTGTGATAAGGTTGACGTCTCGAGGCTGGGCGACGAGCCCGCCGGGGTCGCGACCGCGAACGAGGACGCGCGTTGTCAAACTTGCTTGCCGCTCGGCTTCAGATGGCGCTTTCGCTCGGATTCCACATTTTGTTCGCGGTGGTGGGGATCGCGTTGCCGCTGATGATGGTGATCGCCGAGGCGCTCTGGCTGCGCACGGGCGACGCGATTTATCGCGATCTGGCGAAACGCTGGGCGCGCGGCGCGGCGGTGATGTTCGCGGTCGGGGCGGTCTCCGGGACGGCGCTGTCGTTCGAGCTCGGCCTCTTGTGGCCGGGATTCATGCGTTTCTCGGGGCCGATCATTGGGCTGGGGTTCGCCCTCGAAGGATTCGCGTTTTTCACCGAGGCGATTTTTCTCGGGATCTATCTGCATGGTTGGGACCGCGTGCCCGCGGCGGCGCACTGGCTGGCCGGAGTGGTGGTTTCGGCAAGCGGCGCAGCCTCGGGAATTTTGGTCGTTTCGGTGAACGCCTGGATGAACGCGCCGGTGGGTTTCACGCTCGAAGGCGCGCGGGCGGTCGAGATCGACCCGATCGCGGCGATGTTCAACCCGTGCTTTGGCTCGGAAGCGATCCACATGACGCTGGCGGCTTACGCGGCGACCGGCTTCTGCGCGGCCGGCGTGCACGCGGTGCTGCTGCGTCGCGATCGGACGAGCCGTCTGCATCGAGCGGCGCTGGGGATCGCGCTCGCGGTGGGGTGTGTCGCGTCGATCTTGCAGCCGATCAGCGGCGACTACGCGGCCCGCGTGGCGGCGCGGACGCAGCCGGTGAAGTTGGCGGGGATGGAGGGCCAGTTCCGCACGCGGCGCGGCGCGCCGTTGCGGATCGGCGGCGTGCCCGACTCCGAGGCCGGCGTCACGCGTTATGCGCTTGAGATTCCCGGCGGTCTCAGCCTGCTGGCGTATCACGACGTCCACGCCGAGGTGGAGGGCCTCGACGCGGTCCCGAAGCGGGACCGGCCGCCGGTGAGCGTGATTCATCCGGCGTTTCAAGTGATGGTGGGCTGCGGGAGCCTGATGGCGGCGGTCGCGACGTGGGCGGGCGTGGTCGCGTGGCGGACGCGTCGGTTGCCGGACGGGCCGCGGTTCCTGACGGCGGTCGCGCTCGTCGGCCCGCTGGGGATGGTCGCGATCGAGGCGGGCTGGATCGTCACCGAGGTCGGCCGACAACCCTGGATCATCCATAAAGTGATGCGCACGGCCGACGCGGTGACGCCGGTGCCGGGCTTGATCTTCTCGTTGGCGGGCTACACGGCGCTGTATCTCGGACTGGCCGCGGTGACGGCGGTGCTGTTGACGGCGATGTTCCGGGCGAGCCGAGACGCCGGCGGAGCGGAGGCATGAGCGCGATCACCCCCGAGCGCGCCGTCGCGACCGTGATGATTTTGGCTCTGACGGCCTACGCCCTCTTTGGCGGCGCGGACTTCGGCGCGGGGGTCTGGATGCTGCTCGATCGCGGCCCGCGGGCGGAGTCGCGACGCCGCGTCATCGAGCACGCCATCGGCCCGATTTGGGAGGCGAACCACGTCTGGCTGATCATCGTCGTGGTCCTGCTCTTCACGGCGTTTCCCGCGGCCTTCGTCGCGATCATGATCACGCTTCACATCCCGGTTTCGCTGATGTTGGCGGGGATCGTGCTGCGCGGCTCGGCGTTTGTGTTCGGAGCGCATGCGCGCGGCGCGCGGGCGCGACGTCGCTGGCGGGTCGCGTTTGAAGTCTCGAGCGCCGCGACGCCGATTTTGCTGGGGACGATCGTGGGCGCGATCGCCGCGGGGCGGGTCGAGACGCGTCCCGACCGGCCGCTTGACCTGCTCTGGTCGTGGCTGAGTCCGTTTCCGATCGTGGTGGGGCTGCTCACGTTGGCGTTGTTTTCGTACCTGGCGGCGGTCTATCTGACCTTGGAGAGCGACGACCGCGCCGTGCGCGACGATTTCCGACTGCGCGCGCTCGCCGGGGCGGTCGCTTCGGGCGTGTTGGCGTACGCGGTCTATCTCCTGGCTCGGAGCGAGGCGCCGCTGGTGTTCGAAGGGCTGGGCGCGTCGCGCTGGGGGCTGCCGGTGCGGATCGCGACGGGGGTCTGCGCGACGGCGGCTCTGGCCGCGCTCCGGCTCCGGCGTTATCGAGCGGCGCGGGTCGCGGCGACGGCTCAGATCGCGTTGATCCTGTGGGGCTGCGCGCTGGCGCAACGTCCGTACCTGGTCCCGCCGGACCTCACGATCCAAAACGCCGCCGCCCCCGCCGCGGTCCTGCGCCTGTTGCTGGGGGCGCTCGCCGCCGGCTCGATCATTCTGTTCCCGTCGCTGTTCTATCTGTTCCGCATTTTTAAGCGCCGACCCGCGGGTTGATCGCGCCGCGACGCCGCCGACCGCCGCTCAATCCGGCGAGCTTACCTGGGGCCGAGGCTCCGCGCGCGGGCCGGCGGCGCGCTCCTCAAATGCGGCGCGACGAGGTCGGACGCGACGCCGCGCGCGGCGAGCGCATGCACGCACGGTCCTGCGCGAGGATTTGCGGAATTTTTCGGTCGGTGGGGGTGAATTGGTTGATCCTTGGGTGGTGGTTTGGCCGATTTTCAAGATCAATCACGTGATCCCGGCGCGCCGAATTTGGCGATTATCGGGGCGAGTTGGGCGGTTCGGCTCATTAGGCCGAGCCGGTCGCGCCGATATCTGGGGTTGCCGGGCATCTCGGCCTCGATCCAGGACGGACGAGCCTAGCCATAGGAGAGAATGGAATGTCTCACCCTTCCCGTACGCGGGCTCGAATCCAAGCGCCGCGGCAGAGCCGTGAACTTCGTCCGCGCCCGGACGCGACCCAGCCGCTGGAGGACCGGACGATGCCGGCCCCGGTGCTTGGCTTTTATCAATACGGGGTCACGGTGACGCAGCCGACCGCGGCGGTGCCGACCGCGACGATCACCGCGGTCCCCGACGGGTTGAACGCCGACTCGGCGGCGCCGATCACGTCGGTGTCGCAGTTGGCGTCGAACACGGCGTTCGGCGGCGACATGGTGACGATCCAGGCGGGGCCGGGCGGGGTCTTCGGAAACGCGATCTACGCGATCTCGCGCGGTGCGGGGTCGAACAGCTCGGCGATCAACCGTCCCGGCGTGATTTACCGGGTGGATCCGGCGACGGGCCAGTCGTCGGTGTTCTTCGACCTGAACAACGTGATCAACCAATTCGAGCCGGGCGCGACGGCGGGCAACAACGTCGGCGCGCAGACGGGCCTCGTCAATTGGTATTCGATCGCGTTCGACCCCGAGGGGACGTTCAACGGCAAGCCGGCGATGTTCGTCGCGTCGGTCGATCGCGCCGACCCGAACAAGAACGTGATCTTCGAGATCGCGCCCGACGGCTCGCTGATCGGCGCGTTCGTGCAGTTCACGAACGGCCAGTCCGCGAACAACTTCAAGGTGAATCCGACGTCGATCGTCGTGCCGCCTCCCGAGCAGTCGTCGTTCCTGCGCGGGCTGATCGTCGGCAGCGGTGTGAGCTCGACGAACGGCGAGTTCAGCGCCCTCTATTTCAACGCGAACCAATACACGCCCGGACAGGTGATCAGCAACGCGACGCTGCCGACGGGGGTCGAGACGACCGCGATGACGGCGGGCCCGCAGGTCGGTCTGACCGCGGCGAATCCGAACTACGTCTCGCCGATTTACTCGACGTTCACCGACTTCGGCACGCCCGCGGCGGGGGGCATCCCCGCGGCTCCGGGCGTGAGCGGCATCCAGGGATTGAACGGCGACCTGCCGCTCTCCACGCTGAACGCCGCGGGCGATATCGGCGCGGTGATCGTGCCCGGCGCGACCGCTCCGGCGACGCAGATCCCGGGCGACGCTTGGACCGCCGGCCCGACCGCCTCGACGACCTTCCGGCAGCTCCAGAGCATCGCGTTTGATCAATACGGCTATTTCTCGTTCGGCGTGCCGGGCGCAGTCGCCGCCGCCACCGGAGGGGCCGTCCCGACCTCGAGCGGACCGATCCCGACCCCGGGCGGCTCGGTCGCCTTGAATACGAGCAACACGCTCTTCACGGCCACCGGCCTGGCCTACGAAGGCAACCTGTTCTTCAGCGACCTCGCGACCGGCCTGACGACGACGGTCACCCCCGTCGCGCCGCTGCCGACGACCCCGGTGACGGTCCCGATCATCTCGACCGCGGAGACGGTCACCCTCACGCTCGTGAACGGCGTCGTGCAGGCGACGGTCACGCCGACCGGCGATCCGATCAACAACGGACGCATCTTCCGGATGAGCCCGAGCGGCGTCGTCACGCCGTTCGCCACCAACTTCGACACCACGCCGTCGGTCGGCTCGGGCAGCTTCGTGAACTCGAACCTGAGCATCTCGTTCTCGGCTGACGGCACCGCGCTCTACGCCGCCGACGCCAACGGGATCTGGTTGTTCAAGACGACCTCGTCGCTGGCGACCTCGACCTCCGGCTCGCAGATCGGCCTCAACGACCTGCGCACCCTCGGCGTGCCGTACGACGGCCTCGGGACGGCGGTCGCGGTGCTCGACACCGGCGTCGACGCCACCAACCCCGGCTTCCGCGGACGCGTCGCGGCGGGCACGAACGTCTTCACGAACGGCTTCGGCAACATCGACACCGCGCCCGGCGGAGCGAACACCGTCACGACCACCGGCGGCGCGGGCGGCGCGGGCGGCACCGCGGGCGGCGGCACAGGCGGCACCGGCACCGCGGCGACCGCGGGCTTCGTCAACGGCCACGGCACCGACGTCGCGGGCGTCGTCGCGCAGCTCGTCCCGCAGGCGACGATCGTGCCCGTCAACGTCTTCGCGCCGTTCATCGTCACGTCCTCGACCAACACCGGCACCGGCACCGGCACCGCGGGCGGCACCGGCAACACCGGCACGCTGGTCGGCGGGGCCAACGCCACCACGAACTCGCAATTCGTCTGGAAGGGGCTCGGCTACATCGCCGCGCACCCGTTCGTGAACGACCCCGTTCGCGCCGGGCGGGTCGATCGCGTCACCACCTCGGTCATGGGCTTCGGCACGCCGCAGACCTACGCTAACGAAGTGCAGGCGTTCCACCAGTATCCGCAGGTCGTGATCGCACTCAAGAACCAGCTTCACAGGTTCCGCAAGCTCGGGATCACACCGGTCGCCGCGTCGGGCCAGTTCGGCGCTCCGTTCGGATCCTCCGCCAGCACGACGGGCACCGGCGGCACCGCCGGCGGTACCGGGACCACCGTCGCCAGCGGCCAGGGTGCTCAAAACGCCTCGCAGAACCCGAACGCCGGCGACGTCAACGGCATGTCGTTGCCCGCCGTGCTCAACGAAGTCGTCTCGGTCACCGGCACCTTCCCGTTCCCGTTCGACACCGGAGCGAACGTGCCGCCGACGAACCCGTTCCTCGGCGGCCTGACCCCCTTCCTGGTCTACGGCAACAGCACCAACAACCCGACCGGCGTCACCGCGACGGCGGGCACCGGGACCGGCACGACCACCACGACAACCACCGGCACCAGCCTCACCTCCGGCAACAACAGCCTGACCACCCTCACCGCGGGCAACCTCGCGATCTATCCCAACACGCTCTTGGCCTCGGCCAACCGCGGCACCACCACCGACTACGCCGCGCCCGCGATCGACGTCCCCACCTTCAATCGCGCGAACACCACCTCGGGCCTGCTCAACCTCACGTTCCTGCAAGGCGGAACGTCGATGTCGGCGGGCATCGTCGGCGGTGCGTTCGACCTCGTGAGCTCGGCGCTCGACTGGTGGACCAAGCTCAATCAGGCAGGGTCCACCTCCGACGCCTACCTCAACACCCCGGTCGGCACGCACACGCTCAACTTCGGCGTCGGTGCGCTCAAGGACCTCTCGCCCTGGAACACCCCCGACGGCATCAACGCCATCCTCGCGTGGACCGCGAACCCGATCACCGACGCCAACAACGGGCTGTCGATCAACGGGCCCAACTCGCTCATCGGCAGCGCCGGCACGCCGCTCCAGTACGCGGGCCTCAGCATCGGGAACGCCATCGCCGCGGTCGAAGGCTACGTCGCGATCAACTACCTGCTCGCGCACAACGACTTCCAGTACATCACGACGAACGGCATCGTCACCGCGCAGGACCTCCAGAACTTCACCGACAACGCCGCCGCGATGGGCATGCCCGAAGCCGGAGCCATGGCGCGACTGCTCGGCGGCACCGCCCGCACCCCCGGCTCGAACGGCTTCACCGGCGTCGGTGAATCGCCCAACCAGCCCGACGTCCTCCAACGCCGCTTCAACTTCTTCGACTACGCCGCGAACGGCCAGCTTCAGGGCGGCATCACCCTCGCCAACCTGAAGGTCCTCGCGCACACCCTGCTGCCGACCCCGGACAGCTTCACCATCATCGACCGGCAACGCGCCTCCGCGAACGGCTTCCTGCTCGAGCCGAACTCGACGCGCAACTTCGTCAACCTGCAACACTTGCTCCCGCAGGCCACCTTCGTGCCGCCGGGCGCCATCGCCAAGTACCGCGGCATCTCCCCGCGACAGTTCGGCGTGAACGCCAAGCTCACCCCCGGCGGACCGCTCTCCCTGCCGAACTACACGCTGTTCGCCGGCGGAGCACCCAAGTCGTCGGCCGGCAACGTGGTCCAAAACGGCCTCAGCCAAACGCCGAAGCCCACGACGCCGACGCCGACGCCGACCACCCCGACGTCCACGACGCCGACGTCCACCGCGTCCACGACGCCGACGACGCCGACGTCCACGACGCCGACGTCCACCGCGTCCTCGACGCCGACCACCTCGACCTCGACGTCCACCAGCTATCAGCAGTCGATCTTGCAAGCGTTGCAGGCTCTCGCCGCTCAAAAGAGCGCGACGACCTCGACCGGCACGACCAGCCCGCAACCCGCGGGAACGCTGCTCGCACAGTCGCCGACCACCACGACGACGCCGACCGCGACGACCACCCCGACGACGTCGTCAACCTCGACGTCGTCCTCGACCGCCGCGAACTACAACCCCATGCACCTGTCGAAGAAGGCGCTCATCGCCTACGACATCCGACAGGCCGAAATCGCCGCCTGGCAGCTCAAACACCCCGGCCAAGCCCTCCCTTCGAGCACGAAGAAGGGCTGAGCCCAAAACGGCTCGACGACCGCCGCAGGCTTCGTCCCCGACGGGCCGCGACGGTCGCAACCGCGAAGTCCAAAGCGCCGGCCTCGTCTCCACGCGGAGACGGGGCCGGTTTGCCGTTGCAATCGCGCCCGCGCGCCCGCCGCGGCGACCCTGGGGATTGCCATCCGACCGCGATCGGCTCTAAGATTCGCCGATGAGCACGCAACCCACCGACCTCGTGACCGGCGCGACCGGATTGCTCGGCAGCCACATCGTCGACCGCCTGCTCGCGCGCGGCCGGTGCGTGCGGGCGCTCGCGCGACCCGGCGCCGACACCCGACGGCTCGAGTCGCTCGGCGTCGCGATCGTCCGCGGCGATCTCAACGACCCCGCCGCCTGTCGACGCGCCGTCGAGGGCGTCCAAAACATCTATCACTCCGCCGCGAAAGTCGGCGACTGGGGCCCCTGGCGCGACTTTCAGTCGGGCTGCATCGACGCCACGCGGAACCTCGCCGATGCCGCGCTCCAGGCCGCCGCCGGCAGGCTGATCCACATCAGCTCAACCTCCGCCTACGGCCACCCGCGCGACGGCTCGCCCCCCATCGACGAATCCGAGCCGATGGGCCAAAACGTCTGGCTCTGGGATCACTACACCCGCAGTAAAGTCGAATCCGAGCAGACTTTGTGGCGATTGCGCAGCGACCGCGGCCTGCGCGTCAGCGTGATCCGGCCGAGCTGGCTCTACGGCGAGCGCGACCGCACCACCATCGCCCGACTCGTGACCCGCCTCCGCGCCGGCAAGGTGCCGCTCATCGGTCGCGGCGACAACCCGCTGAGCGCGATTTACGCCGGCAACGTCGCCGACGCCGCGCTGCTCGCCGCCGACACCCCCGCCGCCGAGGGGCAAGCGTACAACGTCACCAACATGGGCCGGATCACCCAGCGCGAGTTCCTCTCGATGTTCGCCGAGGCCGCCGGCGCGCCCGCGATCCGACGCAGCGTCCCCTACCCGCTCGCCTTCGCCGCCGCGTTCGTCGTCGAGACCGCCGCGCGCTGCGCCCGCAGCCCCCGACCCCCCTTCGTCACCCGCTACGCGGCCTGGCTCATGGGACGCAACCTCGAGTACTCCAACGCCAAGGCCGAGCGCGAACTCTCCTGGCGGCCCGCGGTCGGATATCGAGAGAGCATCGAACGCTCGGTCCGATGGTATCTCCACTCCACCACAACCGGCGCGTAGAGCCCGAGCCCGCCGCGCGACCGCTCCACTCCAACGGCGTCAGTAGAGTATCCGCAGCTCGAACCGCACCAATTGGTTCGCCCAGTGCGGGTCGGTGATCGCGAACGCCGAGCCGACGCCGAAGTCGACCTTGTCCGCGAGCACCATCCGCAGACCAGGGCCGAGCGACAGGTAAGACTGCCCCGCCGAATGCTGATACGGGCCGTTGAACGGGCTCGTGTACGACCCGCCCTGGAACGACCAGCCGTTGAACTCGAAGGTCGCGATCAGTGGAGAGTCGCGCGTTAATTTCCAGATCGTCTGATTCGCGCTCAGGTGATAGTGGAGAATCGAGCCCGCGTAGCCCGGGTCGCCGCCGAGCGGGATCCACTCCGCGAGCATCCCCTGCAAATACGCCTCGGGGGCGAGCCGCAACGACGTCAGCAACGCCGGCTCGAGCGAAAAATGCCCCGTCCCGAGCCCGCTCCGCGAGTTGCCGACCGGCATGAACGACTTAAACTGCAACGCCACCTGCAACAGCTCGCGGTCGTAGATCAAGGTTTTGCCGCCGAGCTGCATGTCGCCGAAGCCCGAGGCCGCCGGGCCGGCGAGCGGCTGCACCGCCATATAGGGGAACGCGAAGAAAATCGAGGCGTTGTCGGCCGCGATTTCGTTGTAGAACGAGAGCTGTTGGTAGCTCAGGTTCGGCGTCGTCACGATTTGGTGCGTCGGCAGCGCGGTCGGCGTCGTCGCCGAGTGCGCCGAGACGTGCGTCACGTGCGGCGACCCGCTCAAGCCCGGCGGCGCGATCAATCCCGGCGGTCGAGCCGCGACGTTCGGAACATGCACCGCGTAGCCCGCCGACCCCGACGAAGTCGTCGTGCCCGGCCGCACGTTGATCAGCGGCGAAAAGTTCGCCGGGTGATATCCGGCGGGCACCTTCGGCAACGCGGGACCAAGTCCTTTGCCGTCCGCCCGCGCCCAAAAGTACTCGTTGCGATCGGGCGTCAGCACGTCCCACGCCCAGTCGAAACCGAGCCTCTGGATCGTGCGCGGCCGCGCGTAGTCGACGAAGAACGCGGCGTTCGCCTCGGGGATCCACCTCGGTTCATAACAAGGGTCGGGACACGCGAGCGAATTGTAAAGCTCGGCGATGAACCGGCCGGCGAAGGTGTGCGCCTGCAAGGGGTCGCACGCCGCTTGACCCGGCTTGCAGCCCGCGCCGTCGCACGCCGAATCCAAAGGCGTCCCGGGCACAGGAGGCAGGTGGACGCGTCCGCAGCTCGCGCACGAGACCGGCTCGACGCCGTCGTCGGTCTTCGCCGCGGTCGCCGAGGGCTCGTCGACGACCGTCAATGCAATCGCCTGCGCGCCGACTTTCGCGGGAGCCGGATTCGTCGTCGCGGCGGCCGTCCGCGCGGCCGCGTCCGGCAACGGAGGCAGCTCGATCTCTTCCGTCCGAGCGGGTCGCGGCGTCGCTTTTGGAGCCGCGGCGATCGCGACGGGCACAACGCCGGCCTCGGTCGGCGACCCGTCGTACTGCTTCCACGTCAGAGTCGCACATCCCGACGCGCCGACACAGAGCCACGCCGCCGCCGCCGCCGCAAGCCGTCGACGAGCACGACGCTCCCGACGACGCGCGCGGAGCGCGCCCCCCGTCTCCGTGTTGTGCCGGTCGGTCGACAGATCCAAGTCCAGCGGCTCCTTCTCTCGGCATCCCGACGTATGCGTCCATGCACTCGTCGACGACTTGCCTCGCGCGACTCGACCACGACGCAACCTCCCACCGAGAGCGCGTCGAATAGACGCAACTCGTCAGGCTCCTTTATCTTAGGTGAAGTTCGAGATGTCGGGAACCGTCGCGGAGAGGACAGCGATAGCGATGTGTCGGCTACTGACGCGCGGAACTTAACACGACCCGTGAATCGGATCAATCCGATTTTGGAGGGAGGCCGTGAGCGCCTCGACGCGTCTCCAAAGTCACGCCGCCCCCCCCGGATTCGCGCGACGACCGCCGGAGTCTGGATTTTGACGACGCGCGGCCTATCATGGGGCTCTGCAGCCTTCCCCCGCGCGGCTCCGGATTCGTCGTGCAAATTGAAACCGCCCCGATGAGGACATTTATGAAGAACCAGTCCATCACTTCGTGTTCGTCGCGGCCGCGACGGCTTCGCCTTGCGTCGCTCGCGCTGTTCGCGTGCGGCACGCTGCTCGCCTCGGGAGCCGCGCTTGCGCGCGAGACGCCCGCGGCCTCGAAGCCGAACGTCCTCTTCATCGCGTCGGACGACTTGAGCACGCGACTCGGCTGTTACGGCAACGCGTTGGTCCGCTCGCCGAACGTCGACCGCCTGGCGCGCCGCGGCGTCCGTTTCGAGCGCGCGTACTGCCAGTTCCCGCTTTGCAGCCCGAGCCGAACCTCGATCCTCACCGGCATGCGGCCCGACACGACCGGGGTCCGCGACCTCAGCGTCCACTTTCGCGAGGATCACCCCAAGGTCGTCACGCTGCCGCAATTGTTCCGCAATCACGGTTACTACACCGCCCGCGTGAACAAGATCTATCATTACAACGTCCCCGACGGCATCGGCACCGCCGGGCTCGACGACGCCCCTTCGTGGGACGAAATCGGCATCACCAACGGCCGCGACCGCCGCGAGGAAAACAAGATCTCGACGTTCCGCCCCGGCAGCGGTTACGGCGGCACTGTGAGCTGGCTCGCCGCCGACGGCGCCGACGTCGAGCAAACCGACGGCCTCGGCGCGCGCACCGCGATCAGCCTCTTGGAACGCATCAAGTCGCGGCCGTTCTTCCTCGCGGTCGGCTTCTTTCGGCCGCACACGCCTTATGTCGCGCCGAAGCCTTATTTTGGGCTCTATCCGCTCGAAAAGATGCCGTACGTCGAGCATCCCGAGCTCGGACGCATCGGCGTGCCGCGGCCCGCGCTGGCCTCGACCCCGGCCGACCAAAAAATCAGCGAGGCCATGCAGCGCGAGGCGATTCAAGGCTATTACGCCTCGATCTCGTTCATGGACGCGCAGCTCGGCAAGGTGCTCGACGCGCTCGATCGCCTCGGACTCGCCGACAACACGATCATCGTCTTCTGGAGCGACCACGGCTATCACCTCGGCGAGCACGGGCTCTGGCAAAAGCAGAGCCTCTTCGAAGAGGCGGCCCAGGTCCCCTTGATCATCGCCGCGCCCGGCAAAAAGGGGAACGGACGCTCGACCCGCGGCCTCGCCGAGCTGGTCGACGTCTACCCCACGCTCGCCGACCTCTGCGGCCTGCCGAAGCCGGCGCACCTCGAAGGCGACACCCTCGCCCCGTTGCTCGACGACCCCGACGCCCCCGG
Organism: Planctomycetota bacterium; assembly: GCA_021777845.1. Lineage (GTDB taxonomy): Bacteria > Planctomycetota > Planctomycetia > Isosphaerales > Isosphaeraceae > JAJYDB01. The sequence goes on from JAJYDB010000001.1 coordinate 44,167, forward strand.
CCAGCCCGCAGCCTGGACGCAGCAACGTCGCGGCACGAAAAAAAGCGGCTTCTTCCTCGGCCGCAGCGTCCGCACCGACCAATTCCGCTACACCGAGTGGGACGACGGCCGCCGCGGCGTCCAGCTTTACGACGAAACCGCCGACCCGCGCGAACTCCGCAACCTCGCCGACGACCCCGCGCACGCCGACGCCGTCGCCGCGCTCAAGAAGCTGCTCGCGTCCGAGAAAACCGCCCGCCGCGCCCCTGCGGAAAGGTGATCGCAAAGCGACGAACGCTCAGCGCGGATCTCGGAGAGTCATTTGCCGTTCAAGGTGATTACCACGGGCGCTTCGACGACCGCGCCGCCCGTCAAATTGGTCTCGAATCGAAGACTCTCCGAGACTTCGGCGGCCGGCGCATGTTTCCACGCGACCTCGAAAGCAACGCGTGATTTCATGGCGCCGGTGTCTGTTTTTGTGATGACGAAAGGCGACGAGTCCAGCCGATCATGCTCGGCCTTAAGATTGAAGCCCTCGTCGTCCGCTGCAATCGTAAGCCGAACTTTGGGCGGCGAATCGCCTTTGTCGAGGCTTGCGAACAGCGTCGCGGGCACGGCGTAAACTGCCGGCCGGACCGAGCCGTGGATTGGAATACGCGCAATCGGTTCGCCGCCGCCCCGCCCGCGAAAGACGACTTCTCCGCGGAAACCGCCGGCCTGAGGAACCCGCTTCAGCGTCGCGGCGAAATTGTAATGCCGCAAAACCGTGCCTCCTCCCATCGGGGTTTCAACAGGTTTGAGTTTCCCGTCCACGGTGACGAAGTCTAAATCGGACTGAGGCACCGCCGTTATCCAGAATGGCGTGTTCGCATCTTCAAACCTTTCGATAAAGCAGGATTCGACGGCGCCCGGCTTTCGTACAAAGCCAAAAGGGACTGCGTCGGGGAGATGGGCGACGATCGGGTTTTTCTGCGCCCCCGCCATTGTGAGCCGCAGCTCGATTGCGGGATGACTCGCCCAATTCGTTTTGAGCGTCGCTGATACGCTTTTCTCGCCGACGGCCGGAGGTTGTCCGACCACCCGCGCGACCGCGGTCTGGCCCGGCGCAATCGTTTTCGGCTCGATCGACGCCACGCTGCATCCACAAGTCGTCGCGATCTCGCCGATCACGAGATCGTCGGCGCCGAGATTCTTCAAGCGATACGTCGCCTCGACATGCGCCTCGTTCGGATTCGCGACCAGACGCTGCGAGGCGGGAGAAACCTGCACGGCGTGGCGAGGCCGACTCCCAGAAGCAGAATCGCGCGCAGCGACGACAAGCCCCGCCAACGAGACTATGACGAACACCGCGAACGCCACTCGCCGCAACATCGCTACCTCCTCATGAAATCGGCGACGGGCAAGCCGTCGGCTGGATCGATCCGCCGTCAGAACGAATCCGCGGAGACGACCTCGCCGCCGGCGCGGGTGCCAATCGCCTTCCAAACTTGGCGATCGACCGAACTCGTCACGAACCGCACCGAGCCGTCGGCCAGAGCGGCCTTCACGCCGCCGGGATGATTGCTGCGCGCCGACGCCATCCCATACCAAAAAATCGCACGGCCAAGACAATCGGCGCTCGGGTCATTCGGCGGTCCGATGTGGCCGTACATCGTGTGCGCCTGCGTCGCGACCGCCCACGAAAGCCCCGCGCGCGACATATAGCCGAAAGGGAGTGATGTTTTTGTCGAGCAGGTTTTGTATGTTTCCGCCGGAGTCGTCCCAATAAAGCCGATCGCAATCCCGGTGCGGGGGTCGAACGGCGAACCCTCGACGTTCCCGCGCAGCTTTTCGCTCGCCAAGACCGTGTTCGAGAGGCCGTCCGTCACCGCCGTCGGAGAACCTTCGACCGAGTTCAGCGGTCCGCCGTTCGGATCGTCTTCAATGATTTGAAGCATGTTCGACCAGCCGATATTCACGCGATAATTTGTGCCGCCGGTCGTGCCGATCGCGGTGGCCGCGGCGTCGGCCGGGCAAAGAAAGACCCGCAAGACCGTCGAGACCGCCGTCGAATTCTCGGGGATCGAGTTGGGTTTCGACAAAGTGGGATCGCTCAGAGACGCAGCGAAATTCAATTGATTGTAAAGTACGTTTTGATCAAGATCGGGCAGGATCCGCGTTCAATGTGAGAACTTCCGCGGGTAAATCGCTCCTCCCGGGTACTCCGCACTCTTGATCACGATCCCGTCGTACACGCAAGGATACTTGCCGCATCGAGCCACATAAGCATGTACCGCAAGTCCGATTTGACGCAGGTTGTTCGAGCACTGGGACCCGCGCGCGGCCTCGCGGGCCGACTGCACCGCCGGCAGCAGCAGTCCGACGAGCAGCCCAATGATTCCGACCACGACCAACAGTTCGATCAGCGTGAACGCTCTTCGTCCTGGGAAGATTCTCCGCATGGAACCGCCTCCGTGTCCGGTCTGAGTGATCGCGACGCAAAAGGAGATCTCGAGCACGAGGACGGGTGCTTAGGATGCAAGTCTTCATGCTCGAGACAAAGAGCCGCCGCGCCTGGTTCTGATCGAGAGGTTCAACTGCCGCCCGGCGGCGCGTTCTGAATCGCGGAGCACGTATCCGGACTGCCTCCACATGCGGCCGGCTTCCCGCCGCTCATGATTGGCGTGTCCGTCGTGCAATTGTTCTGAGTGCCGCACGAGGTATTCAGCGTCAGCGTGCAGGTGAACCCGCTCGCGAAGCTGCATGCGGTCGGCGCCGAGTACTGGTCGCAGAAGATGGTCTGGCCGTTCTTGCCGCAATTATCCCGTGAGTTCTACTTGCAAGGGCTGGGATCGATCGGGTTGGGGAAGCAATTCGCCCCAGGAATGGGCGTCTGCTTTTGGGCCGACACCTCGGTACCGCCCCTTGCCCAGAGAATCGCCGCGCAGAGCGACGAGAACACGACAACCGGCCGGAAGCAAGAAGACGAGCGCATCGCGTACCTCCTTGAGTAACTGATGTCACACTCCGACGGGAACGCACCTTGCTTCGATCAGACGTCGCGCAACAACCGCCTCCGTGAGAAGAATGCGGCAACCAGTGCGGCGACGCTGCCCGCGAAAACAAGTCCGCGCCGCGGTCGCTCGCTTCGTCCGCGTCGGCGCGACCAACGAGCCCGACGCACGCCGGAAGCAACGCCGTCGCGAAACACGACGTCGTTGCAAATGTGACTTGAAGCGGTCGAACCCCCTGCCTTCGATGCAACCGCGTTGTTTGTCTCATGGGTCACCACACAAGAACATGATGGTCGCGCGACGCAATTACCCTAGTTCGCGTCCCGGCCATTTCAATCAAAAAAAACCGACAGATTCTTGCAAGTCTCCAATGCCACGGAGCTTAGGGCGGGGCGTCAATCGTCGCCGGGGATCCGCGCGCAAAAAAAATCGCCGCGCGACAGGAGTTGCATCCCGCCGCGCGACGATTGTGATCAGACGCCGATCCCTCGCGAGCTCACGGCTCGTTCGACTGGATGCCCGCGTCGAGGACCTTCTTGATCTTGAAGCGGCATTCCTCGAGGTGCGCGCGGGTGACGTCGTCCATCGTCGCGGCGAGCGTGCCCGCGATTTTGGCGTCGATCTCGTTCAGGTGCATGCGGGCAAGCGCACGCGCGTCGGCGGGGACGTCGCCCATGTCGTCGAGGACGAGCAGGAACGTGATGTTGCCGCTCAGCGACGGCGCTTTGGGCCCCAGCACCATCTGCGAGAGGTTGCGCAGGTACTCGCGCTGGAGGTTGCGGCGCAGGACGCTGATCGTCACGGGAGCGGCCTTCGGCTCGGGCTTGCCCTTCGCCTCGGACCAGACGCCGTCGGTGAGCGCGCGGAAGACTTCGGACATCTTCAGCGGCTTCGCGGCCGGCTCGCACTGCTGCTCCTGATTTTGCAGACGCGCCAGCGTGCTCGCCGCGAGCAGGCGCGAGAGCGCGATCCTCTGAATCGAGAGGATGCGCTCGTTGATGCGGGTGTCGGGGCCGGTGCCCGAGTCGTCGCCCCAGTCGTCCCAGTGGCTGCCGCCGAGCTTGCGCAGCAGTCCGGGCGAGAAGCGGAACGCCTTGTCGCCGAGGACGTCGTCGACGAGCAGCTTGAGCGCCTCGCGCTGCTTGTCGCCCGCGATCGGCACGATCGGGTCGCGACCGTTCTTGCCCTTGTGATCGCGGTACACCTGCTGCCCGCCGATCTCCTTGCCCGCGAGCGCCGCCGCGTTCCCCCACTGGTTGAGCATGTACGTGAACGCCGTCCGCAGACGGGCCCACGACTCGCCGTCCTTGACCACTTTCGCGTCGAGATCCTTCAGCAGCTCGCTTGCGAGCGCGATCCGCTCCCGCGCGAACACCAGCGTGTCCGAGCCGAGGTCGTACGCGTTCACCAACGGGTCGTTGTTGCGGTACATATCCTGGTCGGTCGCGAACACGAGGTCCGCCTCGGGCGAACGCGCGGCAATCGCCTTCAGCTCGGCTTCCTCGTTGCTCATCACCGGCTTGTACGCGTACTCGATCGCCCAATAGTCATACGGGCCGAGCGTGGTCGTCACGTAGTCGCCCTGCTTTTTGCCCTTCGGAGCGATGTTGATCGGGTTGTAATCCATCACGCTGCCCGCCTGGCCCTTCACGTGCGTGATCGCCGTGTCGTTGAGCTGGTCGGCGGTCAACATCGTGCTCGCCTTGAAGTTGTGCCGCAGACCGAGCGAGTGCCCGACTTCGTGCATCACGACTTCCTTGATCAACTGGTTGATCAAGTCCTCGGGGAGCTTCGCGCCCGCGCCGGCTTCGGGCTTCGGCTCGGGTTTCGGCTCGGGCTTCGGTCCGGGACCGCCCGGCTTCGGCTTCTGAGCGGCGTCGTCGTAGGCGGCCGCCGCCAGAGCCACCGCGGCCAGACCAAGCTCGGACCGCATCCCCACGTTGAATTGGCACGCGTTCGAGTTCATCCCGTTCCCGAACTGACGACGCTGCAGCGCGACCTGCATCGGCGACCACTCCGCCGGCTGCGCGTGCAGCTCGATCGGCTTGCCCTCGAACCACGTCACGTGCGCGCCGAGACCGCGACGCGTCGCGGGCCGGCCGAAACCTTGCTCAAACGCCAAAATCGGGCTGATCACCTCGGCCAGCGCGATCGGCCCCTCGAAGAACGAGCCCTGGTCGTTCGTCCCCTCGGCCGTCGGCGAGCCCCCCATCAAATAGGCGTACTGGATCTTCCACGCCTTCACCCAGCTCGCGTCGAAGATCACGTCGCCGTCGATCATCTCGCCGGTGATCGGGTTCGAACGCAGGCACGACATCGCGTACGTCGAACTCGTCGTGATCCAACGGAAGGTGCAGTAATTGATGTCCTCGGGGTCGAACTCGTCGCGGCCGTCCTGCCAACGCACCGCCAACGCGTTCCGGATGCCGACCTTCTCGAACGCCTTGTTCCACTCCAATATGCCGGCCTCGACCGCGGGGCGATACTCGATCGGCACGTTGTCCTCGACCCACCACACGATCTGCTTCCGCGGCGGCGAGAGCTTCGCGCGCGGGTCCGACTTCTCGAGCCGCCAACGATTCACGTAGCGGACGAAATTCGAGTCGGCCGACTCCACCGCGCCGAAGTCTTTGGTCGTGTTGAGAAAGTGCCCGACGCGGTCGTCGGCCTCGCGCGGACGATAGCCGTTGTCCGGCAGACGCGCCAAACTATAGTGGATCACGACCGTCCGGCCGCGACCGTCGATCACCGCGCCGTCGCCGCCGCCGCGCCGACGCCCACCCGCGCCGCCGCCGCCGAACGTCGCCTCAACCTCGAGCTCCAAATTGTTCGGAAACGCCTTCACTTTGTGCCAGGTCGTCCGCGAACGATCCAAAAAGCCCATCCCAAGCTGCGCGAAGTCGCTCAAAAAAATCTCCGACAGGTCGATCAACACCGACTGACCCATCGGGTTCACCGACACGATCGGCAGCGCCATCAAAATCGAGTCGGTGTAGTTCTGACGCATCGCCTTCTCGACCGGCGAACCCGGCGGCGCTTTGATGTGCACATTCTTGCGGATCACCTGGATGCGGTCGCCGGCGCGATGGAACGAGAGCACCCATTCGTCGCCGAAATTGAGCGGATTGCCCGCCATTTCAAGCCCGCGCGCGATCATGATCGGCGCGATCAAAGGCTGGTCGAACTGGAACGGGCGGATCTCGGCGTAAAGGTGATCGTCCTTCCTGTGGAGCGTGAACAGCCCTTCGATTTTCTCGGAGCCGTCGACGACCTCGTTGAAGTCGCGGTATTTGTTCGAGCCGCCGCCGCCGCGCTGCATCATCATCCGCATCGCGGACGGAGCGGGCGCGCCGGGGGGCGTCGGAGTCGGAGCGGGCGGGTCGGCCGCGGGCGTTCCCGACGCGGGCTGCTGCCGCGGTTCGTCGGCGAGCGCGGTCGCCGCGCACAACGCCGACGTCATCGCCCAGGCCGCGAGCGCGGTCAAGCGAAGTGAGCGTCTCATAGGTAGATCATCCTCAAAGGGGTTGCGGGCTCAAGTTGAATCGTCGCTTCGGCAGGGACCGCCCCGGCGCCGTCACGCGCGGCGCGAACTCGGACGGCCGTTCGTCAGACTTGTCGGACCGATCGGCAAATCGCCTTGATCGTTAAATCTTATCGTGTCGCGCGTCGCGAGACTTGGCAAGAGGCCGCATGAAGGAATTCGGAAGCGACCGTGAACTTGAACGATTATTCGGCCTGTCGGGCTTGGGCGAGTTGCGACGGCGCGCCGGACTTGCGAACCGAACCGATCCCGCCTAAACCGCGCCGATCGTTCGCAACCCAGGACGTCGGCGCAGCCGCGCGACGCGAGTTACCCGCCTCGATCCGGCGCGGGTGGATCACGTCGCGGCTTGATTCGCGCCGGAACCCCAGGCTTTCAGGTGTTCGCGCGTGATTTCGTGTTGCGTCGCGATCGAAGCGCGGAGGGCGTCGAGGCTGGTGGCGACGTAGCGGTCGAGCAAGGCGGCGGCGATCTCGAAGGCGACGACGTTCTCGACGATCACGCTCGCGGCGGGGACGGCGCAGACGTCGGAGCGCTCGTAAGACGCGGGCTGCGGCGTCTTCGTCGCCATGTTCACCGACGGCCCGCGCGCGGCCAGCGTGCTGATCGGCTTCTTCGCGGCGCGAACCACGATCGTCTCGCCGTTCGACGTCCCCCCCTCGATGCCGCCCGCGTGGTTCGTCGGCCGCCGAAAGCCGAAGCGGCGGTCGTCGTCCGGATGCGCCGCGTCGTACGCGATCGGGTCCATCACCCGCGAGCCCGGCCGTCGCGCCGCCTCAAACCCCAGTCCAACCTCGACGCCTTTGATCGCTTGAATGCTCATCACGGCATACGCAAGTCGCGCGTCGAGCTTGCGGTCCCACTGCGCGTGGCTGCCCAGGCCGAGCGGACACCCCGTCACGATCGTCTCGACGACCCCGCCGAGCGTGTCGCCCGCCTCTTTCGCCGCGTCGATCGCCGCCGTGATCGCCGCGTCGACCCCTGGGTTCAGCGTGTAGACCGGGCTCGCGTCCCGCGTCGCGGCGTCGTGAGCAACCGGGGTCGCGACCACGCCGCCAACCTCCAGGACATAACCAAACACCTCGATGCCGACCACGCGCAGGAGCACCTTCGCGAGCGCTCCCGCGGCGACCCGAATCGCCGTCTCGCGCGCGCTGGCGCGCTCCAACACCTGCCGAATGCCCGTCTGATTCGCGAGCGAGCCCGCGAGATCGACGTGCCCGCCCCGCGGCGACGCCGGCTCCGACAGCCGCTCCAGCTTCGCGTCGTTGTTGACCAGCCGCAGCGTGATCGGACCGCCCGTCGTCACCCCGTGCCACGTCCCCGAGTCGATGATCACGACGTCGGTCTCGAGCGTCTGCCGCTTCCCGCGGCCGTACCCCCCCTGCCGTCGCTTCAACTCGCTGTTTATTAAGGCGAGGTCGAGCGTCACGCCCGAGGGATAGCCGTCCACAATCGCGGTCAAAGCCGGCCCGTGCGACTCGCCGGCGGTCAGGTAACGCAACATCTGTGCTCACTTCCACGCGAACGTCGCGTCGGTCAGACGCTCGTACGCTTCGATGTATTTGGCGCGCGTCCTGGTCACGACCTCGGCGGGCAAAGCGGGCGGCGGACTCGCCTTGTCCCACCCCGAAGCCTCCAGCCAGTCGCGCACAAACTGTTTATCGAACGAAGGTTGCGGACGGCCGGGGTGATAGCCGTCGCGCGGCCACCAGCGCGCGCTGTCGGGCGTCAGGACCTCGTCGACGACGATCATCGAGCCGTCGTCCGCGCGACCCCACTCGAATTTCGTGTCGGCCAAAATCAGGCCCCGCGACTCCGCGTGCGCCGCCGCCTCCAGGTACAGTTTCACGCTCCCCGCCAGCAACCAAATCGCCAGATCCGACCCGATCGACGCCGCCATCTGCCAAAAAGCGATATTCTCGTCGTGCCCCGACTCGGCCTTCGTCGCGGGCGTGAAGATCGGGTCGATCCGGCACGACTCGACCAGCCCCGCATCCATCTCGATCCCGCAAACGTACCCCGTCTTCCGGTATTCCTTCCACGCGCTCCCCGCGAGATAACCCCGCACCACGCACTCGAACGGCACCACCTCGGCCTTCCTCGCAATCATCACGCGACCGTGAAGTTCGTGCGTTTCCACGTCGGTTAAGTCGAGTCCGGCGTCCTCAAGCTCCGTTGAGATCAGGTGATGCGGCGTTGTCATCCGCTCGAACCAAAACTTCGAAAGTTGCGTGAGGACGCGGCCTTTGTCGGGGATCGGCGTGGGGAGGACCCAGTCGAAGGCGCTGATGCGGTCGGTGGCGACGAGCAACAGACGCCCGTCGCCGAGGTCGTAGACGTCGCGCACCTTGCCCCTGCGCATCGGCAGTTCGCCGAGCCTCGGCTTCCGCTCTGACAACGCCCTGCCCCCTTTGCGCCGACCGCCCAGCTTTTCGCGCGGACGCGACCCCGTTTTCGATTCCCCATTTACGATACGTGCCGGCCTGAACCGGTACAAGGCCGGCCGCGGCGTTGGTCCGCGTCCCGGACCTCGGCCGCGCACCCGGTCCCCGGCCGCGCCGGACCGCGACGCACCGTGGCGTCGGCCCCGCAAGGCGTTTAGAATGCCCGAAATCCGGCTTCTGCTCAGGACGCCTCCACCCAACGGGCTGTTTTCCCGATGACTCCACTCCCTAGGTCTCGACGTTCTTTTTTGAAAACCGCGGCCGCGATCGCGGGCTCGACGCCGCTCGCGGCAAGTCTGCTCGAGGTCCGGGCGGCGGGCGAGGCCCCGTTGATGGCCTACGTCGGCACCTTCAGCGCCCCTCTGCGCGACGTCTTGCCGACGCAGGTCGACCTGCCCCCCGGCAACGGTCGCGGCATCCACTTGTTTCGGGTCGATCGCGAGACCGGCGCGATGACTGCCGCCGGCATCCACGCGCTGGGCACCAGCCCAAGCTGCCTCGCGCTGAATCGCGCCGGGACGCGGCTTTATTCGGCGAACGAGACCGACCGCGTCGGCAAGGACAACGCCGGCTCGATCAGCGCGTTCGCGATCGACCGGGCCACGGGGACGCTTGAGCCGCTGAACACGGTGGCGTCGGGGGGGGCGGGTCCCACGTACATCAGCGTGCATCCGTCGGGTCGATTTTTGTTCGCGGCGAATTATTTCGGAGGGACGGTCGCGGTGCTGCCGATTCACTCCGACGGCCGGCTCGGCGAGGCGGTCGACGTGCAGGTTGACGCGGGCAAGCTCGGACCGCCGCGCGCGACGAACGCGCCCCTGGGCGGGTTCGCGGTGAGCGGCCACGACCGCACGCACGCCCATATGATCCAAGCCGACCACACCGGCCGCTTCGTTGTGCACGCCGAGCTGGGTCTCGACAGGATCTACGTGTGGAGGTTCGACGCCGAGACCGGCAAGCTGACGCCGAGCCACCCGGCGTTCGTCGAGCTGCCGCCCGGCGACGGGCCGCGCCACTTTTGTTTCGACTCCGCCGGCCGTCGACTCTACTCCATTCAAGAGAGATC
>JAJYDB010000125.1 GCA_021777845.1 Planctomycetota bacterium
GGGTCTTAATCTCGATGCCATGATCCCAAACAAACGGCTCCGACGTCAAAGGAAAAAAACTGACCAGCGGCGCAACCGGCGGTTCGCGACGCGGAGATGGTCGGGGAGGCGGCGGAGGCGGGTGCCGAGGAGTTGGGAGCGACGCGCCGGCCGGCTCTTGGGCTTGGCCCCCTGTCCGTTAACTCTATAATGGTGCGGACTTGACGACGTTGCGAAGCCGACGACCGCGACCGGACGATTACGCCCGGCATCCTTTTTGAAATGAGCACGCCGCGACATGGGACGATTCGCCTGGCGGAATTTGATGACGCGGCCGCTCCGCACGGTCCTGGCTCTGATTGGGCTCTCGATCCCGATTCTGGGGGTGATTGGGCTCTACAGCGTCTCGGGGAGCCTGCGGGATCTGGTCGGCGCGACGCTCAACAAGATTCAGGGGCTGATGGTATTGCGCGAAGGGCAGCCGAGCCCCGTGTTCAGCGACCTGCCCGCGAATCTCGCCGACAAGCTGCGAGCGATTCCCGGCGTGCGGGTGGTTGCGCCGGAGATTTGGAGGATCTCGCCTCCGGTCGACGGCAAGATCGCGATCGGGAAGAATATTTTGAAGAAGGACGGCTTCGCGCAGGCGATGGCGCAGAGCATCCTCGACATGCCGATCGTGCAGGGGCAGGACATCGCGGCGCACATGAACCTCAAGAGCGCGGTTTACCCGCGCGCCCTGCTGCCGGCGTCGGAGGGGGGCGGGCGCTACTTGGAGCCGTCGGACGCGGGCAAGAACGTCGTGGTGATCAGCACGAAGATCGCCCGCGAGCATCCCGGGCCCGACGGCAAGCCGAAGCGGGTCGGCGACTCGATTCTGATCGGCGGCACGAAGTTCGAGATCGTCGGGCTTTATAGTACGGGCTCGATGTTCTTGGACGTCGTGATCGTGATGGACATTGACGCCGCGCGGCGCTTGATCTCGGGTGTTTCGCCCGAGTCTGTGAGCAGTTTTTACGTCGAGACCGACGACCCCGCGCGGAACGACGCGATCGCCGAGACGATCGAGCGCGAGTTTCGCGACGTCGACGCGCGCAGCATGTCGGAATTCCAGGCGAACTTTGGGATGCTGATGGGCCAGCTCGACAAGTTTCTGTTGATGACGGTGAGTCTGGCGTTGCTTGTCGGGGTCGTCGGGATCATCAATACGATGTTGATGAGCACGACCGAGCGGTTCGTCGAGTTCGGCGTCCTGCGTACGAACGGGTGGTCGAAGCGCGATGTATTGACGTTGGTGACCGCCGAGAGTGCGTTTCTGGGGTTGCTGTCGGGATTGCTGGGCTGTGTGCTTGCGTTCGCGGGGGCGACGATTGCGAATCAGTTCATCACGGGCGGCTTGCGGTTGAGTTTACCGCTCTGGTTGTTGGGGCTGGGCATCGGCCTGTCGGTGGTGACGGGGACGTTGGGCGGGCTGTACCCGGCCTGGCGGGCGGCGCGGTTGGTGCCGATGGAAGCGATTCGCGCCGGCGGTTCGCGCTAAAGACGCCGACGAGGGTGCGTGCCGCGTCGGAGTCGGGCCCGCGGAAGGTCGACGAGCGAGACGACACACGAGGAATTCGCGGCGATGATTGAGGTGATCGACGTCTGCAAATCGTACCGCCGCGGCGGCAATTTGGTTGAAGCGCTCCGCGGCGTGAGCTGTCGGATTCCGCGCGGGCGGTTCGCGTTCATCGTTGGTCCCTCGGGGTCGGGCAAGAGCACGCTCTTGTATCTGCTCGGAGCGCTCGACGTGCCGACGTCCGGTTCGATTCAGCTTGAAGGCCGCGACCTGGGCGCGCTGTCGGAGGCCGAAATGAACGCGTACCGGCGCGATCAGGTCGGGTTTATCTTTCAGTCGTTTAACCTGATCAGCAATCTGACCGCGGTCGAGAACGTGCTGGTGCCTTATTTGCCGAAGGGGCTCACGCCCGAGCTGCGCGCGAAGGCCGAGGCGCTGTTGATCGAGGTCGGTCTCGGCGACCGGCTCGATCATCGTCCGTTTCAGATGTCGGGCGGCGAGCAGCAGCGGGTGGCGATCGCGCGGGCGCTGGTGAAGGATCCCCTCGTTGTGCTGGGCGACGAACCGACCGGCGAGCTTGATTCGAGGACCGGCGACGAGGTGTATCGGATTTTGAGGCGGCTCCAGGAGCGGAGGGAGACGACGCTCGTGGTGGTCACGCACGACCGACGGTTCATCCATCCGGGCGACATCGTGCTGGAAATCCGTGACGGTCGGCTGGTCGGCGACGCCGCACTCGAGCCCGAGGCCGACCTCGCCTCCGCGTGATCATTCCAAGGGGAGCGCGCTTGCGATGAAACTCGTCGCCGTCGCGCTGGCCTGCGTCGCGCTGTTCTCTCTGATCAGGGCGCTGGCGAGGCTGGCGTCAGAGGCGGGGTCGGGTCGATTTGGAGGCTATCGCGCGCTCGCGGAGCACTTCGGCGGCCAGTACGAGAGCCGGGGACTGACGCGTCCGCCGACGGTCTGTTTCCGCACGCGCGACGCGAGCGCGCGGGTGGGCCTCGCGGCGAATCCGCCCGATCGCGAGGGTCCGCCGCGGATGCGGTTCGTGGCCCGTTTCGACCACGCGATGCCGCTTCGGCTTGAGTTGCAAAGCGCCGCGGGGCGGGCCCCGGCGCAACTGCCGCGCGGCACGCGTATTGTGCGGACCGGCGACGCCGGGTTCGATCGCGACTACATCGCGCGCGCCAACGACCCCGAAATGGCGATCGCGGCGCTCTCGACGTCGTCTCGGCAGTCGATCGAGGCGCTTGCCGGGCTGGGCGGGCCGGACGGTTTGATCATCTCGTTGAGCCACGAACGACTGCTCGTGCAGGTCGATAGGGACCTTGGCGCGCGGTTCGAACTGCTGCGGGCGCTCGTGGATCGGTCGCTGATTTTGCTCACTGGCGTGCAGGCCGCCGCGGCGTCGCGGGTGGGCCAAGGGGTGGCGTTCGTCGTCGAACACGACGACTCCGGGGAACCGTCGATCGAGGCTCTGTCGCCGCACTGTAAAGTTTGCGGAGTCGCGATCGAGCCCGAGACGCCGACTGTTGTCTGCGAGGCCTGCGGGACGCCGCACCATCGCGACTGTTGGGAGTTCGTCGGTGGTTGCTCGGTCTACGGCTGCAAGGGACGCGAAGCCGAAGGCCGCTGAGGCCCGGGCGCTCGCGACGACGCGGCGCTCCGTTCGTCTCCGCGCTTTGGGCCGTTCCGCGCAGTCGCCCAAACGGTTATGCTGAAAAGAAGGCACGTACGAGTCGAGTTCGTGAAGTCGCAAGGCAATCGACCCGCGACCCCTCAATATTCCAGCACATCCGACGAAATCGACTGCAAAGGAGGTGCCGCGTTATGTCGCACATCGATACGCCCGAGCCTGCCGGAACGCAGGTGACGTTTCTAGACCAGACGGGTGCGAAAGCGGTGAAGGCGGTGATTGCGTTCACCGTTCCCGTAAGTCGGATTCTGCCAAATATCATCACGAAAATGAGCTTGCCGACGAACGGTCCCGACGGCCGTCCGTTAAGCTATTCGCTCGACCATAAGGAGGGCGGCCGGCGGTTGCTTGAGAGCCAGACGCTGGTCGAGGCGAGCGTCCGCGACGGCGACCACCTGATCGTTTATCCCGAGGTCGTCGCGGGGCAAGGTTGACCGATGCACGTCTACGAATCGCCCCACCTCCGACGACTTCGATCCGACTTCGCCGCGCTCGAAGGTCTGCGCGTCGAGAGCTCGGTCTGCCGCTTTAAGGCCGACGGCGGCACGCCGCCCCGACGCTACGTCGTCGAGTTTCAAGGCACGGCGGCCGCGCGCGAATTTGGACGCATCGTTGTCCGCACGCGGCATCGCGTCGAGATCAAGCTCGGGGCCTCCTACCCGCGGGTGATGCCCGAGTTGCGCTGGCTGACGCCGATTTATCACCCCAACATCTCCGATCAAGGGATGGTCTGCCTCGGCGGTTTTGGAACGCACTGGGTGCCGAGCATCAGTCTTGAGGACCTGTGCGCGATGCTCTGGGACATGGCCCGAATGTCGAACTACGACGTCCGCAGCCCGTACAACCGCGAGGCCGCGCTCTGGGCCGCGACCCAGACCGACTTCCAGTTTCCGCTCGACCCGCGGCCGCTCCGCGACCTTCGAGCGGGCGCGACGCGCGACGGCGTCCCCGCGGCGTCGCCGCTTCCCAACGACGTCGTGATCGTGCTCGACGGCTCGATCGACGACGAGTTGATCGTGGTCGACGAACCGGCCGCCTCGTCGCCCCGCGGCGCTCAACTCGCGCGGCCGGCCGAGATCACGTTTCTCGAGTAGAGTCCACTCTTTCGCCAAATTGGGAGAGTATCCTTGTTGCGGCCGCCGACTCTCGAAAATGGATGAAACTCCACTCATCGTCGACGACCATGACCGTTACGGCCGCTTGCGGCTGATCTCGTGGTGGCGTCAGGATCGGCTCGCGGCGTCGCGCGTGCTCGTCGTCGGCGCGGGGGCGCTCGGCAACGAGGCGCTCAAGAATTTGGCGCTCGTCGGAGTCGGCGCGATCCACATCGTCGACTTTGACGTCGTCGAGACTTCGAACCTGGCGCGCTCGGTCTTCTTTCGCGCCGTCGACGCGGGCCGTCCGAAGGCCGAAGTCGCCGCCGAACGCGCGCGCGAACTCAATCCCTACATCCGCGTGCACGCGGTCAACGGCGACGTTGCGCGCGACGTCGGTCTCGGCCTGTTTGCCGCGGCCGATGTTGTTCTGGGCTGCCTCGACAACCGCGAGGCCAGGCTCTGGGTCAACCGTCAATGCTGGAAGACGAACACGCCGTACGTCGACGCCGGAATCCAGGAGATTCAGGGCGCGGTCCAGATCTTCACACCCCCCGATTCGGCCTGTTACGAATGCGGAATGACGACGCAAGATTATCAGTTGTTAAATCTTCGTTATAGCTGCCCGCAACTTCGACCCGAGGATCTGCGCGCGGGCAAGGTGCCGACGACGCCGACGATCGCAGCCTTGACGGCGGCGCTCCAGACGCAGGAGGCGCTCAAAATCCTGCACGAATTGCCTTGCGAATCCGGGGTTGCACACGTCTTTTCAGGCGTCTCGACGACGATGTACAGCACGCGGCTGACGCGTCGCGACGACTGCCTGAGCCACGAGACTTATCCCGAGCCGACGCCGATCGCGGTCGGGTGCGATCAGCCGGCGCGCACGCTCTTCGACGAGGCGCGACGGATCTGGGACCCGTCCCGGCGATTGACGCTCGTGCTCGAGCGCGACCTCGTCACGGGTTTCGAGTGTCGTGCCTGTCACAGAACGGAAAGCCTGATGATCGCTCGCACGCGGGTCGAGCTTTTGGCTCGAGCGTGCGCGCACTGCAACCTCGCGACTTCCCCGATCGTAGTGAGCGTGATCGAGGAAGGCGAGCCGCTTGCCGAGGTACCTTTACGCGCTCTCGGGGTTGCGCCGTTCGACGTCGCGCGGCTCGAGGCGGGGCCGGCAACAGGCTTTTTTCTGCTCGAGGCCGACCGAGCACGCGTGCTTAACCCCCCTGCTCCGCGCGCGTCCAACTCGCCGTGATCCTTGGCGTGTTTTTGAGGGTTTGAAACACGACGCAGTAGCGTTCGGCCAGTTCGACAAGCTTTGCGACTTTCGACTCGTCGGCGTCGGGTTCGAGGTCGAGCTCGAATCGAAGTCGGATCTCGTCGAATCCGACCGGGGCATCGCGCGCGACGCCGAGTGTGCCGCGGAAGTCGAGGTCCCCCTCCGCGACGACGCGCCCGCCGCGCAGGGGGGCGTTCGTTGCGATCGCGACCGCGTGCAGCGTCACTCCCGCGCAGCCCGCGAGCGCCTGCAAAAGCATTTCCGCCGAGCACGCGGCCGTGCCGTCGCCGCCCGTGAGCGGGTGCAGGCCCGCGACGACCCCGCCGCCTTGCGTGGCGACGCGACAATTCGGTCCGGCCCCCTCAATCGAGCCCGACGCGACGAGCGTTGCCCGCGCGGAGGCGGGGTCGTCGCGGAAACGGGTCTTGAATGGGGCCTGCAGCGCGCGCAACTCGTCGGCGTTCATCGACGTCGCTCCTTGTTTTGTTGAAACCTGCGTCGGGTTGAAGTCGAACTCGATTGCAATCGTCCCCGCGCTGGTTTGGCAAGAGCGGCGCGGATCTGGACTTGGCTTTATACAATGCGGATGCGCGAAGCATGTCGGTCTCGAGGCTAATTTCCAAGACGCTCGGGTGGATCGCGCGGAGCCTTCGCATGAGAGCCGAGTCCGAAACCCTGACCGTAGCCGTTGCGGGGATGACCTGCGGCGGATGTTCGTCGACGGTGAAGCGCGCGCTCGAGGGTGTCGAAGGCGTGTCGGGCGCCGAGGTCGACCATGTCGCGGGCCGTGCCGAGGTCCATCTCAAGGCTGTCGTCGACCCCGCACGCTTGCGGTCGGCGATCGAGGCGGTCGGCTACAAGGTGGTGGATCCGGCCGCCGCGGCGCCCGCCGAGGCTGCACGAGTCGTGGACCCGCTTCGGGTGATCTCGATCGGGCCGCCGCCGAGTGCTCCCCGCGACGCGGCGGACGCAGCCGTCGCAAAATCGAAAGAAGAGGAGTGGGACCTCGCGATCGGCGGGATGCACTGCGCGAGTTGCGTCTCGCGCGTGGAAAGCGCACTGGCGGCGGTGCCCGGCGTCCGGGAAGCACGGGTGAATCTGGCGACGGAGCGAGCGCGCGTGGTCGTGGACGCGTCGCGCGTCAACGAGGCGGCACTTGAACACGCGGCCACCCTGGCGGGCTACACCGCGAGCCGAGCGGCGATCGACTTCGAGGCGGGCGCGATCGCAATGCGCGCCGAGCGGGCCGAGCGAGTTGCTTATTGGCGGTCGCGGTTGCTGGTCGGGGTCGCGCTCGCCGCGCCGCTGGTCGTGCTCTCGCGGTTCGAGCCGACGTCGGCCGTTGCCTGGACGATGGCGACGCTCGCGACGGCATTGCAGGTTTATCTCGGACTGCCCTATTTGCGCAGCGCGGTCGCGCGCGCCCGGCAATTAACGACGAACATGGACACGTTGATCGCGCTCGGTACTTCGACCGCGTACCTCACAAGCCTGATCCAACTCTTGCGAGGTCATTGGCATGAGTCGCACTTTTTCATGGACTCAGGGTTGATTTTGACTTTGATCACGTTGGGCAAATACCTCGAAACGCGTTCGAAGGGGGCGGCGGGCGAGGCGATCGAGCGGCTGCTCGACCTCTCGCCGAAGACCGCGCGACTGGTGCGCGACGTTGCGGAAGTCGAGGTGCCGTTGCAAAGCGTGAAGCGCGGCGACCGGGTCCGCGTGCGGCCGGGAGAGTCGATGCCGGTCGACGGCGTAGTGATCGAGGGCGCGTCAAGTCTGGACGAGTCGATGTTGACGGGGGAGTCGATGCCGGTTGAGAAGCGCGCGGGCGACCGGGTGACCGGCGGGACGCGGAACGGCGACGGGGTGTTGCTTGTCGAGGCGCGGCAGGTGGGCCGCGAGTCGGCGCTGGCGGCGATCGTCCGACTGGTGACCGAGGCACAGGCGTCGAAGTCGGGCGTGCAGCGGCTCGCGGATACGATTTCGTCGTATTTCGTGCCGGTGGTGCTGCTGATCGCGGCGCTGACGGCGCTCGGCTGGGGGCTGGTCGGGCGAGACTGGTCGGCGGCGGTCTCGAACGCCGCGGCGGTCTTGATCATCGCGTGTCCGTGCGCGCTGGGGTTGGCGACGCCGATGGCGGTCGCGGTCGCGACGGGTCGCGGCGCGCGCGCGGGGCTGCTCGTGCGGGACGCGTCGGCGTTTGAACGTATGGATAAGATCCAAGTTATGGTACTTGATAAAACGGGTACGGTGACCGAGGGACGTCCGAGCGTGGTTGCCGCGGCCGCGGCCGAGGGTTGGACGCGAGACGAATTGCTGCGCGTCGCGGCGGTCGCGGAGGCGGGCAGCGAGCATCCGCTGGCGAGGTCGCTGGCGGGTTACGCGTCGGGCGCGGTCGCGAGCGCGTCGCGCGCGGTGCGCGGCGGCGGGATGATCGCGACGGTCGACGGTCGCGCTGTGCTCGTCGGCTCGCGACGATTTCTCGAGGAGTCGAGCGTCGCGGTCGGAGCGCTGGACGCCTGGGCGGAGTCTCAAGAGAGTCAAGCGCGGAGCGTCCTGCGCGTCGCGGTCGACGGGCATCAGGTTGGAGCCGTCGCACTGGCGGACGCGCTCAAACCGCACGCGCGCGAAGTCATCGAGCGGCTGCGACGGCTGGGCGCCGACGTCTATCTTGTGACGGGCGACAACACGTCGACGGCGCGCGCCGTCGGGGATGCCGTTGGGCTCTCTGCTGATCACGTGTTTGCGCAGGTAATGCCGGATGCGAAGTCGTTGAAGATTGATGAACTGAAGTCGTCGACGGGCCGCCGCCGTCGCGTCGCGATGGTGGGCGACGGCCTCAACGACGCGCCGGCGCTGGCGACGGCCGACATCGGGATCGCGCTCGGCACGGGGACCGACGTCGCGAAGGCGGCGGCCGACGTCGTGATCGCAACCGGCGACCTGCTCGCGATCCCGCGGGCGTTGCGGCTCGGCCGCGCGACCTTGACCGCGATCCGACAGAATTTGTTTTGGGCGTTCGCGTACAACGCGCTCGGCATTCCGCTCGCCGCGTGTGGGCTGTTTGGCTCGTACGGGCCGCTGATCGCGTCGGTGGCGATGTCGCTCAGCTCGGTGACGGTGGTCGCGCGGTCGGGACTGGTCGCGTTCACGGATCTTGATAAAACGTGATCGCGATCCGTCAACCCGGCGACTTGCGTTCGGATCGGCGGCCGTCAACTTTGAAAATCGGTCGCAACTTCTCAATCGGATGCGGCCGCGGGTAACATGCGGTGCCGTTCGATCGCAGCGTGTTGGGGCGAGATCGGGGTCTGTGCGTGGCGATTTCAGGGGAAAAGTCCGAGGTGGACGCCGCGTCGGCCGAGGGCTCGACGACGCGCGGGCGTCGCGACGTCCTGATCGCCGCGATGCTCTGGAGCGTGGGCGGCGTCGGCGCGAAGTGGCTCACGCTCGACCCGCTCACGATCGCGTTTTACCGCGGCCTGTTCGCGGGGCTCGCGCTCGTGCCGTTCGTGCCGCGCAGCCGCCGCGTGATCCGCCCGCTGATGATTCCGCTCGGGCTTTGTTTCGGCGTGATGACCGCGCTCTACATGGCCTCGATCAAACGTACGACGGCCGCGAACGCGATCCTGTTGCAAAACACCGCGACCTTCTGGGTCGTCCCGCTCGGCGTGATTTTCCTGCGCGAACGGCCCGATCGCCGCGCGCTCGCGGGCATTCTGCTGGCGACGTGCGGCATCGCGGCGATTGTCGCGTTCGGCCGCGACGGACGCCCCGGCGAGTGGCTCGGGATCGTTTACGGGCTTGCGAGCGGGCTCGGATACGCGGTGGTGGTCGTCGCGCTGCGCGGTTTGCGCGACCTCGACCCGACGTGGCTGAGCGGGTTCAACAACCTCGCCGGCGCGGTTGTTATGGCGGTGTTCTTGCTGGCGTATCGAGGATCGATCGTGATCCCCGGCGGCGTCGAGACGCTGGTGTTGGTCGGTCTCGGCGTGTTCCAAATGGCGATCTCGTATAGGCTGTTCGCGCGCGGGTTGAGGGTCGTCGGCGCGGCGGAAGCGGGGCTGCTCGGACTGGTCGAGCCGGTCTTGAATCCAATCTGGGTCTGGCTCGTCGTCCACGAGCGGCCGACGCGCGCCACGATGCTCGGCGGCGCGCTGCTGCTCGCGGGCGTGGCTGTCCGATATTGGCCCGTGGGACGCTCGAAGCTCTCCAGCCGGACGATCGCTCTCATCGAAGAAGCACACTGAAAACGAGACTCGACCCTGCCGCGTCAGTCGCCGTCGAGCTCGCCCATCCTGTAGGGGTCGTTGCCGTTGATCGTCGCCATCGACTCGAAAACCGTCGGGTTGACGCCATCCTTCGCGAAGCGCACCGAGCCGTCGGCAAACAGCACGTACGCCCCGCCGCGATGATTGCCGCCAAAAGGACGATTCGGGCCGATGTAAGGGCGTTCGGCGGGGTCGACGGCGCGCGTCGTCGCGGCACCGGCCTGAATCCAGGCCCCTTGGATTTGCAAGGTTTCGACCACAACCATCGTGGTCGAGAGGCCGTCCGCGATGATATCCGAGAAACCGATCGCGCGGGTGATGCCGAAGGCGCCCGAGCGCCGGTGCGTCGCGGGTAATGTCGCCGAGTCGGGGCCGACACCAGTGATTCCAACGTAAAACGTGCTAAAAGACCCGTCGGCACGAACGGGGTTAGTCACGGAGGGACAATCAAAAATCCTCATGTGAGCTTGCCTGAGGGCAGCGTGGCAGGCGTCGTCCTAGGGGCGGTCGTGATTGATCGAACGCCACATCGGCCGGCTTTCCAGATACGGCCCAAAACCCAGCAGCCAACTGATTCTCTCTCCGGCGGGAATCGATTCCGGCCCAAGCCCCGCGGGAGGGAGCGAGCCAAAAATCGCTCGCGTAGTTGTATAGCCCCAACGCGATTTGCTTCAAGTTATTCGTACATTGATGACGCTCGTTGTCCTCCTTCGCCATACGCACGGGATTGACGGCGAACGGCACGCCGACGATCGCGAGCATGAGTAGCCACAGCCGCATCGCCTTCCAACTGCGCAGCCCAAGTCGCGCGATCATGCGGCCCTCCGACTCGCGAAAGTCATGCGGGTTCACGATTGAGACGAGAACGGACGAAACCGGTGTGCGACGAATGTCACAGGTTGATCTTCGCACGGACGGGTGTCGTGTTCAAGGGGTGTTTTTCGACGCTTTGGAGCGAGCTTGGCGACAATCGTCTAAGAAAGCGCCGCGACCAACGTTAAAGGGGATGTGACGGTCGGACGCGGGTCGCGGTGTGCACTCTTGGCAGGGCGCGCGGGGTCCTGGAGAATTCAAAAGGAACGAATTCTCGTCGCGTGCGTCCAAGAGTGAAGGGAAACCCCGCGTCCGGCGAGGAGCGACCTTGGACGCAAGCCTCGTCCCGTCTTGTTTTTCGTGAACGCGATCAGCGCGTCGTTTCGGAATGAATCGGTCGTGTGGAGGCTCCCGTCGTGTGTTCTCACAGACAGCAAAGACGTTTGGCGCCGGTGGTCGCGACATTCCTACTGACGGTCGCACAGGCCGCATCGGCATGGGGTCAAGCCGCGACGAAGCCTGACGTTGCCGCCGCGAAGAAGGCGGGATCGAGCGCGATCCAAGCCAAAAACGCGGTCGAGCCGGCCGCGCCCGACGTCCCCGCGGCGGTCGTCGCACTCTTGCAAGAAGGCAAATTCGACGACGCGATCAAAGCGCTGGCGGCTCTGCGCGCGGAGGCGAGGACGAGCGACGCGCGGACGTATTTCGCGTGGATCGAGGCGGTCGCGAACCGACTGGCGGGCCGCGTCGACGCGTCGCGGACATTGCTCCAAGCGACTCTAAAGGCCGACCCGAACGGTCGCTGGTCGGGCAAGGCGCGTTACGAGTTGGCGACGCTCGAACTGGCGGCGGGGCGATTTCAAAGCGCGGAGGAGGCGGCGCGAATCGAGGCCGACCGCCTGCTTGACCCGTCGCGGAAAGACGGTCTGGCGACGATTTATCGAGATTTCGCGCGTCGTTTGCTCAAACCCGACGACGTGCTCGTGCCCGCCGACCCCGCGGCGGCGCTCGCGATGTTTCAGCAAGCCCGCGCGCTCGCGAAGGGCGAGGGCCTGCGCGCCGCGCTGCTCTTCGACGCCGCCCGTGCCGCCCGCGCGATCAACCCGGCGAGTTCGATACCGACGCTGTCGGCATATATCAAGGAATATCCCAACGGCGAGGACCGCTACGAAGTGCGTCGATTGCTGGGCGAAGCGCAGCTCGCGATCGGTCAGGCACAGCCCGCGCGGATGACGTACGTCGACCTGGCGCGGGATCTTGAGAAGCCGTCGGTCTCGTCGAAGACCCTCGCGGAGATCCGCGCGCGGGCTCTGTACGGGGTCGCGCTCAGCTACGGCGCGCCGAATCCTCCGAACGACGCCGCGCTCGGGCTTTGCGTCGCGTCCTTGAAGAAGTTTATCGCCGCGTATCCCGCCGATCCGAAAGCGCCGACGGCATCGTATCAAGTCGGCTCGTCGTACGCCGCGCGCGGCAAAACGCAGGAGGCGCTCGATGCCTGGCGCGACTTTATCCGCGAGGAGAACGCCGCGGGTGCGTCCGACGAGGCGAAGCGCGACCGCGCCGCGCTGACGATGACCGCGACGTACCAAATCGGCGAACTGCTGCGCGGGCAGTCGAAGTTCGACGATGCGATCGCGGCCTGGAAGGGCTATCTCGGGCAGTATTCGAGCGGTCCGAACGCCGCCGACGCGCAGCGCGCGATCTTGGATACGCAACTGTTGATCACGGGCGAACACCTGCGGTCGAAGCGTTACGACGAGGCGCGCGCCGGCTGGCGTCTCTTCGCCGCGCAGAACCCGCTCGATGCGCGCGTGCCGCAGCTTTTGTTTGAAGTCGGGAACTCGTTCGTCGCCGAGAAGAAATATGACGCCGCGACCGCCGCGTGGGAACCTCTGCTCGGCAAGTTTCCGAACAGCGAACCCGCCGCGCACGCGCAATTCGAGGTCGCGCGGATCCAGGAGGTCGAAAAACAAGACCTCGTCGGCGCGATCGAGCGCTACCGCGCCGTGACGCTGGAACCTTGGCGGTCGGCGGCGCGCGCTCGGATCGCCGAGATGGAGTCGCGCGCGCTTGCCGTCGTGGTCCCGCGCGTGTTCCGGACCGGCGAGACGCCGCGTCTCGAAGTCACGACGAGGAACCTTGAGAAGCTCACGTTGTCGGCCTACAAGCTCGATCCCGAGACGTACTTCCGCAAGAAGCGGACGCTCGACGGGGTCGCCGCGCTCGACGTCGGCCTGGTCGCCCCGGACGTCGAGTGGAGCATCGACGTGCCGAAATATCAAAAGTACGCGACCCTCAAGTCCGACTACATGCTGACAAAACTGGAAGTGCCGGGCGTTTATGTGATGAAGGTGAGCGACGAGAAGCATCTGCGTGCGACGACGCTTGTGATCGGCAGCGACGTCGACGCGATATTCAAGGCCTCGCAAGACCAGTTGCTTGTCTTTGCGCAGGACATGAGGAGCGGTCGCGGCCGCGCGGGCGCGCGTGTGATCGCGTGCGACGACGCGTCGATCGTGTTTGAAAGCGCGACCGGCGCGGACGGTGTTTTGCTGAAGGACTGGCCGTCGCGGCGCGCCCCTGGGTCGCGTTTGCACTACCTCGTCGTCGACGGCAAGCACGTCGCATCGTCGGACCTGCAGTTGCAGAATCAAAGTTCGCAGGGACTCTCGCCGCGCGCTTATATCGAGACGGATCGACCCGCTTATCGACCTGGACAGTCGGTCTCGATTCGCGGCGTGGTGCGCGAGGCGCGCGACGGCCGCTACGTCGACAACCCCGGCGCGACCTACCGGCTTGAGGTGTTCGACGCGCGCGGCAGAAGGATCGTCGCGAAGCCGGTGGTGCTTTCGGCGTTCGGGAGCTTCGACGCGACCGTCGCGCTCGACGACGCCGCGCCGCTCGGGGCGTATCGCGTACGCGTCTTTCAGCCGGGAAAGAGCGATTTCGCGGGCATGTTTCTCGTCGAAGCATATCGCCTGGAGCCGATCGACCTCGTCTTCGACCTCAAGCGTCGCGTCTATTTTCGAGGCGAAACGATCGAG
>JAJYDB010000393.1 GCA_021777845.1 Planctomycetota bacterium
ATCTCTCGCGATGATCTGGACGAGCGGCGCGAAGTACGCCGCGGCGACGACGAACACCATCAACCCCAGGCCCGCGATACAGATCGGAAACAGCAGGAGGATCGCCCCCTGGAGGCGATACGCGTGGCGGCGCTCGGCGGATTCGGCGGCGTGTCGCAGCGCCCAGGGCAAGTTGCCGACGCGCCGGGCCGACTCGAAGATCGCGGCGTCGGTCGGACTGACGAGCCCGCGCGAGCGCAGCGCGTCGGCCCAGTCGACTCCTTGGTCGATGTCGCTCAAGGCGCGCTCGATCCGCCGCCGCGTCGACTCGTAAGGGATGTGCCGCGCCAGCGAGGCCAGCCCGGTCGCAAGCGGCTTCCCCCCTTCGACGACGATCGCGAGCGAACGCATGACCAAGGCCGCTCGACGCCGCGCGAGCAACCGACTGAACGGCCACGGCACCCAGGTCACGAGGTCGAAGATCGACAAAATGAGGAAGGTCGTCAGCGCCGTTTCGAACAGCACCAGGAACGGCACCAGGAAGAAGTACCGGACGATGCTCGCCGAAAATTGGATCAGCGCGATCGAGATCCGCGGCAGCGGAACGCCAAAGTCGTTCGCGATCGCCTGCATCTTCGGCATGATGAAATACATGAGGAAGCTAAGCACCACCTGGAGCATCAGGAAGACGCCGGCGAGGTAGGCGATGGTCGTCGAGAGCGGCCGCCAACCGACCGGCAGCGTTTGACGCTCGGCGAGCTCGGCGGCGTCGCGGAAGGCTTCGGCGGCGAGGTCCGAATCGCAGCCGACGCGTACGATCGTCTCGGTCTCTTTGGCGAGCAGGCCGGGCAAGAGGTCGAGCGCCTGCGGCAAGGACGCGCCGTGCTCGATCAAGGACGCCGCCGCGAGCGCGTCGCGACGCGTACGGCCCGAGCACTGCTCCGCGCACGCCGAGATCGCCGGCGCGAGCGGCAGCCTGCGCGTCGAGGCGATCGCGAGTACGCGCAAAATCGCCTCTTGATCGCTGCCCCGCCGCCTCGAGAGCACCACCGAAGCGCCCACGCCCGTCGTCATCAGCAGGAAGATCGCCCCGGCGAACACCAGCGGCGAACGCGCCACCGCGATCACCCAAAACACCAGCGCCAGACCCGCGATCAGCATCATCAGCTGGCCGATGCGCATGCCGCCGCGCGGCGACGTGATCAGCGCGCGCGCGGCGTTGACGTCGAGCGTCGGCGCGACGGGGGCCGCGTACGGGTTCGGCCCGACGCTCGAACCAGGCGCGTACGGGTTGGGATCATTTGAAGGCGGCTGCGTGCTCGACACGTCTCGTTCAACCTCCGTTTACGATGACGAACAGACCGCGAATCAAGGTTCGAAAGCGGGTTGTCGGACCCCTCCGCGCGCGGCTCATCCCGACAGCCGGCTGATCAGCGAGATCAAAGGGAAGACGACCGCGCCGAGCAAAAGCGCGACGCCCCACAGGATGATCAAGACCGCGAGCACGCCGAAGAACGTCGAGGCGAACGACGCCTGCGCCCGCGCCCGCGCCTCGTACATGCTCGCGACGGCGCGGAGCGCGTCGGGGATCGAGCCGGCGCTCTCGCCCCAGGCGAGCAGACGCCCCAGCCCGACCGGAAAGTAGGAATGACGCGTGAGCACGACGTCGAGCGGCAGGCCGCGTTCGAGATCGACGACCATCGTGTTGCAGACGCCCGTCAAGACCGCGTCGGGCGGGCCCTCGCCGATCACGCGCAACGCCTCGGGCAGCGGCACGCCGCACTCGATCAACATCGCGAGCATCTGGCAGAACTCGGCGAGCGACGTGTACCTCCAGGCCGATCCGAGCACCGGCACAGCCGTCGCCAGGCTCCTCCGCCGCGACGCCGACAAGAAGAGCCGCGCGAATGCCAGGAACGCCGCCAGACCGATCAGAAACATGAGCAAGATCGGCGAAAAGGCTCCGACCACGCGCCCCATCCCCGCGAAGGCGACCACCACCGCGGGCGTCTGCACGCCGAAATCGGTGAACAACTCGACGATCCCGAAGTTCGTCGAGCTCAGCGCCGCCGAGACGAACACCCCGAGGCTGACCGCCGTCAAAATCGAGAACGCCGGGTACGCCATGCGGATCCGGATCGTCCGGTTCAGCTCGATCGCGAAGCTCGACAGCCGAACGTACCGCGCGAGCGCGTCGGCCAGTTCGCCCGTGCGCGCGCCGACTTTCGTCGCCGCCCGCAAGAGGCCGGGCACGAGCCTGCCTTGCTCGTCAAGCGCGGTCTCGAGCGTCTTGCCGGCGTCGAGCGCGTCCGCCACGCGGGCGAGCACGCGGCCGAGCGCGCCGCCGGTCTCGGCTCCGAGCGCCCGGAACCCCGGACCGAGCGCGATCCCCGCCGCGGCGGCTCCCGAGGCATGTTCCGCGAGCGTGTGCGCGCCGTCGGACCCGAGATCGTCGAAGCGGTCGAGCAAGCCTAAAGCCGGCTCGATCGCGACTACCCGGAGGCCGCGCGACCTCAAGACCTGGGCCGCCGCGTCCGCCGATTCCGCCTCGATCGCGCCGCGGGATTCGACCCCGTCGGCCGTCGTCGCTCGATAGTCGTATTTCATCGGACCCGTTAGACCCCCGACAGCTCGCGGAGCATCGTCGCCAGCGGCTCAAACAAGCAGAGCGCGTACAGCAACACCGCCGAGCCGCCCACCGCGACCAGCAACATCGACGGCAGCAACGTCGAGATCAACTCCGAGAGTCGCTGCGACCGCCGTCGATACATCATCGACAGGCGATGCAACGACTCGACAAGCGCCGCCGGCGCACGCGGCGTCGTCACCAACCAGCCCAACAACGGCGGCAGC
>JAJYDB010000126.1 GCA_021777845.1 Planctomycetota bacterium
AGCGGGTCGCCCATGCCGGCGTCCTTCCAGCCGACGTCCGACCGCAGACGCCACGCGCGGCCCCCCGCTTCAAGCACCAGCCGCGGCCGAGCCGCGTAAAAGCTCCAGCGCCCCGCCGCGCCGAACCCCGGCCCGCTCTCGAGCAACGCCGCCTCGGGCCACGCGCCGACGATCGTCGCCAGCCGCTCGGGAGCGACATCGAGCGGTACGACGATCACGGCGGGCGGGGAGTTCGGCACGGCTCAGGCTCATAAATGCGCGGGTTGCGAAGCATAATCGAGGGTCGCGCCGCCGCGAGGAAATTTCAAAACCCCAACAGGACCTCCGTGCGCGGCACACCCTCCGCCAGTATAAACCCCGTGCCCCGCCTTGACGACCGCGCCGCACGGCGTCTGGTCTCGATCGAACTCGATCCGCCGCGATTGCTCGGCTTTTTGCACCGCGGGAGTGCGTTCCGAAGCGTGCGTCCGGGTCGCGACGCCGCGGCCGCGGTCAACGCCTTCTCGCTGTTCCGGCGGCGCGCCTCGCCGACAGGTTCGCCCCGCGACCCCAACGCGGTTATGATAGTCTTAACGAAGGCGAGGGTTTCGCGCGCGTAAATCGTCGCGCGAACGGGTCGCGAGGACCCCGCGGGGTCGAAGAACGGACGATGGACAAGCGATGATACGATCACCTTTGGGATTGCGGCTCGACGACACGATGCGGGTACGCGACCAGGTGCGCGAGGCGGCCGTCGCGGGGGCGAAAGGGCTGGTGCTCGACGCCGCGGGCGAGCTCGCGCCGCATCGGCTCGGCGAAACCGGCCGTCGCGACCTGCGTCAGCTCCTGCGCTCGGTCGAGTTGAGCCTGATCGCTTTCGTATTGCCGACGCGTCGCGCCTTCGACACGCTCGACGACCTCGACGAGCGGCTCGTGCGTGCCGAGCGCGCGTTCAAAATGACCTTCGAGACCGGCGCGAATCTCGTGCTGGCGCGCGTCGGACCCGTCCCGCCGGAGACCGACGCCGCGCGTCGCGACGCCTGGATGACCGCGGTCCGCGAGCTCGGCCGCCGCGCCGAACATCTCGGCGTGCGCTTCGCCGTCGAGGCCGGCGCCGAGCCCGGCTCCACCCTGAAGCCGGCGCTCGAAGCGCTCGACGTCCCGACGCTGTGCGCCGGCGTCGACCCCGGCGACTTCATGCGACACGCGCTGAACCCGATCTCGTCGGTGCGCGACCTCGGCGCACTCGTCGCGCACGCGTACGCCTCCGAGTGGCAGCCGACCGCGCCGAGCCTTGAAAACCCGCTCGGATTCGGCTTCCGGCCGGGCGTCGTCGACTGGGTCGAATACCTGGGCGCGCTCGAGGAAGTCGACTACCGCGGCTATCTGACCATCCGCGTCAATCCCGGCCGCCCGGTCGCGCCGCAGTTCGCCGCGCTCGCCGACAAATTCAAGCGGTTTTGATCGACGCCGCCGGCGTCCTCCGCGCTTCGCAACCCATTCACTCTGATGTGTGATCGCTATGTCGATGGATGAACAGGCCTTCGAAGAGTCGTCGCAAGCCGCGGTCGCGCACGCGGCGTCGTATCTCGTCGCACTCGTCACGCACGACGGCCGCGAGCCCGCCGCCACCCTTGACGAAGCTCACGCCGCGTGCGTTTGGTCGGCGGTCACCGCGCTCTGGCACCCCGCGCTCTTGGCGCGATCGCAGGGCCTGCCCCGCATCGAGGCCGTCGACTCGCCGTCCGAACCAATCGCCGGCGAAGTTCGCGTCGTCGCCGAGGGACCCGAATTCCTGCCGCACGACTATCAGACGCGCACCGAACTGATCGGCGCGTTTATGTTTTCGGCGCTGCCGCGCCGCGACGCGATGATCGCCGCGATTTGGGCGCGCGTCGCCGGCGAAGCGCCCTTGCCGCGCGTCGAAAGCGACGAGGCGAAGCGGATCGCCGACGACTTCCTCGCGCTCGGCGCGGCGCGTTGGTGGCTCCGCGACCTCACCGTCGCGATGGGACACGTCGACTTGCTCGATCACGCGGCACTCGCGCGCGAGACCCTCGCCGGCGCCCGCGCCTGGTCCGAAGGCGACGACGGCACCGCCGCGAATCGCCTCCGCGCGGCCTTCGAAGTCCTCACGCAGGCACGTGAAAAGTTCTACCCGGTCGATGCCTACTTGCTTGATCTTAATTTGATCGACGTCGCGAGCGACCCCGCCAAGCTGCACGCGGCGCTCGCGCCGCATCAGGCGATCGGCTTCATCGCGACCGCCGGCGCGATCGAGGCGCTCATCGACCGCGACCCGACGTGCGAGACCGCGCTCAAGGCCGCGCTCACCGAGGGTTGGGCCGACATCGCGGGCGGCAGTTACGCCGAGACCGACGAGCCCCTGCTCCCTTGGACCTCGATTTTGTGGCAATTTGAGCGCTCCGAGCGCTTCTTCAACACGCGCTTCGACGGCAAGTCGATCGACATCGTCGCGCGACGACGATTCGCGCTCTACCCGATGTTGCCGCAAATCGCGAAGCGATTCGGGATTCGGTTCGCGCTGCCGACGGCGTTCGACGACGGCCGGTTCCCGCTGCCGAACGCCGCGAAACGGCTCTGGGAAAGCCCCGATTCGACCTCGCTCGAAGCACTCACGAGTGTGCCGCTCGCGGCCAACGCGGCGCTGCCGGCACTCACGCTGCCGTGGCGGCTCGCCGCGACCATGAAGGACGACCACGTCGCGACGCTCCCCTTCGTGAGGTGGGTCGGCGAGGGCGACGAATGGTACGCCGACCTCCGTCGCGCGCACGGCTACTCGCCTGTTCTTGGCCGCATGACGCACATCGGCGACTATTTTCACATGACCGATCGTCCGTTCGAGAGCTTTCGCCCCGCGAGCGACGACTTCAAGACCCCTTATCTCGCGCAGGCTACGGCGCGCGGCGACGTCGACCCGATCTCGAGGCGCGTCGCGCATGCGGCGGCGCGGGCGCGGATCGACGCGCTCGGCACCGCGAATTCGATCGCGCACGCGTTGTCGACGCATCCCGCGGCCGAAAATCCGCACGCCGCACAGCTCAACGCAGCCGAGGAATTGCTCGAGACCGACCGAATCGAACCGGCGAAAGCCGCGCTCGACTCCGTTTCGTCCGCGATTGGAACCGATCTGGCCGCGGCGGTGATCGGCGCACACGCCGCGCGCACGCCGGGCTATCTCGTTTTGAACATGACCGGCGTCGCACGCCGCGCGGTCGTCGAACTGAATGAGAGCGCGGGATCGCTGTCGCCGGCGGGTCCGCTGTTGGCGGTCGTCGAGCACGACGCCAAAGTCGAGGGCGTCGTCGAATTGCCCGCCTTCGGGTTCGCGTGGATCCCGCGCGCGACCGCGAGCGAGCCGACGCAGACCGCGAAGTCGAGCGGGGCGTCGGCGTCAAAGAACGTGCTGCGCAACCAATCGATCGAGGTTGAGATCGACGAGACGACCGGCGGAATTCGCGCCGTCCGCGCGCCGGGCGAAGAGTCGCCTCGGCTCGCGCAACAACTCGCGTTGCTCGGCTTCGCGGACGCGCTCGGGCAAGAGTCGCGCGTGCGGATGGAGATGACGTCGCTCGATCATGTGTTCACAACCCACGGCGGGTGTCGGGTGAAGACCGCGGGCCGATTGATCGAAGCCGCGGGCGGCAAGTCGATCGCGTCCTTCACGCAGGAATTCACGCTCTGGTCCGGCAGGCCAATCCTCGAGATCGACGTGCGGATTTCCGAGGTGGACGCCGAGTGGCTGCGAGCGATCGCGCGGGGCGACGCATGGTCGCGTGCGCTGGTGTGCCGTTGGGCGTGGCCTGATTCGGGGTCGCAGCTGCGGCGGACCTGCCAGCTCGCTCCCGAACACACGGAGGCCGAGCGGCCCGAAACCGCCGACGCGATCGACATCTCGACGCGCTCGCAGCGGACCGCGCTCCTGTTCGGCGGGCTGGCGCATCATCGTCGGCACGGGTCGCGGATGCTGGACACGATCTTGATCGCGGGTCGCGAGGAGTGCCGTCATTTTCGCTTCGGGGTCGCGCTCGACCTCGAGTATCCGCATCAAGCCGCAGTTGATTTCAGCGCGGCGCCGCTGGTCGTGCCGACGTCGAGCGGGCCGCCGGCGGGTGGTCCGTCGGGCTGGTT
Source organism: Planctomycetota bacterium (assembly GCA_021777845.1). Lineage (GTDB taxonomy): Bacteria > Planctomycetota > Planctomycetia > Isosphaerales > Isosphaeraceae > JAJYDB01. The sequence goes on from JAJYDB010000126.1 coordinate 4,132, forward strand.
TTTTCACGTCGATCACAAAGGGACGGCGGCGTTGCGCGCGAGCTTCCGCGAACGCACCGGCGAGGGCCGCGGCTGGGGCGTCGTGCTCGACCTCATCGAGACCGCGGGCAGGCCGTCGCGTTGCCGCGTGCGCGCTTTTAAGCCTGTTTTGTGGGCGCGGCAGGTTGACTTTCGCGGTCATCACGTCGTCGACTTGCCGGTCGACGGCGACGCCGCGCTCGTCGATTTCACGCCGCGCGAAGTCGCCCGCGTCGAGCTCACGCTCGGCGAAGCGTGAGCGTCCGAACGCGCTTGCGTTTACTTTGCGGCGGCGGCTTCGTCGCGGCCCGCGGCCCAGCGCGCTCCCTGCACGATCATCTTCAGCAACGACGGGTTGCGCAGCGGGTCATCCTTGCCGGGACCGAAGTCGCGATGCCCGAGCGGCGTGTGGAACACGCGGCCCTTGCCGTAGTGCCGCGTCCAGGCGACCGGCCACGCCGTCCCCTCGAACTCGATCGTCGCGAGCGGTTCAACATCGGGCTGCATCTGGATTTGGTAGTAGAGCTCGTCTTTGATATCGAAGTCGGTGATTCCGCGAGTCACGGGGCTCGAGGAGTCGACGATTTTGACGTGCCAGCTTCCTTTTTTGGTGCGGCCGTTGGGCTTGCCGACGTGCGAAAAAATCCCGCCGAGCATCTCGCGCCACTCGGGCAGCCAGTCGGCGGGCGCGTTGTCGCCGCCGTGAATCGAGACGTAACCGCGGCCGGATTTGACGAAATCAAAGAGTGCGCGTTGCTGGTCCTCGCTGAATTTGAACTCGTCGTCGCGACGATCGACGGCGACGATCACGAGGTCGTACTTGCGAAGCGCCGGCGTGGTGAGCACCGCGGCGTCCTCGCAGATCGTGACTTGAAATCCGCGCGTGTCCTCGAGAGCGCCGGCAAGGTACAATGCCTGATCGCGGTAGCCGTGGTGCTGGCGCTGGCCGCCCGAAAGCAGGAGCGTCTTGACGCCGTCCGGGACCTTTTTCTGGGCGGAGGCGTCGGTCGCGGCCAGGCAGAGCGCGAAGCCCGCACACGCGGCGATGAAGCTCGAACGCAAGAGCGGATGAAGGTGCGACACGGGGAGCGTGCTCCTTTGTTCATGATGTTTGGCCCGACTTGACACAGTCGGCGTCGACATCGAATCGTAGTCCCGTGCGCGGCCGCCCGCAAGCGGCGTCCGCGTGCGCGATCGAACTCTTGACACCACAATGCAAGGACTTGTTATGAGCACTCGACAGATCACTCGCCGCTTCGCCGGCATGTTCATCTTTATGATTGCCGTCGCGTTGACCGGGGCCGACGACGCGAAGAAGATCATCGACGCGGGCGGACTGGTGTTCGAGGCGCCGACGACGTGGAAGTCGAGTCCGCCGCGCTCGAACATGCGTCGCGCGCAGCTCAAGGTCGGTCCGGAGGCGGGCGACGAGGAGCCGGGCGAACTCGTCGTGTACGCGTTTCCGGGGGGCGCGGGCACCGTCGACGACAACATCAAGCGTTGGGAGGGGCAATTCCTGACCGAGAAGGGCGGCCGCGCGAAGGCCGACACCAAACAGGTGAAGACCAAGAACACGACGGCGACGCGCGTCGAAATCACCGGCCGCTACGTCGCGCCGCTCTTCCCCGGCAGCAACGAGACGAACGACAAGCCGAATTACCGCCTGCTCGGCGCGATCGTCATCACCGACACGACGGGCTATTTCTTCAAGCTGATCGGCCCCGAGAAGACGCTGGTCAAACATCGCGAGGAGTTCGACAAGCTCGTCGACTGGATCAAGGTCGAAGAGCAAAAGTAAGCCGTCGGGGCGACTTAACGCAGGTTGCGCGCGGCGCGAGAGTCGCGCGCGACAACCTTCCAGATGCGCACGTCGGCATCGCGAAAGACCGGCGTCGCCGCGGAATCCTCGAGCGTCTTGGCGAGCGCGGCGGACGGTTCGTCGCGGTCGTCGAGGATCACGAGGTCGCGGTCGCGCCACGACGGGTCGAGCACGCCGGCGTCGAAGAGTTTGTCGAGCGCCTGCGACTTCGCCTCGAAGTCGGGCGTGTTCAAAAAGTGTCCGAGCCACGACCGCAGCGGCGTCTCGGCGATCGCGAGATAACCGATCAACCTATCGCGCGAGACGAGCAGGCAGCCCGCGAGGTCGGTCTGATTGAGACGGTCGAGCGCGGCGCGTTGCGCGGGCCTGAGGCGTATGTCGCGCGGCCACGCGGGGTCGGGCGGACGCCAGGCGCGGCTCGCGGGGTCGAGCAGCCCGTCGTACGCGATGTGAGCGAACCAAGCCGCGTTGTCGGAGAGCATGACCGCGAGCAATGCGGCCGCGGCGAGCACGCGAACCGGTTTGACGCGCAGACCGCCGATCGCGGCGAATAATCCCAACAAGGTCTCGACGCCCAAAAGAAAGAGAGGCGTCCAGATATAACCGCGCGTGAAGTGGATCGGCTGCACGGGTCGGATCGCGAATTCGTGATTCGCGAGCGCGAACGCAACGAGAAACCAGATCAAATAGAGCCTGCGGCGCGGCGTCGAGAGGTGTGCCGCGGCGCGGCGCGCGTCGCGCATCGGCCAAAACGCGAGCGCCGCGACAAGCGCGTATGCGGGGACGAAGTTCCGCGCCTGGATGCCCCAGTCGAGCGCGAGCTGCGCGTGGACGAGCCGGTGCGCCTCGAAGGAATTGAGATAAACGCCGTAATACCACAGTATCACGATAATCTGAGCACATGCGGTGACGATGAACAAGCGCGGGACGTCTCGATTTTTCATGAAGCCGCGTTCGAAACCAACCCAACACGCGACGATGAGCGCGACCTCGATCGAGGTGAACGGGTGACAGGCGCTGAGGATCAGTTGAAGCAGCGTCGCGACGATCCAACGGCGGCGACCGACCGCGAGCAAGATCCCGAAGGCAAGCGCGTGATATGCCGCCTCGGTCGGAAAGACGAGGTTGCGGCCGAAGTTGAGGAACCAGAGGCCGCGCGCAGGGTCGAGCGCAACCAGCGACTCAAACGCGAGCGGACTCTTATGCGTCGCGACCGCGAGCGCCGCTCCGGCCGCGGCGAGCAGTCCGCCGCCCCAAAACAAGGCGATCAGAGCCAACCGGTGCGGACCGTCGCGCGCGGATCCCGCGGCGTCTCGAAAGAGCGCGATCGCGACCCGCGCGCACACCCACGCCGACGCCGCGCCGACGATCGACAAAACCAGCCCCGGCGCCAATCCGGTCGACTTCCAAACGACCGCGTAGAGCAGAGTCGTGGGCTGAAAATAGATCCGCGGCGCGTCGGTCGAGGAGTCGTTCGGATTGGCGTAGAACCAGTGGATGCGGTCGCCTTCGACGAGCGCCCGCGCATTGGCCATATAGACCGGCATATCATAGTAGATGTAGCTGGTTGCAAGGCCGCCGCGTTGCGCGCGCGCGAAGTGCACCGCGACGGGAATGAGGGCGGGAAGCATGAGCAGCAGCGCGATGATCCACGCGCGGGCCTCGTTGGTCAAGGCGCGGATCGGGCCGGTCGCATGGTCGCGCGGCGGCGGCCCGCTCGTCGGTTCGGCACGCGGTTCGTCCGTGATCACGCGAGGGTCTCCGCGCGAAGTTCAAGCGGGCTCGGGACGTACGGGCTCGGCGTTCGAGCGCGTTCGGGACGCTTGCGCGGAGGCGTCGTCGGCGGCCGGCCGAGGTCGGAAAGGAGCGATGCGCCGCGCCACCGCGAGTGCGTCTTGAATCGACGGCGCGAGGCTGTGTTCGCCGCGCACCAGACGCAGGAAGTGGTCGTTGAGCGTCTCTCCGACGGTCGGATCGATCGGCATGATTTCCTCGTGCACGCCGTCGGCGTCGGACCACTGGATACGGTCGGACGGCTCGATCCAGACGGCGCCGCGCTCGGCGAAAATCTGCAATCCCGGCCGCGGCAGGAAGCTCGACGCGTCGCCCCAGAGCGTTCTCTGATAACGACATACGTGCATGTCGGCCGCCGCGCCGTCGGGAAACGCGATTTCGAGCCCGATGAAGGCCGGGCCTTCGGCATCGTTCGGCACGACCCCGGCTTCCGAGAGGCGGACGTCGATCGGTTCATTCTCGAAGACGAATCGGCACCAGTCGAGCAGGAATCCGCCGGGGTCGACAACCAGAGGCGCGGGCGCGATCTGAGACATCGGGCCGGGATTCCCGTAGCGGTCGAAGAGCAGCAAGCGCGTCTGGCCGAGCACGAGCCGCGGCTTGCCGAGCTTGGTCGCGAGCAGTTCCTTCAGCCGCAGCGTCGAAGGATAAAAGCGTCGCGCGAACTCGGGCATGAAGGCGACGCCGGAGCGTTCGATGCAGAGCGCGAGCGCCTCGACGTCGGGATCGGCGAAGATGGGCGGCGCGCAATAAATCGGCTTGCCCGCGGCGCAGGCGATCTCGACCGGTCGGCAGCCGAACCACTGCGGCCCAAGCAGGTAGACGGCGTCGACGTCGGCCCGATCGATTAAATCGTGCAGGCCCTCCGCCGCGTAACACGACAACGCGGCCGCCTCGTGCTCGGCGCGGCGCATCACCTGATCGAACACCGCGACGACCCGAATCCTCGACCCGGGCTTGAGCAGCGCGGGCTTGTGCCGCGACTCCCAAAGCCGCCCCAACCCGATGACCCCGATCCGCAGCAAATCACGCGTGGACGCGTGCGACAACGGCGACGTCCTTCCCGATCGAATAATTGGCCGCGTGCGCGTTCATGTCATAATCCATCGACGCGTTCGACCTGAAACACTGCGCGCACGACTCAGAATTACCAGTCTACCAACCCGCGTCCGCAACGACCACGCGGAATCGGCCGGCCGCGCGACGACCGCCGGACTCGCGATCGTTATGATATGCTTTCGCGGCGAACCTGCGTGAAATCTCGAGGATCGGATTGCGATGCGCGCGTTGCTGCAACGAGTCAGCCGGGCCTCGGTGACGGTCGAGGGCGAGGTTGTCGGTCAAATTGGCGCGGGCTGGCTCGTCCTGCTTGGCGTTGCGAAGGGGGACGTCGAAGCCGACGCCGAACGTCTCGCCGATAAAACCGCGCACCTCCGCGGCTTCGCCGACGAGGCCGGCAAAATGAACCGCGGCGCACTCGAAATCGGCGCGAGCGTGCTCGTCGTCAGCCAGTTCACGCTGCTCGCGGACTGCCGCGCCGGCCGACGTCCCAGTTTCACCGACGCCGCCGATCCCGCCGAGGCCGATCGCCTCTACCAATATTACGCGGATCGTCTGCGCGGGCTCGGACTCCGCGTCGAGACCGGCGTCTTTCGCGCCCACATGGACGTCGCGCTCGTGAACGACGGGCCGGTTACTTTTTGGCTCGACACGCACGCGTCCGCGTGAGGCCGCGCGGGCGACCTTCCTGGGACGGGCCGACGCATCGGTTGTCGCCAAAATCCCGCGGTGTTCCGCGATCGGAGCAACTCGGGGATCGTCGCGATCGCGTCTGGATTGCTCACGAAAGGCCGCGGGAGGAATCGCGGCTCGTGCGCGCGGACGATTTCGGCTATAGTCGCGGGCGTGGGGATGGGGTCAAGCGAGGTCGCGCGGGTTGCGCGGCGGGGGCGCAGACGGAGGCACGGATGTCTCTGGTGATACGGTGGAACCGGCAGGCGTCGATGACGGTCGCGCTGTTGGCGATGTCGCTGACGCCCACGTGTTGGGTGGTTTGGACGGTCTGGCATGTGCAAAGCCCGCTGCACGCGCGGGCAGTCGAGACGGCGCTCTCGAGCACGCTCGGGGCGCGGGTGCGGATCGGCTCGGTCACGCATCCGAAACCCGGGCGGATGGTCGTGCGCGACTTCGTCCGTGAGCGCCCTGGGTCGTCGGACGACGGCTCGGGATTCGTCGCGAGCGCGTCGCGACTCGAAACCACCCGCGAGCACAATGAGCTCGTCGTCGACGTCGAAACCTTGGAATTACGCGGCGCAAGCCCGCGGCAGGCTGTCCGCGAACTCGTCGCGATCCCGCGCGACGACGCCTCGAACGCACCCAGGCGCGTCACGATCGCCGTCGAACGCTGCCGGATCAACTTTGGCGACGGCCTCCTGTTTGAGTTGTTCGACTGCGCGTGCATTCTTCAACACGACGCGGGCGGGCCGGTGTTCACGATGAGCTGTCGTCTGGGTGAGGGCGCGACGTCGACGCGTTGCGAGGCGACGGCGACGCGCGACCGCTCGACGCGGCTGACGTCGACGCGGCTGACGTTTAAGACCATGGAGGGACCGGCGATCTCGACCCGCTTCCTCGACGTCTTTCTCGACGCCGGCGGTTGGTTCGGCCCCGCGGCGACCTTCGAGGGCGAGCTGATCGTCTCGCTGCCTGACGCCGCGGAACCGTCGATCGAGTTCAACGGCACGATTCACGACGTCGACCTCGGCGCTCTCGTCGCGTCTCGCTTCCCGAACGAGCGCCTCGAAGGCCGCGCGCGGCTCACGATCGACCGCGCACGCTGGGGCGACCGCCGCGGACAAGGCTTCGGCTGGCTCGAGGCGCGCGGCGAAATCGTGAGCGGACCCGGCTCGATCGGCGTCCCGCTGCTGCGCTCGCTCGTTCGCGAAATGGGTTTTCGAGCCGCGCCTAAACTCGCGAACCTCGACCCCTCGCGACGCGACCTCGACTTCCGCGCGCTCGGCCTTTCGTTCGCAATCAACCCCGACGGCCGGATCGCGCTCGACGGCGCACTCGGCGAGCAAAACGCCCCCGACGCCGTCCTGACCGACGCCGCCGACGTCCTCGCCCGCGCGCCCGACCGCCCGTCGAACGTCGCCGGCCTGATCAAAACCCTGCACGCGAGCGCGAACCCGCCCGCCGGCTCGCTTGTCCCACTTACCGCCGAGTCCAAACTCCTCATGACACTGCCTGTACCGACCGATGCCGAAGTGATGCCGACGCTCGTCCCGACGGATCACATCAACAACTAAGACCTTCCTGCGACCACGTGTTCGACAGTTTGGCCGCTCGACGGGTTGACATGGAGACGCGGCCGCGCTACGATATTCTTCCTGATTGGGCAGATAGCTCAGCTGGTAGAGCACAGGACTGAAAATCCTGGTGTCGCCGGTTCGATCCCGGCTCTGCCCACTTTGATTCCGACGCGTCGGTTTCCGCCTCGAACCCTCCAGAAGCGTCAAATGCTTGACAAACAGGGTCTTCGGGTCGCAACCCGCGGCTTCTCGCTTTCGATCGCCGCACTTCCTCCTGAACTTCCGACCACTTGAAGGGGGGGAGTCGTCGCGCTTTCATCCACGCGGAGGTTCCACGGACCGTTCCTTCGGGGACGCCGAGACACTTCCACACGTGGTCCGATATTGAGTGCGCGACCATGTTCAGACGTGACGCGATTTTAACAGTTGCGAGCGTCTGAGGAATCAGGTGTGCAGGGCGGCGGGAGTGATGCTTTCGATGTCGCTACGGACGTCGGGTTCGGCGGGTTGCTCGGAAGACTCGCAGTGTGTTCGCTCTCGTTCAATATCCCCAAGGCTTCAACCCGCGTCAGCCCGCGCACCTCGTCAAACGATTTGCGCAGTCGCCTTGCCAGACGTTTTTCCACCGCTCTCATCGCGTCCGGCGTCACAGTCATTCTGAGCTACTCGTTCAAGTACGTCTTCCGTTTATGACATCACTCAGCCTTTCACTTCAGTCGATTTTGCAGGTGCAAGTGCGTCTTTAACGCGGTTGTGTAGTTTCCGTCCCGCGTCCCGTCAGACGATCCCGCCCTTTGGTGAATGTTCTCGATTTGATCCAAGACCGCGGCCAGGCCCCCGATCGTCGAGGCATCCGGCAGGACGTCGTTCTTGATGAGTTTTTCATGCGCCTCTCGAGTGTGAGTGTGCTCGACGCTTTCCCGCGCGACTTTGACGAGACGCTCGGCGTGGAACCCGACCTCGCGGCAGATCAGGTGGATGGCCTCGATGGACGATTGCGCGGGATGATCGCCCAGCGACGATGCGAACAGGTAGAACCACTCGCCTCCGCCGATGGTGTTGGGGAAGGTCCAGTCCCCGCCGCAGTCGCGACGCTCGATCGATGCTCTCATCGGGTCTAGACGATTGAGCACATCGGCTTTGAGGCCGTGGAAAGGCCAGCGCGAGAATGGCGAGAAGCCGCCGCCCGGAGCTTCAATGAGGCCACGGCTTTGAGGCCGTGGAAAGGCAACCGTCGCCGTAGCGGGTGCCATCGCCGGTGCCGCTTCAATGAGGCCACGGCTTTGAGGCCGTGGAAAGCCGTGCGGACGACCAGTTCAAGCCGCGGGTCTGGATGCTTCAATGAGGCCACGGCTTTGAGGCCGTGGAAAGGGCTCGTCCTCTCTCAGCCTGAACCCGTTCCAATTTGCTTCAATGAGGCCACGGCTTTGAGGCCGTGGAAAGCGCCGACGCGGCACTTCCGGCCCTCGCGACCGTCGGGCTTCAATGAGGCCACGGCTTTGAGGCCGTGGAAAGCGTTCATGAGTCGAGGCGCTCCAGAGTGATCATGTGCTTCAATGAGGCCACGGCTTTGAGGCCGTGGAAAGTCAAGGGCCTACAGAATAATTTTCGCGGGATTGCGAGCTTCAATGAGGCCACGGCTTTGAGGCCGTGGAAAGGCGAGGACCGGTAGTTCCGCGTCGGCGTGGATGCCGAGCTTCAATGAGGCCACGGCTTTGAGGCCGTGGAAAGCCGCTTCGCGCTCCGCCAGCCGACGCGGCGGGGCGCGGCTTCAATGAGGCCACGGCTTTGAGGCCGTGGAAAGCGCGGCTTGAGCGCAACGGAGTTTTGTTGTTAACAAGCTTCAATGAGGCCACGGCTTTGAGGCCGTGGAAAGGCCGTCGGGAAGGCCCTCTTCCTCCGCGCCAACGCGGCTTCAATGAGGCCACGGCTTTGAGGCCGTGGAAAGACCGGACGCTCGCGCCGAGCTTCTACGAGCAGTTGGGCTTCAATGAGGCCACGGCTTTGAGGCCGTGGAAAGAAAAAAAGGATGGTGCCTGCCGCGACAACCGCACCGGCTTCAATGAGGCCACGGCTTTGAGGCCGTGGAAAGGGAAGACGTCGAACGCGTCGCCGGCGTGCGGCTCAATCGCTTCAATGAGGCCACGGCTTTGAGGCCGTGGAAAGTCTATAGGCAGCATAGCGTACGTATCACGGGCAGTGCTTCAATGAGGCCACGGCTTTGAGGCCGTGGAAAGTCTTTGTCCGCCTGAACTGCCTCAGACCCTGGAAAAGCTTCAATGAGGCCACGGCTTTGAGGCCGTGGAAAGTCCGCACCGAAGAGGAGGACGGCCGCACGCGGACCGCTTCAATGAGGCCACGGCTTTGAGGCCGTGGAAAGCGAACCGCTGTTCGAGAAACTCGCGGCGCTCCATGACGCTTCAATGAGGCCACGGCTTTGAGGCCGTGGAAAGCGCGCCGTGCGTCGCGAGCGAGTGGCGCAACGATTGGCTTCAATGAGGCCACG
>JAJYDB010000394.1 GCA_021777845.1 Planctomycetota bacterium
TTGCTCTTCTCCAGTCGGAAGGATCGCGTCGATGACGACCACTCAGGCCGCAACCGGAACCGACGTCCGAGATTTCGCGGAGACCGGCCGCGCCGCCGCCTCGTCGCGCGAGGCGGGCGCGGCGCGCGCGGAGTCCTCGGGATCCTCGCTCGTCGTCCTGCTGCAAACCGCCGCGCGCGAACGCGCGGGACGCGCCCGGCTTGCTCTCGGAGCCGCCGCGCTCGCGCTCCTCGGCTTGATCTTCTGCGGCAATCTCCGCCAATTCCTCCACGTTTGGAGCAACGACGACAACTACAGCCACGGCTTTCTCGTCCCGCTCATCAGCCTTTATTTCGCGAACCAGGCGGCGGCGCGCGGACCGCTTAAAATCGAGGGAGGCGTCGCGATCGGCGTCGTCCTGCTCGTCGTTTCGGTGCTCGGCCGGCTCGCGACCATCGTCGTTCCCGTCGGCTTCGCGGGCGACCTCTCGTTCGTCCTCGGCCTGACCGGATTATGCGCGCTCGCGTTCGGACGTCGCGCGCTGCGACGGTTCGCGTTTGCCTTGTTTTTCCTCGTCTTCATGATCCCGCTGCCGGTCGCGCTCTATGCCGCCGTCGCCACGCCTCTGCAACTCTGGGTCAGCCAGGTCGCCTCGTCGATCTTGAACGCCGTCGGCGTGCCGGTCCTCTGCGAAGGCAACATGATGACGCTCCCCGGCAATATCCGCATGTTCGTCGCCGAGGCGTGCAGCGGGATGCGTCAGCTCACCGGCTTCCTCGCGCTCACCGCCGCGGTGGCGTACCTCTCGCCGCGGCCGCCCTGGTATCGAGCCGTCGTCGTGCTCTCGGCCGCCCCGATCGCGCTCACCGCGAACCTCGCGCGCGTCGTCGTCACCGGCGTCATCATGTACGGCCTCGACCCCAGCTACGCCGAGGGCACGTTCCACACGCTCGAAGGATTGCTCTTGATGGCGCTCGGCCTCGGGATGCTCCGCGCCGAATGCGCCGTCCTCGACCTCCTCGCCGCGCCCACCGCCGCGATCGAACCCGCGACGCGTACTCGACCCGCGCCGATTTGACCTCGCTCGCACCCGCGCAACAGGATCGCGACCGCAATCTCTCCGTTTCTGAACGAATGGATACACTCTGATGCGATCAACATCGAGACTGATTTTGGCCGTCGTGATTCTGGCGTGCGGCGCCGCGGCGAAGGCGGGCATCGAGGCGCTCTCGCGCAGCGATCGGCCGGCCTTGGCGCAACCGCTCTCGACCTTGCCGCTCGCGCTCGGCGAGTGGCTCGGCCGCGACGTCCCCGTCGACGAACGAATCATCGAGCAGGCGCAGACCGACGACTTCTTGAACCGAGTCTACGAAAGCTCGACGCACCGCGGCGTCCAGCTCAAGCTCTGGATCAACTACTCGAAAAAAGGGGATAACATGCGGCATTCCCCCGAAATCTGCCTCCCTTCGGGGGGCTGGACAAGGCTCGAGTCGGACTGCCTCGTGCTCGACGTCGAGCGGCCGGGGGGCGCGCCGGTCCGACTCTCCCGCCTCGCGTACAAACAGGGTGAGCTAGTGCAGGGCGTCGGCTTTTGGTATTACATTTTCGGAGAGGGACAGGTGGAGAAGTTTGTCCGACGCCTGCCGATCACCAGTCGCAGCAGTCACGGACACACGACGCGCGGGTCGGGAATGACCGTCGAGGTCTTCTGCCCCGGCGGCTCCGACCCCGACGCCGCGGCCTTGCGCGACTTTGTCGCCGCTCTGGCCGTCGCGCTCGATCCGATTCTGCCCGCGGATCAAGCCCAGTATTACGTTCCCTGAGGCTTTTGCGACGCGGCGGTTCGACGAGGCGTCATCGTTGTGCCCACGCCGTCCCAGGTATGCGACCGGTAGCCGCGACCAGTCTGGTGAACGCAAGAGGTTTCGTCCATGAAACGCGCTTTAGTCACGGGTATTACAGGGCAAGACGGCTCGTACCTCGCCGAGTTTCTCCTCGCTCGCGGCGACTACGAGGTGCATGGGCTCGTGCGACGCTCAAGCAGCCTCAATCGTCAACGCATCGACCACCTGCTCAGCCGCGACTCGGACGCCCGCAACCGCTTCTTCCTCCACTACGCCGACCTCGCCGACGCCTCAAGTCTCACCCACGTCGTCGACGGCATCCGACCCGACGAAGTCTACAACCTCGGCGCGCAGAGCCACGTCCGCGTCTCCTTCGACCAGCCGATCTACACCGCCGACGTCGTCGGCGTCGGCACGCTCCGCTTGCTCGAAGCCGTCCGCAAACTGAGCGTCACCCACCCCGTCCGCTTCTATCAGGCCTCGAGTTCCGAAATGTTCGGCTCGGCCCCGCCGCCGCAAAGCCTCGACACGCCGTTCCACCCGCGCAGCCCCTACGCCTGCGCCAAACTCTACGCACACTGGCAAACCGTCAATTACCGCGAAGCCTACGGCCTGTTCGCGTGCTCCGGCATCCTCTTCAACCACGAATCCCCCCGCCGCGGCGAGACGTTCGTCACCCGCAAGGTCACCCACGGCGCCACCCGCAGCAAAGAGGGACTCCAACGCAAGCGCGTCATGGGCAACCTCGAATCGAAGCGCGACTGGGGCTTCGCCGGCGACTACGTCCGCGCCATGTGGATGATGCTCCAACAAGATACCCCCGACGATTACGTCGTCGCCACCGGCGAAACGCACTCGATCCACGAACTCCTCGAAGTCGCCTTCGGCGCCGTCGGACTCGACTATCGCGACTACGTCGAGTTCGACCCGCGCTACACCCGCCCCAGCGAAGTCGACGTCCTCCTCGGCGACCCGACCAAAGCTCAAAAAGAACTCG
>JAJYDB010000127.1 GCA_021777845.1 Planctomycetota bacterium
GACGCCGACGACGCCGACCCCCGCGCGCGACTCTCCAACCCGCGCGAACGCGTCGCGACCATCCATCGCCCCGCCTCGATCTTCCACCCGCCGCGCGCCGCCGCCGCGTCCTAAAGCTCGCGCAGCCCGCTCCGTGCCGCTCCGCGCGTCGAACAACGCGCCTGCGCCCCGCCGCGGACCGCGATAACTTATCCATAATTACACACATAGCGACTCGGTGATCCCGCGCGCCTCGGCCGCACCCTCCGCGGAATGCGCCGCGGATTCGTCGACCGTCGCGCCGTCCCTGCGCCGCACGCGTCGCGGCGGGACGGTCGAGCGGCATCCTTAATCCATCCTCGCTACGGAGATCGTTATCATGCAGCCTCCATCCAACGACAGGCGGGGCCGTTTCTGGCCAACCGCGAATTTTTTGGCCGGTCTGATTCTCGGCGTCCTGGTTACTTTTTTATTCATGAAAATGTCGCGGGGCTCGAACGCGCACCAGCCGCTCGGCCCGCCTCATCCGGGTTACGCGCCGCGCGGCCCGGTCGACTCGTCCGGCTACTCTCCGCTGATGTCGCGGGTCCCGCGCTGGCGCAACGACGCCTCGCTCGCCGAGATCGCCGACGCCTTCCGCGGAGTCGCCGGCCGCGGCGAACGCGACATCGACCGCATGCTCGCCTCGGGAGTCCTTCCCGACGACGCCGTCACTTCGGCGTTCATCGTCAAGAGCACCCTCCTGCTCTCCGAAGGAAAAGCCAAGGAAGCCCACGACATCCTCGAAGACGCACGCGGATGGCTCGCGAAACACGAGCGCCTCTCCAATCGCATGCTGTATTCCGTCATCTTTCTCGAGGGCGTCGCGGCGATGCGTCGCGGCGAAAACGACAACTGCGTCATGTGCCGCGGCGACAGTTCGTGCATCCTGCCGATCGTCCCCGCCGCCCGACACGCCAACCCCACCGGCTCGCGACTCGCCATCAAATATTTTACGGAGTACCTCGACCAGTTCCCCAACGACCTCGAAGTCCGCTGGCTCCTCAACGTCGCCCACATGACCCTCGGCGAATATCCCGAAAAGGTCGATACCCGCTATTTGCTGCTGCTCGACGGCTTTTTTAAGTCGGAGTTCGACATCGGTCGCTTCCGCGACGTCGCCGACGTCGCCGGCGTCAACCGGTTTAATCAGGCGGGCGGCGCGCTCATGGAGGACTTCGACAACGACGGTCGCCTCGACCTCGCCGTCACCTCCTTCGACCCGCTCCAGCGGATCTCGCTCTACCACAACCAGGGCGACGGCACCTTCGAGGATCGCGCCGATCAAGCCGGCGTCGCCGAACAGCTCGGCGGCCTCTTCTGCGTCCAAACCGACTACGACAACGACGGGAAGATGGACATCTACATCCCCCGCGGCGCCTGGCTCCACATGCCCATGCCGCCAAGTCTGCTGCGCAACAAGGGCGACGGCACCTTCGAGGACGTCACGAAGCGCGCCGGTCTGCTCGACCCCGTTAATTCCAACTCCGCCACCTGGGCCGACTACGACAACGACGGCCGCCTCGACCTCTTTGTCTGCTGCGAGCAACAGGCCAACCGGCTGTATCACAACGAAGGCGACGGCACCTTCAAAGAGGTTGCGGCCAACGCCGGACTCGAGGGACTCGGGCGCACCTTCTGCAAAGGCGCGGCCTGGATCGACTTCGACAACGATCGCTACCCGGACATCTTCCTCAACTACCTCAACGGCAACGCCGTCCTCTATCACAACGATCGAGACGGCACCTTCACCAACGTCTCCGCCACACAAGGCATCGACGGCCCGCAATCCGGATTCTCCTGCTGGGCCTTCGACTATGACAACGACGGCTGGCTCGACATCTTCGCCACTTGTTACGACCGCACCCTCAAGGACGTCGTCAAGGGGCTCATCGGCGAGCCGCACGCGCTCGCGTCCAACCGCCTGTTCCGCAACCTCGGCGGCAAAGGCTTTCGCGACGTCACCCGCGAGGCCGGCCTCGACATGGTGTTCGCCGCGATGGGCAGCAACTTCGCCGACTTCGACAACGACGGCTTCCTCGACTTCTACCTCGCCACCGGCGAACCCAGCTTTGCCACCTTGATCCCCAACCGCATGCTTAAAAACATCAACGGCAAGCGGTTTTCGGAAATAACCGGCTCGACCGGCACCGGCCATCTCCAAAAAGGCCATGCCGTCGCGTGCGGCGACTACGACGGAGACGGCGACGTGGACCTGTTCGTCCAGACCGGCGGCGCGGTCGACGGCGATAAATTCCACAACCTCCTCTTCCAAAACCCCGGTCAGGGGAACCATCAACTGACCGTCAAGCTCGTCGGTCGCAGGACGAACCGCGCCGCCGTCGGTGCCCGGATCAAGGTCGTTGTCGGCGGTGCGCATCCACGCGAAATCCACCGCCACGTCTCCTCGGGGAGCAGCTTCGGCGCGAATCCCCTCCGACAGTCCTTCGGCCTGGCCAAAGACGACCACGTGGACGTCCTCGAAGTCTACTGGCCGACAAGCAACACCACCCAGGTCTTCCGCGACATCCTCGCCGACCAGACGATCGAAATCACCGAGTTCGAGTCCACCTTCCGCCAGGTTGTCCCGACCTCGGTCGCGCGGGCCAAGTAACCCCCCGGACGCGGACGTCGCGCGCCCCCCCCGCGCGACGCCTCCGCACCCGCTCCACACGTCGAAAAACCGATTTCGCGAAACGAAGCCAATCGAGTCTCCGCTCAACCTGGGCTTGGAGTTACGTCGACATTTGCGCGCCGTCGCCGCACGCTTGAGCCTCGCCCCGATTTCGTGTGCAATGAGGGAGGTCACACCCGCGTTTCGACCGACCGCGACCCGGCTTGAAGACGCCCTGAAGGGCGAGGGGGAAATGTGAAGGCGCTCGTTTTCGACGACCACGGCGGTCCCGAGGTCGTCCAGCTTCGCGAGGTGGCCGACCCTGAACCCGGGCACGGCCAGGTCCGCGTCCGCGTCGCGGCGTGCGGCGTCAATCACCTCGACATCTGGGTGCGTGCAGGCATGCCGGGCGTCGGGCCGATGCCGCACATCCTAGGGAGCGAGGTGGCGGGGACTGTCGAGCGTCTCGGGTCGGGGGTGGAGGGGCTCAACGTCGGCGAGACGGTCGTGGTTTTGCCCGGACGGGGCTGCGGACATTGCGAGTTCTGCCGCGCGGGCCGCGAGCAGGTGTGCCCGCGGTATCGGGTCCTCGGCAACCAGCGTCAAGGGGGTTACGCCGAGTTCGTCGTGGTCGACGCCGACGATTGCTACGTGGTTCGCGAGGACCAATGGTCGCTTGTGGAGTGGGCCGCGGTACCGCTCGTGTTCCAAACCGCGTGGCACATGTTGTTTGATCGGGCGGGTTTACGGCCGGGCGACCGGGTTCTGGTCGAGTCGGGCGGGTCGGGTGTGGGGACCGCGGCGCTGCAAATCGCGAAGCTCGCGGGGGCGTCGGTGGCGGCGACGGCGGGGGGCGAGTCAAAGCGTCGACGGCTGGTCGCGCTCGGCGTCGACCTGGCGATCGACCACTCGCTCGGCCAGGTGCGGACCGCCGTCCGCGAGTGGACGGGGGGCCGGGGGGTCGACATCGTGGTCGCGCACGTCGGCGGCGAGACCTTCAACGAGTCACTCGCGAGCCTGGCGCGCGGCGGCCGGCTGATCACCTGCGGCGCCACCGCGGGGCCGAAGGTCCAGCTCGACCTCCGCTTCCTGTTCACACGCGAACAAACAATCTCCGGCGCGTATCTCGGGACCCGGTCAGACCTTGAGTCGGTCGTCCAGCTCGTCGGTCAGGGCAAGTTGAAGCCGATCGTCGACCGCGTCTTCCCCTTCGAGGAGTACGGGCAGGCGATGATGCGGCTCACTGAGCGCGAGGTCTTCGGCAAGGTCGTCCTGACGCCGTAAGCGCCGCATCCGCGCCGACCGCGCGCGATCGGAGCCCGCCGGCCCCCCTCCAAAAAAAAACGGCCTCCGGAGATTGCTCCGGAAGCCGCGCGGGTGCGATCGCGATCGATCCGAGCCGAAGCTCAGACGCTCATTTGAAGTCGTCTTCCTCGATCCGGAAGACCTTGTGGCACGCGCCGCAGGTATTGTTAAGCGTGCCGAACGCCGTCTTCGCATCGGGTGCGCTCGTCTTCGAGTCCTTCGCGACCTTGACCATCTCTTCGGCGGCCTTGAGGAAGTCGTCGCTCATTTTCGCCCAGAGCGCCGCCGGATCCTTCACGGCGGGGTCCTTGACCTTCTTCGCCGCGTCGGTCATCGGCTTGGTTTCTTTGGCGAGCTTCACGATCGCCTCGGCGCTTTCGGCGGCCTTCTTCGCGTCCTTCTTCCATTGAGCGGGGGTGCGGGTCGCCTTGCGGATCGCGCCGCTCTTGGCCTGCACCTTTTCCATGATCTTGTGCAGCGGCGAATCCTCGTCCGCCGAGATCGAGGCCCCGGCGAGAACCGACGCGACGAGGGTCGTCACGGCGGCGGTCGTCAACCACTTTCGACGCATCTTTCACGACTCCGGATGAGTGGCGGGAACTAAAAACGGAGGGAGGGACCGCGACGCGACCCCTAATTTCAGCGTTCGTCACAGAATATCGACCCGAGCGTCCAGGATCAAGCATCCAGTTCAGAGGTCGCGCCCGCGAGCAATCGCGCGGTTACAATAGGAGTTGGACGCGTCGCTTCGTTGCGAATCGCGGTTTAGGCTCGTCGGTTTGGGATACCCGCCCCGATGTCCGAGTCGGTCGATTACAAATCCGCGGGCGTCGACCTCGACGTCTACGCTCAGACCATGGCCGGGATCCGCCCCAGCCTGACGCGCACCTACACCCCGCGCGTGCTCGATTGGCCGAACGGCTTCGCGGGCCTGTTCCGGCTCGACGACCGCAACGGCCTGCTGGCGCGCACCTATCGCGACCCCGTGCTCGTCGCCTCGACCGACGGGGTCGGCACCAAGCTGAAGCTCGCGTTCGCCACCGGCCGGCATGCGAGCGTCGGCATTGACCTCGTCGCAATGTCCGTCAACGACTGCCTTTGCGCCGGGGCCGAGCCGCTCTTCTTCCTCGACTACGTGGCCATGCCGCGCGACAACCCCGCGCTTACGGCCGACATCGTCCGGGGCATCAGCGACGGCTGCGTCGAGGCCGAGTGCGCGCTGCTCGGCGGCGAAACCGCGATCCTCCCTGAGATGTACCACGCCGGCGAATACGACCTCGCCGGCTTCTGCGTCGGCGTCGCCGAGCGTCGACATTTGCTCACCGGGCACGAGATTCGCGAGGGCGACAAGCTCGTCGGGATCGCCAGTTCGGGTCTGCACTCGAACGGCTACAGCCTCGCCCGCGCCATCGCCTTCGACCACGCCGGCCTCCAACCCGACAGCTTTGTCGAGGCGCTCGGCCGCACCGTCGCCGACGAATTCCTCGCCCCAACCCGCATTTACACCCGCCCGCTCAAGACCATCTACCGACATTATCGCGTGAAACGGATCGTCCACGGCATCGCCCACATCACCGGCGGCGGCTTGCTCGAAAACCCGCCGCGAATCCTCCCCGCGGGGCTAGCGATCCGACTCCAGCGCGACTCCTGGCCAATCCCGCCTGTCTTTCAATGGCTCAAAAACCTCGGAAACGTCGCGGATGACGAAATGTTTCGCGTGTTCAACATGGGGATCGGGCTCGTCTTGGTCGTCGCGGAATATCACGCCGAGGCGATCGCGCGGCACGTCCGCAAAGAGGTCAAGGTCCCCGCGTGGGTGATCGGCGAGGTGGTCGCCGGCGACCGCGACGTCGCCTGGGCTTGATCGCCGACCGGCCCGACTTCGGATCGCGCCGGTGTTATCGCCGACCCAACCCGCAACTTCCCGGCTTCCCCGCCTTGCCGCGCCGGCGGTATTCTCTTAGACTTAGGTCGCTTCCCGCGGACCGGCGGAGGCTTAAGCTTCGTCTCCCCGCACTTTTCCATGCGTTCACGGCGCGACCGTCGACTCCGTATGCATTCGGAGCCGGCCGCGTCGAAATTTGGTTTCGCGCATCGAGGCATTGAACATGCATGACGGCGGAATGGAAGCCGAGCCGACGTCGACCCGCGGACCGGCGGGGGCGTTGCTCGACGACGGCCTCGCGCCGCGTCGCGAGTGGATTATCGAGACGGTCGTCAGCCCGTTCCACTGTCTGTATCAAGACGCGCTCCACTTTCACACCCAGAGCCACCTGCGTCTGGCCCGCTCCGAGAGCGAGGCGAGCCGGCTGTCGAGGAGCGCACTGCTGCTCTATTTGGCGAGCGCCGAGGCGTTGGTGCATCAGGCGGCGGTCGAGTTGGGCCGGCCGGAGTTGATGAGCCTGCTCGCGGACCCGAGCCGTCCGTTGCCGGTCGCGGAAGCGTGGCGGTTGTTGCCGGCGATTGTCGCCGACGGTCCCGCGCGTCCGTTTCATCCCGAAGCCCCGCCCTGGCCGCAGTTTAACGAACTGCTGCTGTTGCGGACCTCGTGGACGTACCCCGGCGCGGCGAGCCGTCGACTCGCTTATTATCGATCGGAGCGGCCCGACGGCGACTTCGAGCCGATCGAAGCGCGCGACGGCAACTCAGGGGCGACGGGCCAAATCCCGCTCGACCGGCTCTGCTTTCCTCGGACCGGCTTGCCGCGCGACCCTTACGCGCTCCGCCCCAAACATCTCGACACTGCGCGCGGCATTCTCGACGCCGCGATCGCCGCGCTTGACCGCCGACTCGGCGGGGAGCTCACGCGCGAGCAGAGGCACCGCAAGGAGCCGCTCCGCTACCTGCCTCGCGACGAATAAAAGCAGCGCGTCGCGCGGCGTGGACGTTTACGCGAACGGCCGCGCGAGGTTGCCGAAATCGAGCGAACGCGGCAAGAGCGTCTCGCCCATGAGGTCGAGGTCGATCGTGTGCGCGACGTGCCGTCCCTCGGCGATCGCCCAGACGATCAGGCTTTGTCCGCGCGCCGCGTCGCCCGCGGCGTAGACCCGGCCCGCGTTCGTCCGCCGCCACGAGTCGGCCTGCACGTTCCCCATCTTATCAAACGCGACGCCGAGCTGTTCGTAAAGCGGTCGGCGTTCGGGTCCGCTGAAGCCCATCGCGAGCAGCACCAGGTCGGCGGGGTAAACCTGCGTCGTGCCAGGGATCTCGACGAACGTCGGCCGGCCGTCGGGACCGGGCTTGAGCTCGACGCGGACGGTCTCGACCGCCTCGACCCGCGTCGTCCCCACGAACCGCTTCGTGTTGATCGAGAACTCGCGGACGCCCCCTTCCTCGTGCGCCGACGACACGCGGAACACGTTCGACCACTGCGGCCAGGGGTTGGCCGGGGTGCGATCCTCGGGCGGTCGCGGGACGATCTCAAACTGATGCACGCTCTTGCATCCTTGCCGGTGCGCCGTGCCCAGACAGTCCGCGCCGGTGTCGCCGCCGCCGATGATCACGACGTGCTTATCTTTGGCGGTGATGAACTTGTCGTCGGCGATCGCGTCGCCCGCGACGCGCTTGTTTTGGAGCGGCAGGTAATCCATCGCGAACTCGACGCCCGCGAGCTCGCGGCCGGGGATTTTGAGGTCGCGCGGCTGCGTCGCGCCGGCGCAGAGACAGACCGCGTCGTAGGTGGCGAGCAGCTCCTCGCCGGTGACGTCGACGCCGACGTCGACGCCGGTTCGAAACACGACGCCCTCGGCCTCCATCTGCTGAAGCCGCCGATCGAGGTGCCGCTTCTCCATTTTGAAGTCGGGAATCCCGTAGCGCAAGAGTCCGCCGATGCGGTCGGCGCGCTCGAACACGGTGACCGCGTGCCCGGCCCGCGCGAGCTGTTGCGCCGTCGCGAGACCCGCCGGACCCGAGCCGATCACCGCGACCGACTTGCCGGTCCGCACCTTGGGCGGCTGCGGCTGGACCCAGCCCTCGGCCCAGGCGCGCTCGATGATGCTCGCCTCGATCTGCTTGATCGTGACGGCGTCGCTGTTGATGCCGAGCACGCAGCTCGCTTCGCACGGCGCGGGACAAAGCTTGCCGGTGAACTCGGGGAAGTTGTTCGTCAAGTGGAGTCGATCGAGCGCGGCTGGCCAATGATCGCGATAGACAAGATCATTCCAGTCGGGAATCAAATTGCCGAGCGGACAGCCTTGATGACAAAACGGAATCCCGCAGTCCATGCATCGCGCGCCCTGCGCCTGCAGCGCCTCGACCGGCATCGGATTGTAGACTTCGAGATAATCGTGCAAACGCTCGGAGACGGGCCGACGCGTCGGCGTCTCGCGCGGTATCTCCAAAAACCCGGTCGGCTTGCCCATCGCTCAAAACTCCACAAAATCAATTCAAACAAATCTATCCACGGATTTCCGCAGAGCGTCGAAATCGAGTTACAAAACAACCCTCTCCTGTTCGAGGCTGCGCGATCCGCGATTCAACGGCAGTGTGCGAGGAAACCCGCGGCGCGGCTCACGGTGGACCTCCATCGCCGCGCCGCCGACCGAGTCAAGCTCGGGGTCGCGCTTCTCCACCACTTTGGACTCCAAAACGACCCGATCGCTCCACTCTCGACTCTCCACTCCTCTTTTGCATCCGTGTTGATCCCGATTCGTTGGAGCAACTCGACGACTCGCCGCGCGGGGTCAGCCGCGGACGCCTTCGGCGAGGGCGTCGGAGGCGACCTCGGCGGCGGCTTTCTTTTGTTCCTCGAGGACGCGGCGGTAGTCGATCGGCATCACTTTCACGAATTTGCCGAGCGACCAATTCCAATCCTTGAGGAGTCGCGCGGCGACGGCGCTGCCGGTGTAGCCCGCGTGTTGGATTAGGAGGTCGCGGACCAAGTCGACGTCGTCGGCCTCGGCGAGCGCTTCGACGTCGACCATTTCGAGGTTGCAGCGGCGTCGGAACTCGCGATCCTCGTCGAAGACGAAGGCGGCGCCGCCGCTCATGCCCGCGGCGAAGTTGCGGCCGGTCGGGCCGATCACGACCGCGACGCCGCCGGTCATGTATTCGCAGCCGTGGTCGCCGGTCCCTTCGACGACCGCGTGCGCTCCGCTGTTGCGGACGCAGAAGCGTTCGCCCGCGCGGCCTCGGAAGAACGCTCGGCCGCTGGTTGCGCCGTAGAGCGCCACGTTGCCGATGAGGACGTTGTCCTCGGCGATGAAGGTCGAGTTTTTGGGCGGATAGATCACGATCTTGCCGCCCGAGAGCCCCTTGCCGACGTAGTCGTTCGCGTCGCCTTCGAGCGTCATCGACATCCCGCGCGGGACGAACGCGCCGAAGCTCTGTCCCGCCGAGCCGCGGAACTTGATGTTGATCGTGTCGTCGGGCAGGCCCGCGGCGCCGTAACGACGCGTGAGTTCGCTGCCCAGGATCGTGCCGACGGTCCGGTTCACGTTGCGGATCGGCATCTCGATCGAGACCGACTCGCCGCGCTCCAGGGCCGGGGCCGCGAGCGGCAGCAACTGCTGGTCGAGCGCCTGCTCAAGCCCGTGATCCTGCTTTTGCGTGCAGCGCACGCCGACCTCGGGTCCGACGTCGGCCTTGCGGAAAATCCGGCTGAAATCCAGCCCCTTCGACTTGTAATGCCCGATCGCACGCTTCATTTCGAGCAGTTCGCTGTGCCCGACCATTTCGTCGATCGTGCGGAAGCCGAGCTCGGCCATCAGCTCGCGGACCTCGGTCGCGATGAACGTGAAGAAATTCACGACGTGCTCGGCGCGGCCCGAGAAGCGTGCGCGGAGCTTCGGGTTCTGCGTCGCGATGCCGACCGGGCACGTATCGAGGTGGCACACGCGCATCATCACGCAGCCCATCACGACGAGCGGCGCGGTCGCGAAGCCGAATTCCTCGGCGCCCAGCAGCGCGGCGATCACGACGTCGCGGCCGGTCTTCAACTGGCCGTCGGTTTGGATCACGATGCGGTCGCGGAGCCGATTCAACACGAGCGTCTGCTGCGTCTCGGCGAGGCCAAGCTCCCAAGGGATGCCCGCGTGCTTGATCGACGTCAACGGGCTCGCGCCGGTGCCGCCGTCGTGCCCCGAAATCAGGACCAAGTCGGCGTGCGCCTTCGCCACCCCCGCCGCGACCGTCCCCACCCCCACCTCCGCGACCAGCTTCACGCTGATCCGAGCGCGCGGGTTCGAATTCTTGAGGTCGTGGATGAGCTGCGCGAGATCCTCGATCGAGTAAATATCGTGGTGCGGCGGCGGGCTGATCAGCGCGACGCCGGGCGTCGAATTCCGGACCTTCGCGATCCACGGCCAAACCTTGTGGCCCGGCAGTTGACCCCCCTCGCCCGGCTTCGCGCCTTGCGCCATTTTGATCTGGATTTCGTCGGCGTTCACGAGGTATTCGCTCGTGACTCCGAAGCGGCCCGAGGCGACCTGTTTGATCGCGCTGCGGCGGCTGTCGCCGTTCGCGTCGGGGGTGTATCGGCTCGAGTCCTCACCCCCTTCGCCGGTGTTGCTCTTGCCGCCGAGGCGGTTCATCGCGATCGCGAGCGTCTCGTGCGCCTCGGCGCTGATCGAGCCGTACGACATCGCGCCGGTCGCGAACCGCTTCACGATCGCCTCGACCGGCTCCACCTCTTCGATCGGCACCGGCGGCCGCGCGCCCAGCTTGAAGTCGAACAGACCGCGGAGCGTGCACAGACGCTCGTTTTGCTCGTCGACGAGCCGCGTGTACTGCTTGAAAATGTCGTAGCGGCCTTCTTTGGTCGCGTGTTGGAGCCGGAAGACGGTCTCGGGGTTGAACAGGTGGTACTCGCCGTCGCGACGCCACTGATATTGCCCGCCCTCTTCGAGCAATTCGGGGCCGTTTTCGCGGCTCGCGTAGGCGCGTCGATGGTGATAGAGCACCTCCTCGGCGACTTCGGCGAGCCCGATGCCGCCGATCCGCGACGCGGTCTTGTCGAAGTAGCGATCGACGAAGTCCTTGGCCAGCCCGACGGCCTCGAAAATCTGCGCGCCGCGGTAGCTCTGGATCGTGCTGATGCCCATCTTGGACATCACCTTCACGACCCCCTTCTTGATCGCCTTCCGATAGCGATAAACCGCCTGCGCGTGGTCGATGTCGCCGCGGATCATGCCGTTGCGGATCATGTCGTCGAGCGTCTCGAAGGCGACGTACGGGTTGATCGAGCCCGCGCCGTAACCGAGCAAGAGCGCGAAATGATGGACCTCGCGCGCATCGCCGCACTCGATGATCAAACCCGCGCGGGTCCGCAAACCCTCGCGCACCATATAGTGATGCAACCCCGAGCACGCCAGCAACGACGGAATCGGCGCGTGCTCGGCGTCCACCGCGCGATGCGAGAGGATCAGCAGGTTCGACCCCGACGCGATCGCCTCGGACGCCTCTTGGAAAACCCGCTCGAGCGCGCGCTCCATCCCCGCGGCCCCTTCGGCCGCCGGAAAGAGGATCGAGATCGTCGAGCTCTTGAACCCGCCCCACCCTTCAAGCTGCTTTAGGCTCGCCATCTCGTCGTTGTCGAGGATCGGCGAGTCGATCGCGATCTGCCGACAGCTCGAAGGCCGCGGCTCCAGCAGGTTCAGCTCGCGACCCACCCCCGTCAGCACCGACGTCACCAACTCCTCGCGAATCGCGTCGAGCGGCGGATTCGTAACCTGCGCGAACAACTGCTTGAAGTAGTTCGAGAGCGGCTGCGGACGGTCCGACAACACCGCCAGAGGCGTGTCGGTCCCCATCGATCCCAGCGCCTCCTCGCCCCGCTCGCTCATCGGACCGAGGATGAACTTCATATCCTCAAGCGTGTATCCGAACGCCTCCTGCCGGTGCTGGAGCGTGTCGTGATCGGGCCCGGGCACGTGCGGCGCGGGGGGCAAATCGGCGAGCTGCACCATGTTCTCTTGCAGCCACTTGCCGTAGGGCTTGGCCGCGGCGAGGTTGTGCTTGAGCTCGTCGTCGTCGACGATCCGCCCCTCGGCGAGGTCGACGAGGAACATTTTGCCCGGTTCGAGCCGCCCCTTGGAAAGAATGTCCTCCGGCGCGACGTCGAGCGCGCCCACCTCCGACGCCATAATCACGCGGCCGTCGCGCGTCACCCAATATCGGCTCGGACGCAGACCGTTGCGGTCGAGCGTCGCGCCGATCGTCTTCCCGTCGGTGAACGCGATCGAAGCCGGTCCGTCCCAAGGCTCCATCAAGCTCGAGTGATATCGATAAAAGTCCTTCTTGACCTGCGACATCGTTTCATGATTTTCCCACGCCTCGGGAATCAACATCATCATCGCGTGCGGCAGGCTGTAGCCCGCGCGGGTGAGCAGTTCGACGGCGTTGTCGAGGCACGCGGTGTCGGAGAGCCCCTCGCGGATGATCGGCTTCAAGCGGTCGACGTCGCCCGGCTCGAACAACTTCGACTCGAACTGCGCCTCGCGCGCCCGCATCCAGTTGATGTTGCCGCGGAGCGTGTTGATCTCGCCGTTGTGCGCGATCAAACGATACGGGTGGGCCAGCTCCCAGCTCGGGAACGTGTTCGTACTGAACCGCGAGTGGAACATCGCCAGCGCGCTCGTGAGCCGAGGGTCGCGCAGATCGTCGGCGTAATAGTCGCCGAGCTGGTCCGGCGTGAGCATCCCTTTGTAAACAAGGGTGCGGCACGACAGACTCGCGAAGTAGAAAAACTTGTGGTCGTCGAGCCCCGAGCGGCGAATCTCGGACTCAAAACGCTTCCGAATCACGTACAACTTGCGCTCGAACGTCTCTTCGTCGACGTCGAGCGGGCCGCGGCCGACCAGCGCGTGGAACATCGCCGGCTCAACCGCGCGAGCGCTCGGCCCGAGCGTCGAGTTGTCGGTCTTGAGCCTGCGCCAGCCAAGAAAAACGCGCCCTTCCTCGGCGACGATCGACTCGAACAAACGCTTGCCGAGCTCTTGATTCTCAGGGTCGCTCGACGCGAAAAAAGCCCCGACCGCATACTCCCCGGGCTCGGGTAAAACGACCCCTTCCTCGGCACATCGCGCCACCAAGAATTCATGCGGGATTTGCAGGATGATCCCCGCGCCGTCGCCGGTGTTGTCCTCGCAGCCGCACGCGCCCCGATGGTTCAAGTTCCGCAACGCGGTCAGGCCGTCGGACACGATCCCGTGCGACTTCCGACCTTTCAAGTCGACCACGAAGCCGACGCCGCACGCGTCGTGCTCGCGCTCCGGATCATAAAGTCCCTGCGCCTCGGGCCGTGGATCTCGCATGGGTCGACCTTCCTTCCAAACTCGTCCCGACGTCGCGCGGATCTCGTTGCGCCGCGCTCCAAGAGACACGCGTCGGTCTGTAAAAACGTTCGTGGATGACTTCTCAAGCAAACTTCGCGCCAAACAACTCGTTTCCACCTCGCGACGGCACAGACTTGGCGATCTCGACGCCGTCCCAAACTCGCCGCGACGCCGCGCCGCCGACCCGCGAACCCGCCCGCCGCGCTCTCGCGGACCAGCCGGTTGCGAATCCTTGGCGTCCCGGCCCACCGCGAATCAGCCGGGAACAACCGCCGTTTCGGCCCGCCTCGCGGAAGTCGCGAA
>JAJYDB010000395.1 GCA_021777845.1 Planctomycetota bacterium
GGCCCGCGGCCTCAAGGTCCGGGTGGTCCGCGCCCGCCTTATCAAAGCAACGGCCCGCGGCCTCAAGGTCCGGGTGGTCCGCGCCCGCCTTATCAAAGCGGCGGTCCTCGACCTCAAGGTCCGGGTGGTCCGCGCCCACCTTATCAAAGCGGCGGTCCTCGACCTCAAGGTCCGGGTGGTCCGCGCCCGACGGCGGGCAAGCGACCGCCTGGTCCGCTCGCGCGTCGCAAGCCTGGGGGACCGACCTCGCCCCCGCCTGAGAACGACGTGCCGCGTCGGAAGATCATCGGGCTCGACGTGCAGTCGGGTCCGACACGTCCGGGCGCGCCGAGGATTAAGCCTGGTAAGAAGTTGCGCGCCCCCAGAGCGTCGCTTGGACTGAAGCGAACGCCGGACGCCGACGCCGAAGGTTGAGATGAGGGGAGACGACGAGGGGTCATTGATCGAGGGGGTGGTCGTTGGTGGATGGCACGGCGGCGGGTCCGGCGCAGAGGTTGGTGACGATCGTCGAGAACCGTCCGATCGCGCGCGACACCTATGTGTTGCGGCTGGACGACCCGTTGACGGCGAGTGCAATTCGCCCCGGTCAGTTTTTGATGATCCGGCCGGGGGGCGAAAACGACCCGCTGCTCGGCCGTCCTCTCGCTTTATATAACGTTGTCCGCGATCCGGGCGGCACGGCGGTTGGTTTTGAGGTGGTGTACCTGGTAATTGGCCGGGGGACGCGGGCGTTGTCGGCGCGTCGGGCGGGAGAGCGGCTTTCGATTTGGGGGCCGCTGGGCAACGGTTTTGGTCCGCCTCCCGCGGGGGGTGCGGTGGTGTTCGTGGCGGGGGGGATCGGGCAGACGCCTTTTTTGGCGTTAGGCGGATGGTGGCTTGGGCGGGAGAGTTGCGGAGGCGTTTCGTACGCGGGTGCGGCGGCGCATTCGGCGACGTTGCTTTACGGGGTGCGGACGTCTGAGCTGGCGGCGGGGATTGAGGATTTTGAGAGGGCGGGGATTGCGGTGGAGGTTGCGACCGACGACGGGTCTTTGGGGCGTCGGGGGTATGTGACCGACCTGTTGCGGCGTCGGCTTGAGGGGGGTGCGCGGCCGGGGAAGGTGGTGGGTTGCGGGCCGCCGCCGATGTTGTCGGCGTTGGCGAGGATGGCGAGGGAATACGACCTCGACTGCGACGTTTCGCTGGAGAATCACATGGCATGCGGTTACGGCGCGTGCTTTAGTTGTGTTGCTCCGATCGTGCAACAGGGGGGCGGGACGGATTTGCGTCGGGTGTGCGTCGAGGGTCCGGTGTTCGGCGCGGCGGCGGTTGATTGGTCGGCGTGAGCTAGGATTGGAGCGAGGGTTGGGGTTTTAGCGCGGGGTGCGAGCGCGGATGAGGTCGCGGAGTTGGGCGGCGCGTTCGTAATCCTCGTCCTCGACGGCTTCGTCGAGCTGTTCGCGGAGGGTTTTGCCGACGGAGAAGTTTTTGCGGATCTCGCGTTCGAGGATATGGAGCTGTTCGACGAGGGTGTCGTCACCGGCTTCTTCGTCTTCGGCGTCTTCGTCGAGGCCTGCGCGGCGGTGGGCTTTGATGCGTTCGACGCCGTCGCGGACGGCATCGATGGCTTCGTCGGGTTTGCGTCGTTCGAGAGCCATCGCGGCGCCGGCCTGGGTGCGGTGGAAGAGGACGAGGCCGCGGAACTTTTCGTGCGACTGGATGTAATCCTCGTCGCCGCCGTGGCGTTTGACGAAGTCCATGAGCGCGAGGGTGTGTTCGGCGTCGAGCAGGGCCTTGTCGTACTGTTGGAGGGTGAGCCAGGCGACGCGTCGTTGGTAATACTGGACGAACTCGCGGTCGGCTTCGAGACGTTGGGCGCTTTCCATGGTCCAGGAGGGTGCTTTGGCGGCGGGGACGAGTCCGCGGTCGGCGGCGCGGTGCCGGAGGTAGTCGAGGTAGGTGGCGAAGCCGTGGGGACGGACGCCGTCGGGCCTGCCGACGCTCTCCATTTGGAGGATGCCGAGTTCGACGCGGATTTGGATGACGGTGCGACCGTCGCGGGCACGCACTTCGCGCGCCGCGATCTCGCCCGTATGGGGTTCGTAGGGCCAGCCGTGGAGTGCTTCGTCGATATCGCGCCGCATAGTTGAGGACGACTCTTTCCGTGCGCGGGGCGGCGGGTGTTTTAGTCCGCCGACTCCCCTGCAATTCCACGATAACAACCGTCTCGCTCGAGAACCATCCAGCGCCCGCGCGGCGTCGTTTTGCGGCAACGCCCGCGGCCGTTGACACGGCGAGTCGCGCCCCGGAAGATGTCGCGGTTCGAGCCGTCGGGGCGCACTCGCGCGCGGCCGTCGCGGTTGATTTCGAGATCGACCGCGGTCGGGTTCGCGCGAGGGCGACGAGCGCACGAATATTCTATGCCCGCAAGACAAATCTTCGAGTGCCCGAGACGTTATGTTTACGACCGAACCGCCGTTGTCGCAACGCATTGAGCGTTTAATCGCCGAGACGCCGCTGGTCGACCCGCACACGCATTTGCGGTGCGCGCAGCCGGGCGCGCCGGATTTGGCGTCGTTGATGAGCTACCATTGGGTTCAAACCGAGCTGCGCGCGGTGGGGATGCCGGCCGTTGATTTTGATCTCGGCTTGCCGCCCGAGGAGCGGGTCCGCCGCGCGATCCCTTATTTGCGACGAATGAGAAACACCGCGATGGCCTGGTGTTTTCGGCGGATCTTGCGCGACCTGTACGACTTCATGGACCCCGAGATCAACGACGCGAACTACCTCGACCTGTGCGCGCGGGTGGAGGAGCGCGGCCGCGAG
>JAJYDB010000128.1 GCA_021777845.1 Planctomycetota bacterium
AGACGCCCACCAAACCAGCTCAAACACCGCAGGCTACTCCAAACGCCTCAACACTCGCGGATACTCCCAAAACCAAGCCCGCGCCCCCTCCGCCGCCGTTGCCCACAAATCCACAGGGCGCATTCAACTCAACTTCCTCTGGTTCCGCAGAGAACTCAAAACCTGCAACCACCACAACCCCCGTACCCGTCCACGCCGCATCGCGGACCACGACTGCAAACGCCGCCGCGAGCGTAGACTCCCCGGCCTCGACGCGCGAGACGCAGCTCGAGGAACGCCTCCGCAAGATGGAGGAAATGAATCAAAGGATCTTGGATCGCTACGACGACCTAGCCAAGAAGTACGACCAACTCTCGACGCGGTTGAAGCTCGCGCCCGAACGCGCCGGCACCAAGCCCGCGGCGCGACGCGTGCCTGCGCGCGCGCTCGACCCCGACGAGGCAATCGGAGGCGTGGCGCGCCGCGACGCCGACCCCGCGCTCGACCCCGAACTCGAACCGCTCGTCCCCGAACCGCTCGACCCGCAGCCTCCTCCGGAGGGCCTCATTTCGCCTCGACGCGAAGGTGCCGGCGCCCAAGGAACCGGCGGTCGTACCAACCCCGACGAAAGACGCGGCGGCATCGACGACGGCGGCGGGTCGTTCACCGGCAACCGCAGTCGGAGTGCCGCCGAGGCCGAGCAAGGCCTCAGCCCGCGCTCTCGTCGAGGCATCGGCGCGCAAGGAACCGACGCACGCACGTCGACCCGCGAAATCGGCTCCCGCGGCGAGGAAAAAATCGAGAAGGTCCCGGGCAAGGTCTCCTTCGCGGAAGGCCTCGAAATCACCAGCCCCGACGAGGAATTCCAGCTTACCTTCCACGACCTCACTCAAGTCGAACTGAGAGGCTTTCCCGCAAGCCAACAGGGAACCTTGAACACGCAGTTCTTTATTCCTCGTCAGCGTTGGTATTTCACCGGCCGCGCGACCAAATTCATCGAATACTACACCGCGATCAACCGCGGCTACGGCGCGCTCGATATGCTCGACGCGTTTATCACCTTCGGCTACGACCGCCGCTGGCGACTCCGTGCCGGCCGCATGAAAACGCCGTTCAGCTACGAATACTACTCGATTGCGGAAGGCGACTTGATCGCGCCCGAACGCTCGGTCTACACCGGAAATCTTTCGGGCAATCGCCAAGAGGGCCTGATGGTCCTCGGCGAATTCTATGAAGGCAGGCTGAGTTACTCCACCGGCATCTTCAACGGCGCGCGACGCTCGTTCGGCGATTACAACAGCTCGAAAGACCTGTATCTCTACTTGAATTCGCGTCCGTTCCTCGAATCGAAACGCTTCGCGGCTCTCAATTATCTCAACCTCGGCGGCACGGTGAACGGCGGCGCCCAGCGAAACCCGCTCCAGCCGATGTCCTACCACACCGCGAACGACCAGACCGCCGGCAACTCCGACGCCATCGTCTCTAGTCTTTCGCCGACGTTCCTCACCTACAACACCAACGTCTCCGAACTCGGCCAGCGGCTCGATTACGGCGGCTTCCTCGCGTGGTATTACAAGAGTTTCAACTTGCTCGCCGAGTATCACGGCGGTTACCAGGGTTTCTCCACCGACGGAGTCCACTCCACTACGGTTCCCTTCACCGGTTGGTTTATCCAGCCGTATTACTTCATCACCGGCGAAGAGATCACTCGCCGCGTGAACGTCGTCAAGCCGAAGAAGGATTTCAGCATCGAGAACGGCAAAATCACCGGCCCGGGCGCCTGGGAAGTGCACGCGCGGTTCGCAACGATGAACGTCGGCCGCAACGTCTTCACCTCGGGTCTTGTCGATCCGAATTTGTGGTCCAACAGCGCGATGGTCACCGACATCGGCGCGAACTGGTACCTCAATTTCTACACCAAGATTTATTTTGACTGGCAACACTCCGAATTCGGCAGCCCGGTCGTCCTCGGCCCGAACCACTTCGGACGCACCACCGACCTCTTCTGGCTCCGCTTTCAAGTCTTCTTCTAATCCCGAGCGACGGCCTGAACCAAGCGCGGTCGCGGCCACTCGGCCTGGCGTCGACCGAGCGCGCGCCGCTAAAATAGCCGCGTGATCTCGCAAGCGGTTGCGGGACGAGGCCCGATCCGAGGAACAGGCGGCATCCATGGCGCGCGACGATCTCTTCGCCGAAGAAGGCCAAATGCCGACGATGAGCTTCGGCGATCATCTCGACGAACTCCGCTCGCGACTGATTCTCGCCCTGCTCGGCCTCGTCGTCGGCATCGTGATCACGCTCATCCCGCCGCTCAATCTCGGCCAGTTGGTTCTGACCGAAATGCAAGAGCCGGCTAAGGTTGCGCTCGCGAAATACGACGCGCAGCGGGCCCAGGAGCGCGCCAAGAAAGCGCAAGCGGCGAAGGAGTTCCTGCCGCCCGTCGTGAGCCGCATCGACGCCGCCGACTTCGCCGCCGCGGTCTCCCGGATTTACCCCGAGCTCAAGCCCGCCGACCCCGAGACGCTCAAGGATTTGAAGATCGAAATCCCGATCAGGCCCGCGAAGGACGCGATGATCCTGGCCGTCGACGACGTCGAGCAAAAACGCGGCGCGCTGATCACGCTCTCGCCGCTCGAGCCGATGTCGATCTTCTTCTTCGTTTGCGTCGTCGTCGGGCTCGTCATCGCCAGCCCCTGGGTTTTTTATCAAGCCTGGGCGTTCGTCGCGGCGGGGCTCTATCGTCATGAACGCCTGTACGTTACGAAGTTTCTCCCGATGTCGATCGGCCTCTTTTTGCTCGGCGTGATGATCTGCTTCTTCGGCGTTTTGCCGCTCACGCTCAGCTTTTTGATCGAGTTCAGCGTCTGGATCGGCAGCGAAACCACCTGGCGGCTCGAAGACTGGATGAGCTTCGCCACGATGCTCCCGCTCGTCTTCGGACTCTGCTTTCAAACCCCGCTCGTGATGCTCTTCCTCGAACGCATCGGCCTCATGTCCGCCAACGACTTCCGCAAAAAACGCAAGATGGCGATCATGGTCATGCTCGTCGTGGGCGCGGTGCTCACCCCGGGTCAGGATCCTTACAGCATGGTCCTCCTCGCCGCGCCGATGCTGCTCCTCTACGAGCTCGGAATCATTTTGATCGGCACGCGCAAAACCAAGGCGCCCGCCGAGGCGACGTTCTAACCCGCGGTCGACGCCTTCGAACTTTTAAGCCGATTCACGCTTTGTTTTGAGCTTGCGCTCGATGGATACGAGGTTGCCGAAGTGCCCCGGCGTGGTTTATTTGGTGGGTGCCGGGCCGGGTGATCCGGGCCTGCTGACGCGTCGGGGCGAAGTCTTGCTGCGCGCAGCGGACGTGGTCGTTTACGACCACCTGGCAAGCCCGCGGCTGCTCGACCTGGCGCCTCCGGGAGCGATCTTGGTCCGGGCGGGCAAGTCGATCGGGCACTGCGAGATGCCGCAGGACGCGATCAACGCCGAACTCGTCTCGCACGCGCGGGCGGGAGCGCGGGTGGTCCGTCTCAAAGGCGGCGACCCGTTCATCTTCGGACGCGGGGCCGAGGAAGCCGAGTATCTCCGCGCAGCGGGCGTGCCGTTCGAGGTCGTGCCGGGGGTGACCGCGGCCGCGGGGGCGGCGGCCTACGCGGGAATCCCGCCGACTCACCGCGCAACGGCGTCGGCGGTCGCGCTCGTGACGGGCCACGACGACCCAGAAGCCGAGGGAGGCTCGTCGAGACTCGACTGGGAGGCGCTCGCTCGGTTTCCAGGGACCCTCATCGTTTATATGGGGGTCACGCACCTGGCCGCGATTTGCCGAGTCCTCATCGAGCGCGGCAAACCCGCCGACACGCCCGCCGCGCTCGTCGAGTCCGGAGCGACCCCTCGGCAACGCACCGTCGCCGCCACCCTCGCCGACCTCCCCGTTCAGGTCCAGGCAGCCGGTCTCGGCCCCCCCGCACTGCTCATCGTCGGCGAGGTCGTCGCCCACCGCGCCGCGCTCAACTGGTTCGAACAACGACCGCTCCACGGCCGCACCATCGTCGTCACCCGGCCCGCGGGCGACGCCCTCGACGACGCAAACACGCTCGAAGCGCTCGGCGCCGAAGTCCTGCTCGCGCCCCTCGTCGAAATCCGCCCGCTTGCCGACCCAACCCCGCTTGACGACGCGCTAAGATCAATTCAAACCTATGATTGGCTTGTATTTACGTCGGCCAACGGCGTCCGCGCCGCGCTCGACCGTCTGAACGCGATCGGGCTCGACCTGCGCGCGCTCGGACGGACCAAAATCGCCGCGATCGGACCCGCGACCGTCGAGGCGCTGCGCGGCTATCGACTCAACGCCGACATCGTTCCGCCCGACTCGTACCGGTCCGAGGGGCTCGCCGACGCCTTGCTCGAACCCGTCCGCGGCGGCCGGGTCCTGCTCGCGAGGGCCGACCGCGGCCGCGACGTCCTCCGCGAGCGCCTCAGCGTAGTCGCGCACGTCGACCAAGTCGCCGCTTATCGCAACGTCGACACCGCAACGATCCCCGACGCCGTCGTGAAGGCGCTCCGCGCGGGCAAGGTCGACTGGATCACGCTCACCAGCTCGGCAAGCGCGCGCAGGCTCTTTGACCTCGTTCCCAACGACGTCCGCCCGCGGCTCGGCACCTCAACCAAGCTCGCGACCATCAGCCCCGTGACCAGCGCAACCGTGGCCGAACTCGGCTGGCACGTCGCCGCCGAGGCCCGGACCCACACCGCGCCGGGACTGATCGAAGCCGTTCTCGAAGCCGAGAGCCAGGCTCGCCGATAGGTTGCAACATAATACGGTGCAAGGACTTCAGCGCAGCTCGCGCGAAGTCTCGAAGCCTTGCCAAAGGATGAACGCCGCGCCCAGGATGAAGAAAACGTCGAGTGCGATGCTCGCCCGTCCCAGCACGCCGAGTGCCACATCAAGGAGAAAAATCAGCGTGACGAGACCGGCGACGGCCATCGCCGAGTAACAGAGGATCTTGTCGGTCTCCATGCAGCCCACTCCGCGCGGCGTTTGAAACGGAATCGTTGGACTAGTTTACCACACGATCGACGGCGGCGGCGCACCTCGCGGCAAGCACCCGCCAAAGTCGTCGCGCAGACAATAAGAATCGCGTAAATAACACACGGGCCTACGCTTCGGCAAGCTTCGAGAATCACGCGCGGGTCCGATTTTGTGCAAACCGCGTCTCCAGCCCACAACCACTCGCCCGATGTTTCGCGAAGTCAACGCGCAAGAGCCGCCGCGAGCCGCTCGTTCGAGCGCTCCCAGCGGTATTCCGACGCCCGCGCAACCCCCGCCGACACGCGTCGAGCCCGCTCGCCGCCGTCGTCGAGCATCTCCCGCAACGCCGACGTGATCGACTCCTCCCGCGTCGGGTCGAAGTACCAACCGGCCGCGCCCGCCACCTCGGGCAACGCGGTCGAATTGGCCAACAACACCGGGCAACTCTGGGCCATCGCCTCGACCGTCGGAATCCCAAAACTCTCGCAGAGCGACGCAAACACCAGCCCCGAGGCCTCCGCATACGCCGCCCGCAACGACCGCCCCTGCCGATACCCGGGCAGCCTGACCACCGCGCGCGGACCCAGCGACGACGCCTCCGCGCGCAACGCATCCGCCTCCGCCGCCGCGCCGGACCCCAGCAAGACGATCGCCAACTCCCCCGCCGCCGCCTCCCGCAGTCGACCCGCCGCGCGAATCAATCGCGACAAGTTCTTTCGCGACTGAAAGTTCGCCACGGAAAGAAGATACGGCATCCCAGGGGGCAAACCAAGGTCGGCACGCACCGCGCTGCGCTCGCGCTCGGTCGCCGGCTCGAAAAACAAGTCGTCGGCCGCGTTCGGAACGATCGCAACCCGGTCGCGCAGGTGCGGAAATGCCTCGATCAACCGCTCGGTGTTGAACTTCGAGACCGAAAGAACCAGGTCGGCGTCGCGAAACGCAAGCTCCAGCCGAGCCCGCCGACGCACCCCGCCATACGCGAGGTCTTGCATCACGTCATGGCTCGTCACGGCCCGCCGCGCGCGCTTCGTCGGCACGAAGAATTCCGCCGGGCTATAAACCCAGTCGAGCGCGCCGGTCCACCACTCAACCGCCGGACGCGGCTGGAAACGCCACCAACGCAAGATGTTGCGCAAACTGATCGGGAGCTCGCGGCGCGTTAAATCGCCGAGCGTCTCCCAATACGCCAGCCCCTCGGCGGCCGACATCCGGCCCACCAGCAATGTGAGCGCAATCCCCGACCGACACGCCAGCCGCTCAAGTTGCGCCAGCGCGTGCCGGGTCACTCCCGTCGGGTCACGGCAGGCGTCCAGGTCGTAGACGAGCGCGACACGCGTCAATCCATGCATCCCCGAACCGCTTAAGCGTGCGTCGCCCGCCCACAACCAGCCTAACTTAGCAAGAATTGCGGACCGCGATCACCACGCGAAGTGCGAGAACGCCTTGTTCGCGTCGGCCATCCGGTGCACGTCCTCGCGCTTCTTCATCGCCGTGCCTTCACGATTGAAAGCGGCGAGAAATTCGTCGGCGAGCTTGACGGCCATCGGCCGCCCCTTCTTCTCACGCGCCGCGGCCAGAATCCATCGAATCGCGAGCGTCTGCTGGCGAATTTCGCGGACCGGCATCGGCACCTGGTACGTCGCACCGCCAACCCGCTTCGAACGTACCTCGATCATCGGCTTCACATTGTCGACGGCACGATGAAAAACCTTGATCACGTCCTCGTCGGGCAGCCGCTTGTGAACGAGCTCGAGCGCATCGTAAAACACCGTGAGCGCGACCGACTTTTTGCCGTCGTGCATCAGGCAATTCACGAACTTGCTCGCGAGGCGCGAGCCGTGACGCGGGTCGGGCCGCAGGTGCGAATGGCTCGCGGTAAACTTGCGCGACATACAGGTCGAATCCTTTAATGGCGTAGAGCGTAAGTTAAGGCCGGACCGCGGTTTACTTCTTTTTCGGAGCGCCCTTCGCGGGGGCGGCGGACTTGGCCTTCGCACCGTACTTCGAGCGGGCCTGTTTGCGGTCGGCAACGCCTTGACAGTCAAGCACGCCGCGAACCACGTGGTATCGTACGCCCGGCAAGTCGCGGACGCGGCCGCCCCGCACGAGCACAATCGAGTGCTCCTGCAAGTTATGGCCCTCGCCGCCAATGTAAGCGGTGATTTCCTTGCCGTTCGACAGCCGGACGCGGCAGACTTTCCGCTGCGCCGAGTTCGGCTTCTTCGGCGTCATCGTCCGGACCTGGAGGCAGACGCCGCGCTTAAACGGGCAGCCCTCGAGCACCGGGCTCTTCGACTTATAAAGTACAGGTCGCCGCGGCTTGCGGACAAGCTGGTTGATCGTGGGCATAGAGAATCCGTCGTCCCCGTTGGGCGGTGGCGGCCCGTTGCCGCCGAAGCGCGTATGCGTCGGCTGCCGGTCCGCCCTTGCGTCGATAGACAAACGTCAGGCGTGCCCCATCGCCGCGCAACCCGGGCGAGGCGTTTGGGGAAAGTTACAACTCTACCAACCCCGCCTCCCCTGTCAAGACGCCCCGGCCGATCTTTTCCAAATCGGAAGAATCGCTCCTCAAACCCGCCGCGCGACCAGGATTGACACAAACCGCCTCAGCCCCTAGCTTGCGACGTCCGAAGTCTCCAAGGAAGGAGACGCAACCGCCCACAACCATCAGGCGTCAAGGAGCGACTGCCCATGGCCGACCGCACGACCGAACCGATCTCCGTACCAGCATTGGACTTAAAGGCGCAGTACAGGACGATCCGCGACGAGATCGACCAGGTCGTGCGCGCGGTCGTCGAAAGCCAATACTTCATCCTCGGACCCGAGGTCGCCGGCCTCGAAGCTGAGATCGCGGCCTACGGCGGGTCCAAATTCGGCGTCGGCTGCGCCTCCGGCTCCGACGCGCTGCTGCTGCCTTTGCTCGCGCTTGAAGTCGGTCCCGGCGATGAGGTTGTGACAACCCCCTACTCCTTCTTCGCGACCGCAGGGTCGATCTGGAGGACAGGCGCGCGGCCCGTCTTCGTCGACATCGACCCCTCCACCTTCAACATCGACGCCAAACAACTCGAAGCCGCGATCACCCCACGCACACGCGTGGTCATCCCCGTCCACCTGTACGGCCAAACCGCCGACATGACTCCCATCATGGAGGTCGCGCGACGTCATGGCCTCGTCGTGCTCGAAGACGCCGCGCAATCGATCGGCGCGGCTTATCAAGGACGTCGCGCGGGCGTTTTAGGCGACGTTGCCGCCTTTAGTTTCTATCCGTCCAAGAATCTCGGCGGCTTTGGCGACGCCGGGATGATCACCACCGACGACGAAGCCCTCGCGAAGCGGATGGCGCGTTTGCGGGTGCACGGGATGGAGCCGAAATATTATCACCACGAAGTCGGCTTTAATTCGCGGCTCGACGCGCTTCAGGCGGCGGTCCTGCGAGTCAAGCTCCGCCACCTCGATGCCTGGACCGCGGCTCGTCGTCGCGTGGCCGACAACTACCGCGCGCTGCTGAGCCGGGCGGGCCTCTCGGAGATCGTTGGGCTTCCGGTCGAAAGTCCCGGCTGCTTTCATGTTTACAACCAATTCACGATCCGGGTGCCCGCCGAGGTCCGCGACCCTCTGCGCGCGCACCTCACCGCGAAACGGGTCGGAACGGAAATCTATTACCCAATCCCGCTCCACCTCCAAGACTGCTTCCGCGCGCTGGGACATCGTCCGGGCGACTTCCCGCACTCCGAAGCCGCGGCGAAAGAGACGTTGGCGCTGCCGATCTATCCTGAGCTGACCGATTCGGCCCAAGAGTACGTGGCGGCCAGGATCGCCGAATTCGTCGACGAACACGCCCGCGGGAGCCGGCTCGGCGAGCGTGCCGCCTGACCACCCGCGGGGCATTTCATCGCCTTAAGTAGCTACACCGCAAACGCTTCAGCGCATCCATCCGCCTGCGACTCCGCGAGTCGCTTGGCCTCTTTTTCGAGCTTGCGCTCGGGACGCTGGATGTCGAAGTTGCGCGCGTCGTCGTCAAAAACGAGGTCGAGCTGCCGCGTCCGCCAGTCGATCCGATGCACGCGGACCCGGATCAGCTCGCCCGTTTTTTCGTGCTTGATGTCGACCCACTGACCCTCGGTTCGCCGTAAAACCAGCATGGTATCCGCCTCCAAAGTCGTTTTGTTGTGAAAGAGAAAGACGACAAACAGCACACTTAAGCGTGAATCCGGCTCCGGCGCTCGTCTCGCTCCGGAGCATTGCGTTTACGGGACAACCGCCAAACCAAGCGACTGCGGCATCCTGTATTCGGAACAACTCGGCCACCGCTTGCCGATACGGGATTGTCCTGCATCGGCATTGTCCGGGAGATGGTTATTTAAGGAAGAATTCCTCCGGCGGCGAACCTTTCCAGCGTTCGTTGAGGAGTTGGAGCGACTCTTTGTGGATGTCGAAGACGCGGGTTTTGGAGCACCCGAGCGCGGCGCCGGTGAGATGCAAAGGTTTGTTTTCGAGGTAGATGCACCGGCATACTTTGGCGTTGCGTTGGGGGAGATTCTTGAGCTCGTGTTCGACAAGTTCGAGCGACTCCAGCTCGCTGCCGACGGGGAGGTCGCAGGTGGTGTTCAGGACCTCGCCGTGGAGTTCCGCGTCGGGCCAGAGGCTATGTAAAGTTGGTGCTACCAAAGTGTTACGGTGGCCATTCAGCGCGAGGTTG
This sequence comes from Planctomycetota bacterium, assembly GCA_021777845.1. GTDB lineage: Bacteria > Planctomycetota > Planctomycetia > Isosphaerales > Isosphaeraceae > JAJYDB01. The sequence continues at coordinate 9,702 of JAJYDB010000128.1, forward strand.
CGTTGGACGTCGCGGAGCGCGCCCCAGATCCGGTAGCGTGCGAACGTGGAAAAGCGCACGTTGAAGGTTTCGTCGTACGACTGCGCGGCTTCGACGACCGCCATGCAGGCGGCGGATTCAAATTCGTCGGCGTCGTTCGGGAACGAAACCTTAAGCGGCTTCGCCATAGAAAGCGCGAGCGGTAAAAACTGCGCCGCGAGTTCTCGTTGGGATTCGGTCAGCGGCGTGCGTCGACAGAGGCGACGCGTGGGCGGCGGGTCGTCGAAGACGCTTCTCGGTACGCGCGATCGCTTTGCGTCGCCGGAAACGGCGGCCTTGTATTTGTCGCGTTGGTGTTCAAACATATCGAAGGGCGCGAGGAGATTTCGTCCCGTCGTGTCGGTGCGGTATCGTTGCATGTTCGGCCCCGCAAATCGTGTTGAGGACTGGATGAATAGAACATCAAAGACATGACTACGTGTCAGCCAACGATTTCGGGGAGCGAGCCCAGAAAGGCGCGGGCCTGGAGTCGAGCGGCGCGGATCTCGACGAGCGCGGCGTGGTACCGGACGCGCCGTCGGTCGAGGTTCGCCAGCGCAACATCCTTCCGGACAAGGGGATCAGCCGCGGCGCGGCGTGCGGCCCGCAGGTCGCCGGCACGTGCTTCGAGCCGCTCGGCGAGCCGAGCATGTCGCTTCGAGAACGCAACGAGCCGGGCGAACGGGCTTGCGGCGTCGGCGTCGTGAGGGAGGTCGGCGGCCGGGCCGTCAAGAGAAACTCGGTCCCGATCGCAAAGACCTGCAGGCGCTACGGCGCGCGGGCTGTCAGAAACTCCGCCGGCGGCGGAGTTCGCATGCATGGACATCGTCATCGATGTTCCTTCCAAGTTGGAGCGTGTGACTGTCGTCGTCCACATTCGTTCCCTGTAGGATCGCGGCGTCGCGACCCCCGCGGCTCCTTGCCTTGGGACATCGTCCTGACACGAGAAACATACATCCTGGTTACGGGATGTCAAATTGCATTTTCGAGATTTTGCGGAATTACGCCGACACGCGGGTCCTCGGCGGTTTATATTAACGCAAATTTTAGGAATGAACGCGTGAAACGACACGATAAGAGGGAAAAGAAAGCCGACCACGACGAGGGAGTCGATGTCGAGGCCAACCGCGTATCCCGTATACGGGACAATCTTGCTGCCTGGTATGCGGACGCGCGGCGGAATTTGCCGTGGCGGGTCGATCGCGACGCGTACCGGGTTTGGATCTCGGAAGTGATGTTGGTGCAGACGACGGTGGCGGCGGTGGTGCCTTATTTTGAGCGTTTTATTGAGCGGTTTCCGACGGTCCAAGCGCTGGCGGCGGCGGACGAGGGGGAGGTTCTGAAGGCGTGGGAGGGGTTGGGTTATTATCGACGCGCGCGGCAGTTGCATGCGGCGGCGCGGCTGGTGGCGTCGCGGCATGGGGGGGAATTTCCTCGGGAGGCGGCGGTATTGAGGGAGCTTCCGGGGGTTGGACGTTATATAGCGGGGGCGGTGGCGTCGATTGCGTTTGACCGACCCGAGGCGATTTTGGAGGCGAACACGCAGAGGGTTTTGGCGCGTTGGCTGGCGTGGCGCGGGCCGCTGTCGGCGTCGGAGTCGCAGTCGAGACTGTGGCGCGCGGCGGAGCGATTTGTCCCCGATCGCGGCGCGGGCGAGTTTAATCAGGCGTTCATGGAGTTGGGCGCGCTCGTCTGTTTGCCGCGTGCTCCGCGTTGTTTGGCGTGCCCGGTCCGCGAGGATTGCAGGGCGCGGGAACTCGGGTTGCAAGATGTCCTGCCCGTGTCGACGCCGCGACCTAAACCGCTTGAAGTGGCCGAAGAATGCGCTTTAACGGTGCGGTCGGGGCGGATTCTGGTTGTGCGGCGCGGCGAGGTCGGGCTTTGGAGGGACATGTGGGAATTCCCGACGCGGCACGTCGAAGGGGTCGACCCCGCGGGCCGAGCCGCCGGCAACGGCGCTGACTTGGCTGAATCAGTCCGACTATTGACCGGTGTCGCCGTTCAGGTCGGGCCGACGGCGAAGTCGTTGCGCTACGCCGTGACAAAGCATGTGGTGCAGCTTGACGCCCGGGCCGCGGTCGGACTGAGCGAGCCAACTCGTGTGGCGGAGGGCTTCATTGCGGCAATTTGGGCAACCTTAGACGACCTAGAGGGCCTAACTTTGACCGCGCCGAGCCGTAAATTGGCTGGATGGGTGGCGACCCGAGGGCTCGACGTGTTGGCCAAGTCAGTCCAGGCTTGAGTCGGACCGGGAGGCTGAGAGAGTGGTCGCGGGGGATGTCGACGGATTGCCGATCGCGCCGTCGCGCTCTAAAATCTTGCGACGAGTCGGCGTCGATGCCGGCCGGGGGTTGCGGCTCGCGACCCGTGGTGATTCCTCAGGGACGGCCTGCCAGATGAGTCGACTTGACGCGGACACGGCGGCGGGCGAAGCGGTCGCGGTGCTCGTTAGCGGGGGTGCCGACAGCGCGATCTTGTGCGTTGATTTGGCGGCGCGTGGACGTCGCGTGCAGCCGATTTACGTTCGATTTGGGCTGCGCTGGGAGGCGGTCGAGCTCGACCACTTGAGTCGTTTTCTGGCAGCGGTCGCGCGGCCGCAAATCCAACCTCTGCTTGTGTTTGAGGAGCCTGTCCGCGAGGTCTACGGATCGCACTGGAGCACCGGTCGCGGCGCGGACGCGGTGCCCGATGCCGAGACCCCCGACGAGGCGGTGTACCTGCCGGGCCGGAACTTGTTGCTGACGTTGAAGGCGGCGATCTGGTGTCGGCAAAACGGGGTTGAACGGATCGCGCTGGGGTCGCTCGGGTCGAATCCGTTCGCGGACAGCTCGCCCTCGTTTTTCGAGAGTTGGGCGGGGGTGGTCAACCTTGGATTGGGGGGTCGGATGCGGTTCGTCCGGCCCTACGGCGACCTTCACAAGGCGGAGGTCCTGCGGATCGGCGCCGAGTGGCCGCTCGAGCTGACGTTTTCGTGCTTAAACCCTGTTGACGGCAAGCATTGCGGCGTGTGCAACAAGTGCGCGGAGCGACGTCGGGGGTTCGCGGAGGCGGGCCTGACCGATCGGACGTCGTATGCGTGCGCGGGGTCGACTTCGGCAGCCTGAAGATCAGACCGAAGGTGGTGTGCGCGGCCGATCACGAATAAAAAGGAATGCCATGTATCGCGTGACGCGCGAGATCGATTTTTGTTACGGCCATCGGCTCTTGAATTACGAGGGTAAATGCCGCCACTTGCACGGACACAATGGCCGCGCGGCGGTCGTCTGCGAATCCGGGATACTCGACGCGCGTGGAATGCTCGTCGACTTCGCCGATATTAAGCGCGAAGTGCAGCGTTGGATTGACGACACGCTCGACCACAACCTGTTGTTGTGTCGCGACGACCCGTTGTTGCCGACGCTGCTGGAGCGGGGCGAGCGCGTGTTCGTGATGGACGAGAACCCGACGGCGGAGAACATTGCGAAGCTGATTTACGACCGTTGCGCCGCGGCGGGGCTGCCGGTGGTCGAGGTGGTGCTTTGGGAAACGCCGAACTGCCAAGCGGCGTACAGCGGCCGCGTGGGGCGCTGAATCAAAACTGAAGGGTCCGCGACGGCAGCGATTGACGCGTCCGCCGCGGACGTAAGCCGGGTCTCGACTAATAGTTGCGTCTTGCGATCAATGTCCGTGGCCGTCGTCGGCGGGTTTGGCGGCGGGGACGTAGCTGGCGAGTCGGTAGGGGTAGATGACCGACTCGACTTGCCACTCGAACTTCGCGCCGTCT
>JAJYDB010000129.1 GCA_021777845.1 Planctomycetota bacterium
CTCGCGGGGGTCGCCACGGATGAGCGGACCGGCCGCGAGCGCGGAGGATGAAGACGGCTGAATCGGCGGGCGCGAGGTCATGCCTGCCCGCCGGGCCGAGACGAGGCCGCCGGGATGCGGACCGGGGTTTTACGACGATCGCGCGGGGCGCGGCGGATGCTGTCCGACCGCGCACGCGAGAGCGGAGGCGGTCCGTCATGAGTGTGCGGCGAACCGCGGCGGGCGCGGTTGAGGTTGCGGCCCCCGCGAAGTTGAATTTGTTCCTCGAAGTGACGGGCAAACGGCCCGACGGTTACCACGAGATCGAAACGCTGATGGTCGCGCTCGACTTGGCCGACAACCTGACCTGCTCGCTCGACCCGTCGGGTCGGATCACGCTGGCATGCGATGATCCGACGCTGCCGACGGGGGCCGAGAATCTGGTTGTGAAGGCCGCCGAGGCGCTCCGAGCCGCCGTCGGCCGCCCGGAGTTGGGCGCGTCGATCGCGCTCCGCAAAGCGATCCCCGCGCAGGCGGGTTTGGCGGGGGGTTCAAGCGACGGCGCGGCGGCCTTGCGTGCGCTCGACGTCCTCTGGGATCTGCACGCGTCCGAGACGACGCTGCACGACTGCGCCGCCGCGATCGGCAGCGACGTCGCCTTCTTCCTGCAGGTCGAGGCGGGCTCCGAACACTGCGCCGCGATTTGTCGCGGCCGCGGCGAGATCGTCGAGCCGCTCAGCTTGAATCACGCATTGCACTTCGTGCTGGTGATGCCGCCGGTGGGCGTCGGCACCGCCGAAGTGTATCGGAACCTCACGCCGCCCGACCGCGTCCGCGCGGTTGGTCCGGCTGCGGCGGCGCTCACGGGATCCGACCCCGCGGCGCTGGGGAGAAGCCTCTTCAACCGGCTTCAACCAACCGCCGAGGCGCTCGTCCCCGCATTGACGCGGGTGCGCGACGCCCTGACGGCAGAGGGGGCGGCCCTCGACGGCGCCCTCATGAGCGGCAGCGGCTCGGCCTACTTTGGCCTGGCTCGCGATCGCGACGCGGCTGCCGGCGTCGCGCAACGTCTTGAAACGCTCGGACTCGGACGAGTCCGGGTCGTCACCTGCGGCCCTGGTTCAAGCTGGGCTGAGAACGCCTCGTAAAGGAGTACCGGCTGTGGAAATCACCGAAGTCCGCATCAAACTCATGGAAGACAACTCGGGCAGCAACGAACGGTTGCAGGCCTTTTGCTCGATCACCTTTGACGACATGTACGTGGTTCGCGACCTCAAGATCATCGAGGGTGCGAAGGGCTTCTTCGTCGCGATGCCCTCCCGCAAACTGACCGACCGCTGTCACCACTGCGGCACGAAAAACCACCTGCGCAGCCGCTTCTGCAACCATTGCGGCAGCCGGCTCGACGAGAACCGCGCGATTCGCGACGCCGACGGCCGCGCCAAGCTGCACGCCGACATCGCGCACCCGATCAACACCAAGTGCCGCGAAAAAATCCAAGAGGCGGTGCTGACCTCGTACGCCGAGGAGCTCGAACGCTCGAAGATGCCGGGCTACGTCTCGCGCTACGACGACCTCGACGGCGACTTCGACGTCCCCGCGGGCGAGCCGGTCACCGGCGCGTCGGTCCTCTCCTCAATGGCGGGCGAAGCGCCCCTGCGTCGCGGGCCGCTCCGCGGTCACACCCCGCACAGCCGCGGGCACCAAGTCCTCCGCGGGCCGCACACGCCCCCCCCGCGCCGCGACGAACCCGCCCACAACGACCGCGGCGACAACCACGCCCACGGCGGCTTCGACCGCTGATTCGACTCGATTTCGCGGGCTTCCGTCCCCCGACCCGCCGATCTCGACCTTTCGCTCATTATTTGATTCTTCCTCCTTCGATTGACTCCCGCACCGTCCTCTCTCCGCGACGGCCGGCCTCGGCGCATCCCCAAAAGCGCCGACGCCGGCCTTTTTTTGCGTCTTGACAAACGACCTCGGGGGGGGGGGTAGCCTACCGCGTCGGGAATCGCGGGAAGAGCAACTGATCGTGTTGAGCGAAGTTGACACTTTGAACGACACCGGCTCGATCAGAATCCACTCTGAAACGACACCGACAGAGCTTACCGAGTTCCAGCTTTTGTTGAGGGTTTCGATATAGCCTCTTTTGAGCCGGCAAGGCTTTCCGAGATGATTCAGTACATCAAACTTGGAGAGACCGATGAACACCATGAAGTCGACTGCGGCCGGTGGGTCACGACGCAAGTTTCTCGGTGGAAGTCTTATTGCCGCCGGGGCAATCCCTTCGGCCGTTGCGGGCCGAATCCTTGCTCAGGTCATCAAGAAACTGCCAGCCAGGCATCTACATAAATCACATATAGTGATGGCTTCCGCCGGAACTTGCCCCGAAGCTTGCTACTCTCAAGACCAGGCGTGCTGTTCCGGAGTCGCGGCATCCGGCAAATCCGTGGTGTGGAAGGCTTCGATCGGCTACCCCGGTTGCATGACCGTGTACGTTGCTTGCCTTAGTGCCTGCGCAGCGCAATCCGTCGGCCAGGCACTCTCGGCCGCCGCGACCTGGGTGGCGAACAACCCCGGCGCGGTGATCGGAACCGTCGTCGTTATCGCGGGTGTTACGTTCATCGTCGTCGCCTCCGGCGGCGGCGCAATCGCGCTCGCTCCAGTCCTCGCGTTGTGATCCTCCGACTTCGATAATGACTTTGTTCATTGCGGATTCTTTTGCGAGGGAACAGGAGACAACTCGAATGCAAAACGTACCCGATCCCATGGGACCCGTCCTCGCGACGCGCACGATGCAGTGGACGCGAGCGGACGGGGTCGTGTTTCCGGCCTACGTCGATCTCGGCGTCCCGTTCGAATACGCCGATCTCGCCCCGAACGCCGCTCCCGCCTGGGCGTGCAACGTAAGAACACGCGGGCTCGGAGACGACACGATTCATACGCTTTACGGCGTTGACGCTATTCAGTCTCTCTACCTGGCCATGGTGGTCGCGGCGACATGCGTTTCAAATTCGATCGTCGCCGCGAGCCTTGATTGGGCCCAAGTGCCAAATTATGGTTTTCCCACCGCTCCTGTGATTCCGCCCGAGTAACCCGTGTCGTTGGATTTTTCACGATCCAATCGGCCGGCCTCGACGCATCCCCAAAAGCGCCGACGCCGGCCTTTTTTTTCGCGCTCGACCGATCTCGCGCGGCGATTTTTTCGATCGCCGCCGACGCGGGCGCGAATCTCGATCGAGCTCAGGCGCACGTGAAGTCAGCCCAGACGGATCTTAAGATCGCCTCGGATCTGAACAATCGCGGTCCCTTTTTTGTTGCCAAAGGCGCATTCGAAAAGGCTCGGGCCGCGGTCGAGGAGGCCGAGGCCGGCGTCAACTCAAAGCAGGCCGACCTAAATTCGGCACAGCTCAACCTCAGCTCTTGCAAGGTGACGGCACCGATCGGCGGCAAGCTCGCCGAGACGTTCGTTTCGGTCGGGTCGGTCGTGGCCGCCGACATGTCGAAGCTCGCGACCGTGATCCAGACCGACCCGATGCGGGTGAGCTTTGATGTCCGTCAGTCCACCGCGCTCAAGCTGAACCGACTGCTGCACGCGGGCAAAATCTCGGTACTGCCGGGCACGAAGCTGATCCCGATTGTGATTCACGTTGACGATCAGACGCAGGTGCGCGCAGAAGTCGACCTCGGCAACCTTCAGATCGAGGCAAGCCCCCCCGACATCTCACAGCCGAGCGCGCGGCTTCATGCCCTGCTGCCAAACCCGGACGGCGCGCTCATCCCCGGCGCGTCCGTCCAAGTGCGTCTGGTGACAAGCCCGCCGTATCAGGCTTACTTGCTGCCGTTCTCGGCCTTGGGCTCGAGTCCGTCCATCCAGACGTACACACAGTACAATCAGTTTATCGCGAAAATCAAAGACTCGAAGGTCAGTTTCACACGCGGCCAAACCAACCTGTTCCAGGGCCACGGCGAGTACTTTCCCGCCGCAGCCTTCTTTCAGTTCGTCGAAATTGGCGGTTCGCCGGTCGAAAAGCTCGTCTTCGCGCCGGACGACTGGTACATCGTCGCGGGGCTGGACAGAACTCAGAACGGCCAGGAGGTCCGGCTCGACGTGAAGCCGTTGCCGCCGGAACCGCCCGCGACGCGCGCCGCGCGACCTTGATCGGCGCGCGCGGCGCGAATCGCGAGCGTCCGGCTTACTCGCCGCTCGTCTTGAGTCGGTCGCGCACCGGTCTGGCGGCGTTTTCGAGATCCGGGACGCGTTCGACCACGGCGTCCAACGCCGCTTCGAGCGTCTGGTGCACCTGCTGCTCGGCCTTGCGGTATTGATACCAGACGTTCATGGAACGGTTCAGGATCGGCGTCAGGAACTTGGCCTGGTCTTCCTTCGTGATCTGGTCGGTGACGACCTTTTTCCGCAAGGAGCCCGATTCGTTGCGAATCTTCGCGTACTGAACGACCACTCCTTGCATGAACTGTTCGAGCTGGTCGACCATTCGGCCCACGAAGTCAAGAATAGTCTGGGGCGTCGTGGTCGTCGCGGCCAGGTCGACGAGCCGCTGCGCGTTGGTCAGGTGGCGCTTCGCGAAGGTCGTGCCGCCGCCAATCGCGGCGAGCACGTTCTTATAACCCGTGTTGATGTCGCGCAGGTTCCTTTGGTAGGTCGGGTCTTGGTTCTCGGCGCGGTCGGGATGGTCGTGGTCCTGGTCGGCGTTTGCTTCGAGCTGTTCGACCTCGTCGGCGATCGACTCGATGCGCGGCAGCAGGGCCTTGTAAGCGCGGTCGATCTCGGTGCGGCGTCGATCCTTCAAAACGAAGGGCAGCAACTCGCGGAGGTCGAGCTTATTGACGCCCGCGGCGTCCTTCACCGATTGCAACATCGCCTTTTCCGCCGCGGGCGAGCCTTCCCGCACCACCATTTGCGTGAGCTTCGTGATCATCCGGTTCGCGTTGCTGAGATCGGCCCGATCGACGAAGCCGCGCGCCTGACCCAACGTGGTTTCGATGCTATCGTTTCGTCCCGACGCGATGTCGAAGACCGTGTCGAGCGCCGCGCCCATGCGACGGTCGAATTCGAGGCCGGCGTCCTTCTGGGCCCGCTCGTGCTCCTCTTGCCGCTTGCTGACGGCGAAGAGGAAGTGTTGCATGATCGCCTTGTCGTCCTTGTGCTGCATCACGCCCTGCACGCCCTTCCCGGCTTTCTCGACGAGGTCGAGGGCCGACAAGAGCGCCTTGTATTCGAGCGGCGTCGGATCGTCGCCGAGGTTCTTCAGCGTGAGTTCGTAGGTGCGCAGCGCCGGCTCGAGGCTCTTCATGTCGCCCTCGTCCTTGCGCGTGTCGGTCCACCACGCGACGGTCAGCTCGTCCTTCACCTTGCTTTCGCGAAAGGCGGCCTTCTTGGTGACGGGCACGGCGTCGACCGCCACCGGCAGGACCCAATCCCTCACCACAATGATGTCGTCGTCGCCCCAATGGCCCTTCTTGTGTTTGATCCGAAAAACCAAGTTTTTCTTGATCTTGCCCACTTTTACGTAAGCCGAGTCGAGATTCGCCTCCCTTGCCTCGGCGACGGCTTCGAGCACCTTCGACTTGTTCATCAGCGTCTGGCCGTCGACGACGTCGGCAACGTCGTCCCACTTGAAGACGTTCAACGCCTTTCTGACCTGTACGTCGGTATCCTTCATGGTGTCGAAACCCATCGCGTCCCCTTTCTCGTGCTTAGTTGATCAAGGGATCCGAAACGCCGAGGAGTCTCACGCGCTCGATCCGTTTCAATTTAGGTTACGACCATCCACGGCTGAATGTGACCGAAATATCGGGACTCGGCCCCGCGGGACCGGCGCGCGACGTCAAAGTTGGATCGACCCTCAAGGCCCGACCGCCGTCGGAGGTCTCTTGAAATCGTCGCTCGCGGGCGGGGCTTCGTCAAGCGCCGTCCGATTTTTTCCACACAATGTTAACTTATTGACACTGCATGGCTTGCGGCGATTGTCGCGGACGGGTCGCGGCCCGCGATCGAGGTCCGCGCGCGGGGCGTCGGGGGCGACGGGCGGGCTCGGGCCGCGGGTTGGGCTTCCGAAAAAAACGTGCGCGCAGCGGCTTCGCGGCGCTGGCGGATGGTGACGATTCTTCTATAATAATCGCTTACTCGCATGGACGCCTTGTCTTGGTGAGTCGATTCGTGATCGCGGCACCCGCCTGAAGTGAACAGCACCCCAGAGTGAGAGTCAGGGAGCCTTCATGAATTCCACGCAGACGGCGGCGCGATCGGCGCCCGGCTTCGACGCGGCGTCGCCTCTGGCGCGGTTGTTCGAGAACATCGCGTCGGTGGTGCTGGGAAAGCCCGAGCCGATCAAGCTGGCGGTCGTCGCGCTCTTGGCCGAGGGGCACGTCTTGATCGAGGACGTCCCCGGGGTGGGTAAAACGCTTCTGGCGCGCGCGCTGGCATCGAGCATCGACTGCTCGTTCCGGCGGATTCAGTTCACGCCCGACCTGTTGCCGTCGGATATTTTGGGGTCAAGCGTCTATCACGCCGGTTCGGGCGAGTTTGAATTCAAGCCCGGGCCGATCTTCGCCAACGTGATCTTGGCCGACGAAATCAACCGGACGACGCCGCGGACGCAAAGTGCGCTCTTGGAGGCGATGAGCGACAGCCAGGTGTCGGTCGAAGGGGCGACGCACGCGCTGACGCCGCCGTTCATCGTGCTCGCGACGCAAAATCCGTACGAATTCGAAGGCACGTACGTGCTGCCCGAGAGCCAGCTCGACCGCTTCATGATCCGCGTGCGGATGGGCTATCCGGATCGCTCGGAGGAGCGCAGGGTGCTGACGACGCACCGCGGGGGCGAGCCCGTCGTCGAGCTCCGTCCGGTCCTGAACGGCGAGGACGTGCGGGGTTTGCAGCAAGCGGTCCGGCGGGTCCGGGTCGAAGACGCGATCGCCGACTATCTGCTCGAAATCGTGCACGCGTCGCGGCAAAGCGACGACTTGCACGTCGGCGTGAGCACCCGCGGAGCCTTGACGTTGTATCGCGCCGCGCAGAGCTTGGCGCTCGTCTCCGGCCGCGACTTCGTCGTGCCCGACGACGTGAAGACGCTCGCGGTGCCGGTGCTGGCGCATCGCGTGGTGGGCAAGTCGTTCCTCCAGGCGGGCGAGTTCGGCGCCGCCGAAGCCATTATCCGCGATATCGTCGACCGCATCCGCGTGCCAAGTTAAGCCGCGCTCGCGCGTCAAAATGAAGTCGAGGCGCGGGGCAGGGCGGGGTCGCAACGAATCCAAAAGGAGCACGCTCGGTGTCGCGACGTCCCGGCTTTCTGGGTCGATTGGTGCGTTCGGCGGCGCGGAGCGTCTGGCCGAATCAGCGGCTGCGCTGGACGTGGGAGGGGTTTGGGTACGCGATCGTCTGGGCGGCCTTGATGGGCAGCGGGCTGCATTTGCAGGTGAACTTGCTGTTGTTGGTCGCGGGGATGGCGGCGGGGCCGCTGGTGGCTTCGATTTTCGTGAGCGCCTCGATGCTCCGACGGCTGCGGGTGACGCGTCGGGTGCCGCCGTACGTGTTCTCGGGCGACCCGCTCGCGATCGACTACACGCTGCGGAACGACCGCCGGTTCACCGCGGCGCTCGCTCTGTTTCTCGAGGACGAGATGACGCCGGTCGACCGTGCGGCGTCGGGCTCGGAGGGGCTTTCGCCGCGTCTTTTCTTCGAGCGCGTCCCCGCGCGCGACGGCGAGCGTCTGCGCTGGCAGGGACAAAGCCCGCGACGCGGCAAATACAAATTCCGCGACCTCGATCTCGCGACCCGCTCGCCGTTCGGGCTGCTCGAGCGTCGGGTCACGATCAGCGAGCCCGAGGAACTGACGGTCTACCCCACGATCGGCCGGCTCTCGAGGCGCTGGCAGCTCATTCAGCGCGAGGCGCTCGAAAGCCGTCGCGGACGCAGGCACGACCTGAGCTCGCTCCAGCAGGAATACCACGGGCTGAGGATGTATCGGCCCGGCGACAGCCCGCGCTGGATCCACTGGCGGACGTCGGCGCGGCTCGGGCAGTTGATGGTGAAGGAATTCGAGCAGCAGAACGAGCAGGATTTGGCGATCTTGATCGACCCTTGGCTCCCTCGGAACAGGGTCTCGAACGAGCAGAGGGAGTCGCTCGAGCTCGCGATTCGCTTCGCGGCGACGCTCTGTCTGGAGACGTGCCGGACACACGGGCGACGCGTCGTGCTCGGCTGGACGGGCCCGACGCCGGGGCTCCGGCAGGGGCCGTCGTCGGTGAAACTGCTGCACGAGCTGCTCGAACAGCTCGCGATTCTGCGGCCCGCCCCCGAGGGTTCGATCGCCTCGCTGCTCGACGCGCTGCCCCCCGCGATTCTCCGCGAGTCGATCCTGATCCTCGTCACGAACCGGCAGGTGAACCTGTTCGAGGAAGCCGAAAAGACGTCGCGGCTGGCCGGAGGCGCGGCCCGCGGGCTGATGGGGCGCGTCGTCCTGCTCGACGCGTCGCGCGGCGACCTCGACGACCTCGTGCAGTTCGTGCATGCCGCTCCCGCCGAGACGCTCACGCGCCGCGACCTGCCCTCGGGCGAGCGCGACCCCGAGGACGTCTCGCTGTCGCGCGAAACGCGTCGCGGAACGGGGCGCGGATCGGCGTCGGGGTCAAATGCGCGCGACGGGCTTGCGATCAACGGCAAGTCCGACGGTTTGCCCCACGGCGTCCGCTCGGGACTCGCCGCGAGGCAGCCCGGCGTCGAGCCCGACGCGCGCGGCGACGGCAACGGAAAGGAGCGCCGGCCGTGAACTTTCAGTCGGTCTATCGGCTCAGCTTCTACCTGATGCTCGTGCTCGGCGCCTGCACGCTCAGCCTCGACGTCGGCGACCGCGCGCTCGCGCCGCTCTATCCGATCGGCGTCGCCGTCGCGTCGTTCGTCGCCTATGTGTTCGTCGACGAGCGCAATCGGCCGCTCGTACCGCGCGACGTCGGCAACCTGCTCGCGCTCGCGACCGTCGTGCTCGCCTTCCTCGACTACAACGTCAGCGGCGACGCCAACCTCAGCCTCGGCCACTGGCTCGTCTATCTGCAAATCGTCAAAATCCTGCTCCCGAAAAACGTCCGCGACGACTGGTCGCTGATTCTGCTCGGGCTCACCCAGGTGTTGATCGGCGCCGTCATCAGCCCGAGCGATCAGGTCGGCTTCCTGCTGCTCGCGTGGGTCGTGGTCTCGCTGTGGGTGCTCGGTCTGTTCGCGCTGCGTCGCGACTCGATCCGCGCCCGGGCGCTCGCCGATAAAAACCTCGGCGCGACCGTCTCGATCATCGAAGCCCCCGCGAGCGAGCGCCTCGCTCCCGCCTCGCTCGTCCGCGAAGGTCCCTACGCGGGCCTCGTCGACACCCCGTTCCTGATCTCGACCGCACGCGTCGCGATCACCACGCTCGCGCTCGGCGGCATCATTTTTCTCGCGATGCCAAGACGCGGCGCGGGCGCGAGCCGACGCTCCGCCGAGCCCATCGCCAGCCATCTCACCGGCTTCGACGACCAGGTCAAGCTCGGACAGCTCGGCGAGATCCTCGAAAACGACTCGGTCGTGATGTCGGTCGAGTCGTTCGACGAACAGACCGGCAACCGCGTCGAGCTCGAGGGCGAGCCGCTCTGGCGCGGCGTCACCCTCGGCGCCTACGAAAACGGCGTCTGGAGACGTCAGTCCCCCGATTCCGCCACGTTTCCCATCGCCCCTGTCCCCGGCGCGACGAAGCGCAGGATCCTCCGCGTCCAAATCAAGCTCGAAGCCAACGACAGCAACGTCCTCTTCGGCTTGCGACCCATGCTCGAAGTCGGGCCCGACAGCCTCGAAGCCCAGCTTAACCCGAACGACGGCACGATCTTCCGCGAAAACACCCGCGGCGGCACGATCGACTACTTCATCCGCGCCGAACGCGCCGACCCGCGGCTCCAAAGGGGCGAAACGCTCCCCACCAACCCCCAGCGCGGCGCGCTCCTCGGCATCCCCGCGAAGCTGGTCGAGCCGCTCCGCGCCGTCGCCGACCCGATCGTCGAGAACATCCCCGCCGCCGACGTCGAGGGCCGCGCCCGCGCCCTCGAAGCCTACCTGCGCTCCTCGGGTCAATTCGCCTACAGCCTTCAAATGAAGATCGACGACCCCAGCCTCGACCCCGTCCTCGACTTCCTCGTCAACCGCAAGGTCGGCCACTGCGAATACTTCGCCAGCGCCCTCGCGCTCCTGCTCCGCGCCGAGCACATCCCCGCACGACTCGTCAACGGCTTCAAGGGGGGCGATTGGAACTCGATCGCCCAAGTCACCAACGTCCGTCAAAAACACGCGCACAGTTGGGTCGAGGCCTACCTCGGCGGCGACGAAGTCCACCGACCACTCTGGCTCACTCTCGACCCCACTCCGGGCAACCAACGCGACGCCTCGGTCGCCAAAGTCGGCGGCTTTCCCGCCAATTTTCGCCAATTCACCGACCTCGTCCGCTACGTCTGGGTCTTCTACATCATCGGCTTCAACCCCGAACGCCAGCAGCGCATCCTGTACCAACCCGTGCTCGCGCTCGCCCGCGAGGCCGCACGCGGCTTCGCCATCATGGGACAAACCGTCAAACAGTGGATCCACGACCTCCTCCACTTTCCGACCGTCGTCTCCTTCTTCACGATCCGCGGATTCGTCGTCTCCTTCTCCGTCTTATTGCTCATCGCCGCCGGCTTGCGCGCCGCGCACTGGCTCGCGCGACGACTCTGGAACCGCTTCTCCGGCGAAACCCGCGACGACGGCGCGCTGCTCGCCGGCGTCGTCTTTTATCGACGCCTCGCGCACCTGCTCGCCGGCTACGGACTCTCGCGACCCGCCTCCGAAACCCAGGGCGAATTCGCGCGCCGCGCCGCCGTGTTTCTCGCGGGCAAGGGGCTTGAAACCGAGGACGTCGCCGACGTCCCCGCCGCCGTCGTCGACGCCTTTTACGGCGTCCGATTCGGACGCCAAACCCTCGAACTCGACACCCTCCGCGCGCTCGAATCGCGGCTCGACGCGCTCGAGGCCGCCCTCGACGCCACCCGCGCGCACTAGCCCGCGACCTCCGCGCGACGACGCCGCGCGATCCCGCGTCCCGACGCGCGCCGCCGTTGACGCACCGCCCACGACGCCGTTAGAACAACCTCAACGCTTCACGCTCCACGACTCTCGAACGTTTACCCTCTTTCGGATAGGATTGGCGACACGATGCGGGTTGGACTGGTTGGATTCGCCGGCAGCGGCAAAAGCACGCTCTTTCAACTTCTCACCGGCGTCGCGCCCGACCCCGGCAAGGTCCACGCCGGCCAGGTCGGCGTCGCGGTCCTCCACGACCCGCGGCTCGACTTCCTCGCGACCCTGCACTCGCCGAAGAAAATCACCCCCGCGACCGTCGAATTCCTCGACACCCCGGGCCTCGTCCCCGGCACCCACGGCGACAACCCGCAGCGGCTCGCACTCATCCGCGAAGGCGACGCCCTCCTCGTCGTCCTCAACGGCTTCACCGCCGACAACCCCGCCGCCGAATTGAACGCCTTTCGCGACGAACTCCTCTTCGCCGACCTCAGCGTCATCGCCAACCGCGTCGAACGTCTCGAGGCAAGCGTCAAAAAGGCCCGACCCGACCGCGAGGCCTCGCAAAAAGAACTCGAGATCGTCAAACGCGTCCAAACGGCGCTCGAAGACGGCGCAACCATCGCCTCGCTCGAACTCACCGCCGACGAAAAGAAACCAATGCGCTCCTTCGGACTCCTCACCGACAAGCCGCAGGTCATCCTGGTCAATCAAGCCCCCGACAAGCCGCTCGACCCCGCGCTCGTCGCGCTCGCGCCCGAAGCCCTCGCGATCGACGCCAAGCTTGAACTCGAACTCGCCGCGCTCGACCCCGAAGAACGCGCCGCCTTCATGTCCGACATGGGCCTCACCGACCTCGGCCGCGACCGAATCATCCGCGCCGCCTACGACGCCGTCGGCATGATCACCTTCTTCACCGCCGGCGAGCCCGAAGTCCGCGGCTGGAACCTCGAACGCGGCGGCTCCGCCGTCGACGCCGCCGGAAAAATCCACACCGACCTCGCCCGCGGCTTCATTCGCGCCGAAGTCACCGCCTACGACGGCATCCACGCCGCGGGCAGCCTCCGCGAAGTCAAAGCCAAAAATCTCCAGCGCCTCGAAGGCAAGGACTACATCGTCAAAGACGGCGACGTCATGTTCTTCCGCAGCTCGGTCTGATCCCTAAAGGCATCCATGCAAGCCCTCAAAATCATCGGCCTGGCCGTGCTCGCGTCCGTCGTCTACGGCATCGCGCACGACAACGTCACCGCGCGCCTCTGCGTCGAATACTTCACGATCGGGCACCCGAAAGTCATCGAATCGCAGTCGCCGACGCAGCTCGCGCTCGCATGGGGCGTGATCGCCACCTGGTGGATGGGCGTGATTCTCGGCGTCCCCGCCGCGCTCTGCGCCAGGCTCGGCAAAGCGCCCCGACTCACCGCGCGCAACCTCCTCCGGCCAATCGGCGCGCTGCTGATCGTCATGGCCGCCTGCTCGACCCTCGCCGGGCTCGCGGGCTACCTCGCCGCCTCCGCCGGATCAATCCCGATCGACGACTTCCTCGACTTCATCCCGCCCGACCGCCAGGTCCTCTTCTTCACCGACCTCTGCGCGCACAACGCCGCCTACGCCGTCGGCTTCTTCGGCGGCGTGGGCGTCTGCGTCTGGATCCTTTGGAAACGGTCGTCGCTCGCGAAACGCGCCGCGACCGCGCACCCCAACCAAGCTTAGTTCAAGATCTCGAGCTTCGGCATCTTCGGCGCTTTGATGTTCTGAATGCTGATCTGAGCCGCCAGTTGCTCGACGACGTGCCGCAAATACGGACGCGCGGGCGACTCGACCAGATACGCGTCCTCAACCTTCCCCGCGTCCCCTTGCTCGCGCAAGCCGACGTTCAGCGGCACCTCGCCCAAAAACGGCACGCCGAGGTTGCTCGCCATCCGCTGCGCCCCGCCGCGCCCGAACAAATAAACGCGCTCGTCCCCCGGAGCGTCAAAATAACCCTGCCCATCGAAAATCGCACGCGCGCGCGGTCCGCCGCGATCCTTCAAATACGCCGCGATGTCAAAGAAGCTCATGTTCTCAATCATGCCCAGGATCGGCACCTTGAGCTGCCGGAACATCGCGACCGCGCGGCCCGCGTCGAGCAGCGCGACGTCCTGCGGCGTACACACGACCACCGCCCCCGTCAGCGGCAGACTCTGCGCCAATGTCAGCGGCACGTCCCCCGTCCCCGGCGGCAGGTCGATCACCAAATAGTCCAGCTCGCCCCACTCGACCTGATGCAAAAACTGCTGCATGATCCCGTGCAACATCGGTCCGCGCATGATCACGGCTTTGTCCGGCTCAAGCAAAAACCCCATCGACATCAGCTTA
>JAJYDB010000396.1 GCA_021777845.1 Planctomycetota bacterium
GTCCGCGAGCGGGGGTTCGAGCGCGGGCAAAACGGCGGCGGCAAAGGCGGCGAGCGAGATCCGCTTGAGCGCATAGGGGTCGGGCAGGACCGCGGTTTGAGGCTCGAAGCGCGGCGTTTCGAGGTCGACGTAGGCGCGCGGGACGTGTTCGCCGAGCGCGAGCCGCAAGGCCGCGATCACCGGCTGGCACGGGTCGATCGGGACATAGTTGAAGCCGACTTCCTCGACGGAGTCGGCGGGGTCGGCGTCGAGCTGCGCGACCACCGAGACGCGCGGCAGCCGCGCGACGGCGGCCTCGACGTCGTCCTGAAACGAAGGCGGCAGCGGCACGGCCAGGCAGTCGAAACCGCGGTCGAGGAGGTCGTCGCGGACACGCTCGGCGCAGTCCGCCGAGCCGTGAATGATCGGCAAACAGCGGATCCGCGGGCCAATCGCCAGGAAATCGTCGCGCGTGGTCATGGTTGGGTCGCGTCGCTTATAAAGAGCAAGACAACAAGCCGTCGGTCGATCCGAGGCGACATCCTCACGAGAATGCGCGGCGGTCCGCGCGGGGTTGAGGTCGCGTTCCGATGGTGAAGTCATCTTAACACGGAGACCGGGTCGCGGTCGCGGGGAGTGGTTGCACGCGGCCCGCGGGCGTGCGACATTAGGACGTTGCAAACTCTCGATGAGAGTCGCGCGGCCTTTCGTTCGCGAGGGCGAGGCCGGCGCTCAGGGATTTCGGACAAGGAGTCGTCACGTGCAACTGGGAATGATCGGCCTGGGTCGGATGGGCGCGAACATGGCTCGCCGACTGATGCGCGGCGGGCACGAGTGCGTCGTCTTTGACCTGAATCCGAAGAACGTCGAGGCTCTGGCCGCCGACGGTGCGACGCCCGCCTTGACGCTCGACGAGTTCGCCGCGGAACTGAAGCCGCCGCGCGCGGCGTGGGTGATGGTCCCCGCGGGCGCGGCGACCGAGTCGACGGTGACGGCGCTCGCGGAACGCTTCGAGAGCGGCGACGTCGTGATCGACGGCGGAAACTCGTACTACAAGGACGACGTCCGTCGCGGCAAACTGCTTGGAGCGAAGGGGATCCGTTACGTCGACGTCGGCACCAGCGGCGGCGTCTGGGGCCTCGAACGCGGTTACTGCCTGATGATCGGCGCGCCCGACGACGCCTTCCTCCACATCGAGCCGATCTTGCGGACGCTGGCGCCCGGGCCGGGCGATACGCCCCCCTCGCCGGGCCGCGAGAAGTTGAACAGCACCGCCGAAAAAGGCTACCTGCACTGCGGTCCGTCGGGCGCGGGGCACTTCGTCAAAATGGTCCACAACGGCATCGAGTACGGACTGATGCAGGCCTACGCGGAGGGGTTCGACATCTTTCGGAACGCGACCTCGCCCGAGCTGCCCGAAGACATGCGCTACGACCTCAATCTCGCCGATATCGCCGAGCTCTGGCGTCGCGGCAGCGTGGTCGGCTCGTGGCTGCTCGACCTCACCGCGATGGCGCTCGCCGAGGACCCTTCGCTGACGCGCTACACCGGGTTCGTCGAAGATTCGGGCGAGGGTCGATGGACCATCATGGCCGCGATCGAGGAAGCCGTCCCCGCCGACGTCCTCTCGGCCTCGCTGTACACCCGGTTCCGGTCGCGGAAAGACCACACTTTCGGCGAAAAAGTGCTCTCGGCGATGCGCTTCAAGTTCGGAGGACACGTCGAACGGCCGACCGGAAATTAGCCTCGAGAAGCGGTCGAACTCCCCCCCCCTTGCCGCGGCTCGCCGCGGCCTCAAAGGTGAACATCGAGTCGAACCGTAACAGCTATCACATCGTCACTCGGTTGGAATAAAGATGATCGACGTATCGGCGGACAATCCACTTGATTTCGGCTCGATGCACGCCGCGGAGCCGAGCCCGTGCACGCTCGTGATCTTCGGAGGCGGCGGCGATTTGTCGCGTCGCAAGCTGCTGCCGGCGCTGTACAACCTCGCGCTCGACGGCGTCTTGCCGCCGCACTTCGCGGTGCTCGGATTCGCGCGCAACGAGCTCGACGACGCGAGCTATCGCCAGTTCGCTCGCGAGGGGATCGAGAAGTTTTCGCGCCGGCCGCTCGACGAAACGCACTGGTCGGACTTCTCGCAGCGGTTGTTCTACATGAAAGCCGAGTTTGACGACTTGGCGTGCTTTCAGTCGATGAAGCAGCGGCTGACCGAGATCGAGTCGCAGTTCGGGATCCCCGGAAACCGCGTGTTTTACTGCTCGATTCCGCCGAGCGCGATCGGCCTGTGCGTCTCGCAGCTCGACGCCGCGGAGCTGGTCCATCGCGGCGGCGCCGGACCGTTTTCGAGGATCATCGTCGAGAAGCCGATCGGGCACGACCTCGCCTCGGCGAACGCGCTCAACGACGAGGTGCAGAAGGTTTTCGACGAGAAGCAGATCTTCCGCATCGACCATTATTTGGGCAAGGAGACGGTCCAAAGCCTGATGGTCGTGCGGTTCGGCAACTCGATTTTCGAGCCGCTCTGGAACCAAAAGTACATCGACCACGTGCAAATCACCGTCGCCGAGGAAGAAGGGGTCGGCACCCGCGCGGGTTACTACGAAGAGGCCGGCGCGACGCGGGACATGGTGCAAAATCATATCTTGCAGCTCTTGTGCGTGACCGCGATGGAGCCGCCGTGGACGATGGAGGCCGACGTCGTCCGCGACCACAAGCTCGAGGTCTTGAAGTGTCTGCGGCCGATGTCGCCCGAGGTGGTCGAGACCGACGTTGTGCGGGCGCAGTATT
>JAJYDB010000397.1 GCA_021777845.1 Planctomycetota bacterium
CGGGCGGCTCCGTGTCCCGCCCCTCCTCGACGTCGAGCGAGAGGTGCGTGACGTCGTCGCGCACTCCGACGGTGAAGCGCGTCTTCGGCGTGTCTTTGGCAAGCTCTTCGAAGACGCTCTCGACCATCGCGGGCGTGAATTCTCGCGAGGAGAGCCCGTAGCGACCGCCGATCACGCGCGGAAGTTGAACGAGTCGGCCGCGCGTCAGTGCGTCAACCAGCGCACCGCAGACCTCCAGCAGCAACGGCTCGCCGACGGAGCCCGGTTCCTTGGTGCGATCCATGACCGCGAGATGTCGGACCGTCGCCGGCAGCGCGGCCAGAAACCGATCCGTCGACCACGGACGAAACAGACGAACCTTGAGCACGCCGACCCGCTCGCCGCGCGCCGCCAGGCGATCGACCGTTTCGTGCACGCACTCGGCCCCCGACCCCATGAGCACGATCACGCGCTCCGCTTCCGGGTGACCGTGGTACTCGAAGACGCGATAGCCCCGCCCGGTCAACTCCCGAAAGCGATCCATGACCGTCTCGAGCCGTTCCGCAAAAACGTCGTAGAACGAATTTGCGGCTTCCCGAGCCGAAAAAAAGGTGTCCGGGTTCTGCGACGTACCGCGCAGTACCGGCCGATCCGGAGTCAATCGCCGATCGCGATGTTCATCAAGCCGCGACTGATTGATCAGGCTCAGCAATGTGCGGTCGTCGAGCGTTTCGATCTTGGCGAGTTCGTGCGATGTCCGAAAGCCGTCGAAAAAGTGGAGCACCGGGACCCTCGCTTCAAGCGCGACGGCATGCCCGATCGCCGCCAGGTCCTGCGCTTCCTGCACCGAGCCCGAGGCGAGCAACGCGAAGCCGGTGCCGCGCGCGGCCATCACGTCGGAGTGGTCGCCGAAGATCGACAGCGACTGCGCGGCGACGCTACGCGCGGCGACGTGCATGCAGAACGACGTCAACTCTCCCGCGATCTTGAACAGATTCGGGAGCATCAACAGCAAGCCCTGCGAAGCGGTAAACGTGGTCACCAGCGCCCCGGCTTGCAACGCGCCGTGCACCGCACCCGCCGCACCCGCCTCCGACTGCATCTCGACAATCTGCGGAACCTCGCCCCAGATATTGGAATGCCCGACCCCCGACCAGTCGTCGGCGTGCTCGCCCATCGGCGAGGCGGGCGTGATCGGATAGATCGCAATCACCTCGCTCAGTCGATACGCGACGGAGGCGACCGCCTCGTTGCCGTCGAGGATCCGATATTGTGAAGCGGACATGGCGCGGTTCACCTCTTCGGGGTCTCGTCTGGGCGAATCATCGTCTCACTTCAACACGCGCGGACTCCAACGTCGGTCTCGACCGCGGCTTCGTCTTCGCGCGGATCGGCGTCTCGCAACCCAACCCGAGGATATCAGACGCGCCTTTAAATATCGCCGATGCGACCCCGATCGAAAACGAGATTCTCGGGCCGGCGCGGTCAGTTCGAGATCGGAGCGAACCATCCGCGGGTACGATTGCAGACCGCGCACACCGAGAGCATGACGGGAACCTCAACGAGCACGCCTACCACAGTGGCGAGCGCCGCTCCCGACTCGGGCCCGAAGAGGGCGATCGCCGTTGCCACGGCCAGTTCGAAGAAGTTGCTCGCGCCGATGAGCGCACCGGGGGCGGCAACCGCGTAGGGCACCTTGAAAAGATGCATCAAACCGTACGTGAGCGACGAGTTGAAGTAGACCTGAATGAGGATCGGGATCGCGATCAATGCGATGTGGAGCGGACGGTTGAGCAGGTTGTCGGCTTGAAACGCGAAGATGAACACGAGCGTCGCAAGCAGCGCCGAGATCGCCGCCGGCTGCAAGCGGGGGAGAAAACGCCGCTCAAGCCATGCGAGTCCTCGCGAACGAATCAGCCGATGACGCATGACGACGCCGATCGCCAACGGGATGACGATGAAGACGATCACCGACGTCAAGAGCACCTGAAACGGCACTTCGAGCCCCGCGGCGCCGCTCACGAGGAAGCGCACGATCGGGGCGAAAAGAACGAGCATCACGAGGTCGTTCACGGAGACTTGCACCAGCGTGTAAGCCGGGTCTCCGTCCGATAGGTAGCTCCAGACGAAGACCATCGCCGTGCAAGGGGCCGCGGCCAAAATGATCACCCCGGCCGTGTACTGATCGGCAAGCTCGCGACCGATGATCGGCAGGAACAGATGCTTGAAGAAGAGCCATCCCAACAGAGCCATGCTGAAGGGCTTCACCAGCCAATTCACGAACAGGGTGACGAAGAGCCCGGTGGGCTTGCGTCCGATGCGGGCGATCGAGGTGAAGTCGATCTTGAGCATCATCGGCACGATCATCAGCCAGATCAGCACGGCGATCGGCGCGTTGATCTGGGTCCCCGCGCCGAACTCAAGTCCTCGTAGTTTGGCGACGAAATCCGGGAGAATTCGGCCGAAGGCGACGCCGGCGATCATGCAGAGGAACACCCAGAGGCTCAAGTACCTTTCGAAGACGCTCATTCGTTTCGCGCCGAGGCTTGACTCGCTTGTCGCTTGCGTGGTCATGACAATTTGCTTTCCTGAACGGCCGCGATCAGCACACGACCGACGGCGTCTCTGACGTCCGCGTACCGATCCGCTTCGCGCGGGCCGTCGTCCGCGGATTTAGG
The DNA here is from genome assembly GCA_021777845.1 of Planctomycetota bacterium. Lineage (GTDB taxonomy): Bacteria > Planctomycetota > Planctomycetia > Isosphaerales > Isosphaeraceae > JAJYDB01. The sequence continues at coordinate 2,658 of JAJYDB010000397.1, forward strand.
GTCGACGAACGGCATCGAGATGCGTGCCGCGGCTCCGGGGACGAACGGGCATCCCGCGTCGGCCTCGTCGCAGACCATCAGTGCCGCAAAGCTCTCTC
>JAJYDB010000130.1 GCA_021777845.1 Planctomycetota bacterium
GCGGATCGGATAAACGCGCCCGGCGAGGAGGCGGATGGTCGCGGTGTGGACGTGGTCGTTGCCGGACTTCACGACCGCGTCGATGAGCGGCTTTTTCCGGTCGTTGACCCAGACGCTCACGGCGTGTTCGGTGTGGACAATAATTTCGTGATCGCCGGTTTCCGGGGCGAGAATCGCGCCTTCCCAACGGATCGCGAACCGCTGCGCTTCGAGCTTCGGGTCGGGACTGCCGACGCCGAAATCGAATTTAATTTCAGGATCGACGCGTGCGAGGACGCGTCGGTCGCCGCGGAAGTCGCGCGACTTGAAGTACTCGCCCTTGAGGCCGCGCTGCGCGTCCCAGTGGGCTTCGCCGCGAAAGCTCTCGACCAAGTCGGCGACCGAGTTTTGATATTGGCGGACGGTGAGGCGGGCCGGCTCGATGCGGGGCGGGGTGTTTCTCGCCTGTGCGTCTTTCGAGTAGAAGGAGTCGTAAATATAAGCTGCGACGTTCTTGGCATCGTCGCCGACGCAGGTTCCGGGGTCGTCCTCGGGCATGGTTTTGGCGATCAAGCGCGCGAGCTGGGCGATCGACTTGTCGCCGGCGAGAGCGCGTTTGCACTCGTCGGTGCCCGCACCCGCTGCGCCGTGGCAGCGTACGCATTGTTTGGCGTAAATCTGCTTGCCGGAGGGCTTCGCATCGCCGGCGTAGGCGGTTGTGCGTTGGAAATTCGGCGCAACGGCGGTCGCGATCGCGGCGCAGGTGGTCGCGGCGGCGAACATACGTCGAACTTTCACCAGCGCGAGGCGGAGCTTCATGAGGAGTGATCCCCGGGGGTGGGGGTGCTTTCGAGGGTCCGAAGGCGGGGCGGGCCATTATCAATAATAATCGAGATCAAGGGGGCGCGGCAAGGGGCCGGCGGCGAGAGCGCGAGGGGTTGTTCGACGGGGGCGATGAGATGTGCACGATGCGTTCCCAAAAATAATTCCGAATTAACGATAGCCGGCGGTTCGGGGCTATCGTACAATCGTCGTGATTCGGGGATGTCCGGCGGTTTTTGAGCTTCTGTGGACACGGGAGGTCGAGCCGATGTCGGAGCGTATTCATCAATCCCTGCGGCCTGTGCGGCTGCGTCTGGCGTGGATTCGGGCGGCGCGGGGGTCGGCTTACGGGCTGCTCGCGGCATCGATTGTCGGCATGGGTTTGGGTGCGGCGCGGTTTGCGTTGGGTCGCGATCTGCCTCTGACGTGGGTTGCGATGTTGGGCCTGTTGCCGGTCGCGGGGGCGTTGGCGTCGATCTTCCGAGGTCGAGCGTGGGAGCGCGCGGCGGAGGCGGTCGACGTCCACTATCGGCTGAAGGATCGCGTCGTGACGGCGCTCGACTTTTTGCACAAGGATCGCGACGAGCCGCTGCGTGCGTTGCAGATCGTGGACGCTGAAGTTCATTTAAGCGTGATCAAGCCTGCCGAAGTGGCTCCTGCGCGGATGCCGCGGGTTTTGCCGTATGCTTTGGCGACGTCGGCGTTGGCGGCGGCGTTGCTGGCGTGGCCGCTCGCGAACAAGCCGGTCGCGGCGGGACCGCGCGCGCCGATTCCTGAGATCGTTGCCGAGGCGAACAAGATTGGGGAGGATCTGGAACAGCTCGACGAGTTGGCGAAATCCGACCGTGACCTTGAGTTGCAGAAGCTTGTCGACGATCTGCGGGCGAAGGTCGAGGAGATGAAGAAACCGGGAGTCGACGAGCGCGAGGCGTTGGCGAAGTTGTCGGAAATGCAGGCGAAAATCGCGTCGCAGCAGGCTCAATACAATGTGGGGCTGGTCGACGGTCAGTTGCAGGCGATGGGGGCGGCGATGACGCCGGCGGAGTCGCTCGAAGCGGCAGGCAACGCGCTCGCCGAGGCGAAGTTCGACAAGGCGGCCGAGCAGCTCGAGCTGCTCGAGGAGCCCGAGCTCGACCGCAAGGAGGCGAAGGCGGTCGCCGAAAAAATGAAGCAGGTGGCGGAGTCGTTGGGTGAGGCGGGGTTGGGTCAACTCGCCGAGGCCGCGGGCGAACTCGCCGACGGGCTTTCCGGCGACGGCAAAGGGAAGTTTAAAAAAGCGACGAAGACGCTCGCGAAGCTCGTGAAGGGTCACGCGCGTCGACGTAAGATCAAGGAAATCCTCGACGCCGAGCTGGCGCAGCTCGACGAAAGCAAGGGCGAGTGCAAGGGCAACAAGGCGTATCGGATCCGCATGCCGCAAAAGTCGAACTCGCCGAAGTCGAACTGGGGCGCGGGGATTAGCGGGAACGTACTCGGCAACAAGACCGAGCTTGCGTCGAAGCGCGACCTGAAGGAAATCACCGGCAAGCCCGGCGACGGCCCGTCCGAGATGGAGACGACGCACTCGCCCGAGGGCCGGCAGACCGCCGCGCGCGGCTATCGCGAAACCTACGCGAAGTACCGTAAGATGTCCGAGGCCGTGCTGAACGGCGAGCCGATCCCGCTCGGTCATCGCGAGACCATTCGCAAGTATTTCGAGCTGATTCGGCCGCAAAACGAAGAGCAGACGGTCGTCAAGCCCGACGCTAAGTAAGCGTGCGAGCGCCTTGACCGAGAGTTGCCGGGTCGTCCCTTGATCACCGTTGCGGCGGTTCGACGCGCGTCGGCCGACGGGGCGGTGCTCGTGGGACGACGTTCTTTTTTTTTTCGGGGCGCGACGGGGTCGCGACCGCTCCGAGGGCGAGGTTTGGCATGTTTCAGCGCAGGTTTGGACGGACGGGTCGTCAGGTGTCCGAGGTCGGCTACGGGATGTGGGGGATGGGGGGGTGGCCCGGCTCCGACGACGACGAGTCGCTGGCGTCTCTGCGGCTGGCGGTCGAGCTTGGCTGCGACTTTTTCGACACGGCCTACGCGTACGGGGAGGGGCACAGCGAACGGCTGCTCGGCCGTCTACTGCGTGATTTTCCCGACCGCGGCCTTTACGTCGCGACGAAAATCCCGCCGAAAAACCGCGTCTGGCCGTCGCGCGCCGAGTTCCGCGCCGAGGAGGTGTTCCCGTACGACTACATTTGCGAATATGCCGAGAAGTCGCGCGCGAATCTCGGCGTCGAGCGCATCGACCTGCTGCAATTTCACGTCTGGGAGGACTCTTGGTCGGACGCCGAGCCGTGGCGGCGCGCGGTCGACGACCTGAAAGCGCGCGGACTCGTCGGCGGATTCGGCGTGAGCGTGAATCGCTGGGAGCCGGAAAACTGCCTGAAAACGCTGCGTACAGGGGCGGTCGACGCCGTGCAGGTGATCTACAATATCTTTGACCAAGCCCCCCAGGATGCGCTCTTTCCGCTCTGCCGAGAGCTCGACGTCGCGGTGATCGCGCGTGTGCCGTTCGACGAAGGGACGTTGACCGGCACGCTCACGAAAACCACAACCTGGCCCGCCGGCGATTGGCGGAACACGTATTTCGTCAAGGAAAACCTCGAGGCCTCCGTCGACCGCGCCGAGGCGCTCCGACCGCTCGTTCCCGACGGCATGACGATGCCCGAACTCGCGTTGCGGTTCATCCTCGACGAACCCGCCGTCGCGACGATCATCCCCGGCATGCGCAAGGAAAAACACGTGCGCGCGAACCTCGCCGCGAGCGACGGTCGACCGCTCGACCGCGCCCTCGTCGACGCCCTGCGCACGCACCGCTGGGATCGCAAACCAACCCGCTGGTCGCAGTGAGCGACGTTAATACGATCCGTGTATATACGTCATCAAGTGTTGGTGTTCAGAGTGCAGCGATTCGTACTGAACCTTGATCACGTCGCCGACCGAGATGATGCCGACGAGCCGTCCGTCGTTCAAAACCGGCACTTTCGCGATGTGGCGTTCGCTCATTTGGCCCATGACGTCGTTGACGTCGTCGTCGGGTGCGCAGGTGACGGGGTTGGTGGTCATGACGTCGCCGACGGCGGCTTTCGCGAAGCTTTCGCCGCGCTGGTGGAGGCCGCGGAGCACGTCGCGCTCGCTCAAGACGCCGATGAGCCGCCCTTGCGGGTCGACGATCGGCAGTGAGCCGATGTTGTTCTGAACCAGACGCGCGACCGCGTCCTCGACCTTCGCCTCGGAGCCGATCGAAATGACGCCGGTGGTCTTCGTCCTCAAAACGTCGCGAACAAGCATGGCGCTGCTCCCGATTGGGGGGAACGGCCCGCGACGGGCGTTTGATTGCGTTTGCGATCCGCCCGCTCGTCCGGGCCGTGTTTCAGATTGGTTGATCTTTTAAGAGTGCCGCGCGGACGTCCAAATTGCAAAGACTTTTTCGCGTACCATAATGTTTTCGCGTCCGATCCGCTGACGCATGCGCGATCGCGCGGCGATCGCGGCGCGGGAGTGGTCGCCGGCGACGAGGCCGCTTGACCGCGCGCGCCCGGCCGTCGTACGATCTCAAAAGGCAACGAGGCGCGCTTAAGATCCAGGTTGACCCACAATCACGCGGGCATGGATGCGGCTCACGCGACGACATCTTGAAGCGATCGTGCTCGGAGTTGTGCTGACGTCGATCGTTGCTCTGCGCGCGGCGCGGCTTGACGAGCCGATCGTCGAGAATTACGTCGGGCGGCAGATTCCGACGGCGATGGTCGCGCGCAACCTCGGACGCGGCTCGGGCTTCCTGCGTCCGCAGCTCGATACCGGGCCGCCTCCAAATTTGTTTCTCGTCGAGCCGCCGATTTACGCGCTGCTCGCGGTCGGCCTGCGACGCGTCTCGGGGCTGCCGCTCGAGCAGGCCGGACGCCTCGTCTCGGCGCTGGCGACGGCGCTCGCCGCGTGGGGTTTGTTCGGCCTCGCGAGGCGTCGCGAAGGCCCGACGACGGCGATTTTCGCGGTCGTCGCGTTCGCGGCGCTGCCGGTCACGATCCGTTACGGACGCGCCTTTCAGCCCGACGCCGCGATGCTCGGGCTCACGTTGGCGGGGCTCCGCCTCGTCGACGACGGAGCGGGTTCGCGCCGCGGCGACGGCGCGCTCCGCGCCTGCGGGTGCGCGCTCGTCGCAACGGGGCTCGCAGTTAAAATCACAGCAATCTATGTCCTTGTGCCGCTGTGGATGCTTTTGGGTCCGTCGCCGACGCGGCGGGTTCGCGCGGGAACGCTTGCCGTTGCGGTCGCGCCTGCGCTGATGTGGTATGCGTATGCGGTGATCATGATTGCGAGCGGCGTCGGGTCGCGCGCCTCGGCCGACAACGGCGCGTCGTGGCTGCGGGCGCTCGGTCCGCTCGCGTTGTTGGACCGCGGCGTGTTGCTCGCGGCGGCGCGCGGGTTGTTGGTGCGTTCGTTCACGCCGGTCGGGGTGGTGCTCGCGCTCTACGGGCTGCGGCCGGGCGCGGCCGCCGACGGCTTCTGGCGGCTGTGGGGGCTCGCGGCGCTCGTCGTTTTGCTCTGTCTCGGAGCGAAGCTCCATCATGATTATTACTGGCTCGCGCTTGCACCCGTGGTAAGCGTCGGGGTGGCGTGCGGGACGATCGAGTTGGCCCGGTCGAGCCGGCTGAAGCGCGCCGTCGCGGCGCTCGCGTTTGCGACGTTCTTGATGCTGGGCGCTGCGCAGTCGCGATCGACGTTCGTCGTGCCGGCGTCGTGGAGCGGCCTGCGCGCGGCCGCGGAGTCTGTGCGGGCGCACGTTCCCGTCGAGGATTGGGTCGTCGCGCCCGAGGCGCTCTTGTTCGCGGCCGATCGTCGCGGCTGCCGGCTCGAGGTGGATTCCGCCGCGTCGTCGCGGGCCGCGGGCGAGTGGCGCGGCGTCACGTTGCTCGAGAGATCCACAATCATCGACATCGCAGACGTGCGCACTCCGCTTGCTTTAGTCGCGTTTTACCGCGAGCGGGGCGCGCGGTTTTTCGCCGACCTGACCGGCGACGACGCGCACGACGCCGCGCGCTTGGGCTTGCACGAAGCGATCCGTCGCCGCTACAAAGTCCTTGTGGACGGGCCCGCGGCGCTGATCGCCGATCTCGACCACGAGGCTCCCTGAAACTCGCGAGGCGACTTTGATATGCCCTCCGCCGACGCGTCCGAACCCGTCACCGTCCCCGACTTCGCCCGCTGGAAAAGCGAGTCGCGGAAGATCGCGGTGCTCACGGCGTATGATTATACGATGGCGCGCCTGTTCGATGCCGCCAAGGTGGACTGCCTGCTCGTGGGCGACTCGTTGGGGACCGTCGTGCAAGGCCGGCCGACGACCTTGCGGGTCACGCTCGACCAGCTTCTCTATCACGCCGAGCTGGTTGCGCGCGGAGCGCGGCGGGCGTTCGTCGTCGCCGACCTGCCGTTCGGCAGCTATCAAGAGTCGCCGAGGCAAGCCGTCGCGTCGTCGGTCCGCTTTTTGAAGGAGACCGACTGCCAGGCGGTCAAGCTCGAAGGGGGCGTGCGGATGGCCGAGACGATCCGCGCCGTCGTCGCGGCCGATATCCCGGTGATGGGGCACGTCGGTCTGACGCCGCAGTCGGTCCGACGTTTGGGCGGGTTCAAGGTGGAGCGCGACGCCGACGCCGTCCTCGCCGACGCCCGCGCCGTCGCCGACGCCGGCGCCTTCGCCCTCGTCCTCGAATGCGTCCCGAGCGACGTCGCCGCGCGCGTCACGAACGAGCTCAAAATCCCCACCATCGGCATCGGCGCCGGACCGCACTGCGACGGCCAAGTGCTCGTTTCCTACGATATGCTCGGCCTTTTCGACGAGTTTCGACCCAAATTCGTCCGCCGCTACGCCGAGTTCGCCGCGCTCGCCCGCGACGCCGCCGCGCGCTTCGCGCTGGACGTCCGCAACGGCGCCTTCCCGAACGACCAAGAAACGTTTCGATAACTTACCATATCGCCTAACTCCGCTATGAAGGCGTCTTGCTATGAACGACCTTGACAAACCCGCGATTGACCTCGCGTCGCGATCCTGTCGCGCCTGCGAAGGGGGCGTCCCCCCCATGACCCTCGACGAGTCCCGCGCCCTCCTGCCCGCGATCCCCGGCTGGAGCCTGGGCGACAACAACAAACTGATCCGACGCTCCTGGAAAGCCAAGAACTTCATGACCGCGGTCGAATTCTTCAACCACGTCGCCGCAATCGCCGAACACGAAGGACATCACCCCGACCTCCACCTCGTCGGCTATCGCGATGTCACGATCGAACTTTGGACCCACGCGATCGGCGGGCTCTCCGAAAACGACTTCATCCTCGCCGCGAAGATCAACCAAATCCCGTTCGCCGTCAAACACGCCTGAGACGCGATTAAGAAATGAGCGAACACTCGCACGAAAGCGTACTTAAAACCCGATCCACTCGCGTACTCGGGTGAAGAAACCTTTGCGCGGAATCGGCGGCTCTTCGGCGGCGACTTTCACGACGTTCGCGGCGGCTTTGTCGTCGTCGCGGGGGGAGTCGGCGGCGGTTTTGGCGGTGGCGGGGGCGGAGGCGAGTTTGACGTCGGGGTCGTCGGGCGGCGGGGTGGGGATGGCGTCGACGTGAGCGCGGAGGGCTCCGTGCTTGAGCGCGTCGGACTGCGCGAGCCGCGCGGAGAGGGGCGGGCCGGCGGGTTGGTCGCGGAGCGAGGTCAAATAAGCCTTCAAAACGGCGCGATCGGCGTCGTTGCCGTTGAGCAGCAGGTGGGCCCAGGCCCACGCTTCGCGGTAGTCGCGCGGCGACATTTCGCGGACGGTCCGGCGCGACTCGAGCGTGGCGATCCGCGTCGTCGGTCCGGCGGCAAGCTCCGCCTTGAGCCGCGCCAGGTGTTCGACGTTCACGCCTCGGAGCGCGCGCGGAACCTCGAAATACTCGGCGAGCCCCTCGTCGAGCCAAATCGGCAGATCGCCGTACGCAACGTTTAAAACGGCATGCGTTGCCTCGTGGCGGAGGTCCTCTTCGAGACGCTCGCCCTGATAGGCGTAGATCGATCGTTGCGTGCCGTCGGCGACGAAAAAGGCGCGTCGCGGCGGCAGCTCGGGATAGTGAAACTTGAGGAAATAGGCGAATTTCTCGCGGTCGTCGAGGATGTAAACGTCAACCGGCGCGACGTCGGCGCGCGACGCGTCGGCGGTTGCGCCCAACTGCTCGCCCACCTCGCGCTCGACGTCGCGGAGCGTCCGCGGCACCGTCGAATCCGCCGCGAGCGGCACGCTCGCATGCACCGCGAACGGCCCGACGACCGTCGTGTGCGCCGTCGGCAAGAGCGGCCGCTCGGATTCGCGCAGCGACGCACATCCCAACATTATTAAGGCTAAAGAGTAAAAGCGAATATTAGCCATAAATACAACTAAGATACGATGTTAATATCATTCATGACAATAAACAAGTCGTCACGTCAATTTTCGTCCGCGTTGTTCGTTGCGGGTCCGTTTCGCGTCGCCCGCCGCGGCGACGTCGCGCCAGAGCGATTTCCAGTCGTTCCACGGCGAGAGCCCCCACGGCAGATAGGCGCGCAAAAACCGCAAGGCGTCGGTGCGGGTGCGGCCCGCGACGTCGCCGAGGCTGACTTGCAAACGTGCGAGATTCTGGACGCGGCGATGCCTCGGGAGTGGGTGGTTGAGCCGCACGCCGACGAGGTCGATCAGGCTGAGCCGCGGCTCCTCGACCGCCGGGTCGCCGACGAGCAGGATGTTCGACGACTTCAGGTCGCGGTCCGACAGCGAACGCTCGTGCAGCAGACGCAGCAAGGCGGCGAGCGCCCTCGTGAGCCGATCGATCGCGCCGCGGCGCGCGTCGACGTCGAGCGCAGGCAGTATGTTCATCGTATAATCAAGCAAAGTGACTGCATGTTCATCTTTAAGTGTAACGAGATATGTCTCGTGCGGCAGATACCAGAAGAGCGGGTCGCGTCGGAACGGCCGCAGCCGCGCGATGAACACGAGGTTCCGCGGCGTGGGCGCGGCGCGGGCGCTTAAATGCTGCCCCGCCTGCCAGGCCTGCCAGGCGCGCGACGGCCGAAACCACGTCAGGAACGGGTCGAACCATTGTTTCTTGTTAAAACGTTTATAGATCACGCGTGTCGGCCGGCCCGCGATTTCGAGCGTGGTGTCGGCGACGTCGGTCGTTCTCGAGGTCTTGAGCGTGATCGACTTCTCGTCGCGCAGCGGCGCGTTCGGGTTCGCGAGCAGCGTGCGCAGCAGCGCCGGGTCGACGTCGCGCGCGGCGACGCCCCAGGCGCGACCGTGCTGCATCGTGTAAAAATATTTGTTGTCGCCGGTGCAACGTCGTCCCCAGCGTCGCCAGAGCCGTTCGGCCCAGGCGCGGGTGGCGCTTTCGACGTCGCGCGCGAAGCGTCGCGGGTCGCGCGGAGGCTCGCGGCGGGCCTCGAAATACGCGCGGAGAAACCGGTGCCGGTCGGCGCGCAGGCTGCGGGTCCAGAAGTAGTGGTTGAGCAACGCGAGGTTGTCGCGGGCCGCGTTCCAGCCCACGTTCCGACACGAACGCAACGCGTCGAGGTCGATGATCGCGAACCGCGGTTGCTCGTCGGCGTCGATTAAAACCAGCAGGTTCCCCGGATGAAAATCGCTGTGCAAAAAGCCCGCGTCGTGCAGGCGCGCCGTGAGCGCGCCCAACGCCCTCGCCAACTTTTGTCGCACCGCCGCGCGACGATCCGCCGGCCACGACGGCAGCCGCGACTCGACGAACACTTCGAGCGGAACCATCCCCTCGATCGCGTGCGTGATCAGAAAATTTTCGAGCAAAAGGCTGCGCTTCCGCTGCTCGCCAAGCGCGATCGGCGTGATCGTCGGCACCCCGATCGCCGCCAACTCCGCGGCGCGCCGGCCTTCGTTGCGCCCCTTGCCGCGACGCAGCCACTGCCGCAACTTCGAACGCAGCCCAGGCACCAAAAAATGCTTCACATAAACCGACCCGCGCGGCAAGTCGACGCGATACACCACCCGGTGCGGCCCGGTTTTCACGACGTTCAGCCGGCCCTCGCGCCGCCACTCCTCAAGCCGCAACGCTCCGCCGTCGAGCAGCGACCCCTCCCAGCCGTCGCGAACCCACCAGCCAACGTCCCCCGCGCGCGACCAAAGCCACGTCGGCGGCTGAAACAAGCGAGCAGTCCCCCCCTCGACCCCCCGCGCGACCTCCAACGGGCCGCCGGGTCGATCCTGCGCAACCAAAACGTTCTCGTCGGATTCTGTCAAAAGCATGTGTTTAATATCAGGATACCGAGGTCGTGAGATGCTCATTCACGCGGAACTCGACTTCTTGATCGAATCGGCCGACCGACTCGCGTGCGGTCGCGATGCCGCCGCCGCCCGACCAGGCGCGACCGTCGCCGCGAAAGCGTCGCTCCACGCCTCGACCGAGAAATGCTCCTCGACGTGCCGACGCGCCGCCCGACCCATCAAACCCCGCAACCCGCGCTCCGCCGCCAACGTCCGAATCGACTCGACCCACCCGTCGTCGCCGTCGGGCAAATAGCCGTGAACCCCGTGCGTGACTAGCTCTTGATGAATGCCCACCGGGTTCGCGACCGTCGGCAAACCCGCGGCCTGATACTGCAAGACCTTCAGCCCGCACTTGCCCCGACTCCAAAGGTCGTCGGGCATCCAAGCAACCCCGACGTCCGACGCCGCCAGGTCCTCCGCCTCGAACGGTCCGCTCCAAGGGATCGGCACCACCCGCAACGCGCCTAAATTGGGAAACCGGTCGCAAATCACCCGCAACCGCACCCCGGGAACCTCCCGACCAACACGATCCCACAGGTCGCGACGCTCCTCCAACGCTTTCAAAGTGCTTGAGGAGCCGATCCAAGCCAAATTAAGCTCGCTGCCGCGGCGGTTTTCGAGGTCGTCGGCTGTTTTATAAAGCGACGGCTCGATGCAGGTGGGGATCACGCCGACGCGTTCGGGGACGGCGCCGGCGCGGAGCGCGCAGTCGGCGAGGAAGTCGTTGCCGGCGATGACGGCGTCGGCGAGTCGGACCACCCGGCTGAATCGCGCCGTGCGCCGCGCCGAGTGCGGCCCGCGCGCGTCGTTCGAGTCGCGATAGAGAACCGCGTCGTCGAAGTCGAACACGAGCCGCGCGGCCGACTGGCGCAGCAGGCGCAAGTCAAGATATCCCAGAAGCTTGCGTTGTAAGATCACGACGTCGTACGCCGCCGCGCCGCGGATCTGACGCCACCTCGCCAGCGGTGCGCGCGCGAGTCCCGCGACCGTGAGTTCGATGTCGCGCTCGGCAAGCGCACGCTCGAACGCGCGTATGCGATAACGACAGCACACGTGGCCGGGGGCCTCAACCAGTGCGAGTGCCTTCATCCCGTCCTCCATGACGGCGCGGCCGCTCTTGAGATCATCGAAGCACGTCGCGAAACGAACGCCGCGTACTTTACCCGCGCGACCAATCCTTGCAAGAGCGCTTCCAAACCGCGAGCCATGCCTCGACAAAAAGATCGTGGATCAAACAACCCAAACATTCGCTGAGTTTTTTTCTTGACGCGCGCTGGGGGGGGGGGGTAATGTCGTGTGCGGGGAGATCATATCAACAGGCGCTGTTCACAGGGGAGAGCGTCCGATGAAACGCCTCGCCGTCGTTGACGGCCTCATTCTCGCGGCACTGGCAGTCTCCCTCTGGTCCGTCGCCGCGCCCGCGACCTGCCCCGCGACGGTCACCTACAACCAGATCACGTGCAGAGGTTGCTCGATGGGGGGACAGAACGGAAACTGCGCTTACATGCCGTTCGCGTATTGTGCGGGGAATGCGAATTACTGCCTCGGCACCATCCAAGGCACTAACATCCAGTGTAATTGCAGTTCAACCGGTTGCTGAACGCCGCAGCCGTCTGGTGAGCCCGATTGCACTCTTCTCCTTTGATGCACCGCCGTCTCCGCGGAGGCGCGATTACACGTGAATACGATCGTCATGGTGGCCGCGATTGCGATCACGGCATCGGTCGACCTTAAGGAGCTTGACCGGCTGCTTGATCGAAACGAGGAGGCGGTTGCCCGACTCCACTCGTTCCGGTTTGACGCCCAGACGCGCGTAAGCCGCGACAACGGCAAGACCTGGAAAACAACCGAAGAGCTGCGTGTCGTACGGAGCGGGCGGCGCGAGAAACTCTCCGTGCATTCGTTCGGCTCCATGTACTTCGATGTGTGGCGGGAGGCCGACTCGAAGTTCATCAGCATTCTCGAACCGACCGGGGTGCGCGCGGTGCCGGACTTCGATCCGGCCAAAGCTCCCACGTCGCCTCTTTCCGGCGCGGACGTCGACCTCTACAAGGGTGGCATCGACCGACCCGCCGCGGAGAGCGTCGCAGGTTGGGTTAATCCTTGGAAAATCGGGGCGTTGTTGATTCCGGAGTCGGGGTCGTTTCGAGAGTTGATCAAGCGAAAGATAGTGGAGTCGTTCCAACGCGGCGTCGACGCCGAGGGACATCCAACCTGGATTCTCGCCTTGCGGCCTCGAAAATCCGACGACCACGCATGGGAAACCTATGTGTTCTCCGCGTTTCGCGACGATCTCGTGGTCCGGTCGGAAATTCACTTCAAAAACCGCGAGAAGCCCTGGACTTCAACCACCGAAGTCGTTGATTTCTGGGATGTGGGCGCGGGTCTCTTCTTTCCCAAAACGGTGCGCAACCGCCCGGAAATCTTTCCCAACACGATCATGCAAACGACATTTACGAACGTGCAAATCAATCGGCCGATCGATGAGAGCGAGTTCGACGTCGATTTTCTCGAAGGCTCGATCGTGACCGACCATCGCGACCAAACCGTGAGCCTGTGGGGTCGCGGCGCGCCTGCGCGGAAGTTCGCGTCGTCGGACGAGTTCAACGCGTGGAATCTGGAGAGAACACGCAGTCTGACGCCGAGCATGAAGCGTCGCGAATTTCCCGCGATTCCCGTGGTGGCATCGGCGTTGGCCGTGGTTGTGCTGGTGAGTCTGGTCATCTACCGACGCGGTCTGACATCGGCTTGAACCGTTACGCGGCGCTTGAACGTCGTCGAGACGGTTTCCGCGGGCCCAACATTCCGAACTCCAGTGGAGAAACCCAGTGGACGAAAAACGCGGAATCTGGGCCTATCGACGATGGTTGGCCGGTTCGCTTGTCACTTCAATGTTGTGCGCTTTATGTGTTGTCGCCGGCGTACTTTGGCTGCGCGCCTCGGCATCGGCGCCTCCGCGCCGGCCGCTCCGCGTCGAGCCCGCGGTCGAGAACTTCGGCGGGAAGATCTTCGCGGAAACCGAGGGCGTGACCGGCGACTTTCGCTTGAGGAACACTTCGGGTCGACCGCTGGTGATTACTGCCGTGAATACGTCCTGTTCTTGCGTGAGCTCGGTCGCGCAA
>JAJYDB010000131.1 GCA_021777845.1 Planctomycetota bacterium
CACGCCCATTTCGCGGCGAATTCGGCTCAAAATCTGCGGGTTCAGCTCCTCGGGAGCGTCGTCGCGACGAGCCGGCGCGGCCTCGGTCTGCACGCCCGAGGTCTGCACGACGGCGTTGTCGCGCATAATCGCCGTCTCCTCCGCGGCGTCGAGGAAACCCAGCATCGACTTCGCCTGCTGATGCCGCGGACTGAGCACCAAAAGCTGGTTCAACGTCTCCCGCGCCTCGACGTTCAACTTCTCGTTCAAACACCAGCGCGCCAGCTTCATGACCTCGTCGGGATCGCGCCCGGGAGTCCGCGCGCGCTTATATTCAAAGAGCTCGCGCATCGACCCGAACGTCTGTTCCACCTTGGACTTCGGGAATCGGATCACGCCCCCGCGCTGCATCAAGGCGTAGTTCGACCCGTCCGCGACGATCGTGCCCTGAAGCACGCGACCGTTGGTTAACAGGAGCACCGTGGGCCGCGCCTTCGCGGCGGCGGACGGCGCGGGAGCGGCCGAAGCCGGGGTTTGAGGCCCGGTCCGCGCGCGGGGCTCGGGTTCGTCGGCGCGGGCCGACGCAACGCCGCTCGCAACGAGCGCGGAGAGGCTGAAACCAAGGGCGAGACGTGTATTTTTTGGTGACATGGTGGCGGGAAGCTAGCCCGGACCTTAAAATTCGTCAAGACGAGCCGTCGCCTTTTTTTTGCGTCGGCGCTATTTTTTTGGGCACGCGATCGACGACGGTTCGCCCGCCGCGCCGGCGCCTCGATCCGCCTTTGAATTCGGAGCCCCCCCGGAGTCAGCCATGTCGACGAACGGTCGCGATGATTCCCCGCTCCTCCACGACCTGGTCGGTCAAATCCTGGTCGTCGATATGTCGTCGACCTACGTCTGTTTAGGCACCTTGCTCGGCTACGACGAGGCGTTCCTCGAACTCGCCGACGCCGACCTGCACGACTTTCGCGATAGCGCCGTCACCCGCGAGGTCTACGTCTACGACTCGGTGCGGATCGGCATTCGTCGCAACCGCGCGCGCGTCCTCCTGCGTCGCGACCAGATCGTCGCGCTCACGCGCTTCCGCGACGTTTCGGAAAGCTGAACCTCGCGCGCGGACCTGGGGCCTTCCCGGCGACGCGCGACCGAGACCTGGCACCGAGAGCAAGCGTTTCGCCGGGATTCTTTGTAGAATTGACCCTGAGCGACGAATACAGTGTGCGGGACGGGGCGCCGACCCGGTGCTCGATCGCCCCGGAGGAAATGTCCCGAGTGCTCGACCCGAGGTCGCGGCCGGTGGTTGCGGTTCGGTGTTCGGGACGCGCGGCATGGGTTGTATCTGACTTTCAATCCCCCTTCGCGGGGAAGGCAAGTGCATGGCGACTTCCACCAGACGTCGGTTTTTGACGACCCTGTTCGTCGGCGCGAGCTTGCTTGCCGTCGGCATGCCGGCGTGGGCGGCCTCGGGGGTGCGCGACAACGGCGGCATGTTTTCGCCCGCCGCGATCCGGAAGGCCGAGGAGGCGCTCGACGCGATCGAGCGCGAGCACCACGTCCCCGTGCTCATCGAGACCGTCGACTCGGTCGGCGACCGAAAAATCAACGAACTCGCCCTCGAACTCGACAAAAAGTCCGGCCGGCAGGGGATTTTTATCCTCATGGCCAAGGCCGAACACCTGATGTCAAATACACTTGTGGCGAGTGAGACGGTCAAGAAGTTCGGCGTCGATGAGGATCATCGCAAGGCGATCCGCGACGCGTTCCTCGACGAATTCAAAAAGAAAGACTTCGACGGCGGCCTGTTGCGCGGCGTCGAGGCGATCGACCACGTCCTGTCCCGCTCGGTCCGCAAGTCGAGGGCGTCCGGACCCGTTGCGCCCGGGTTGCCGGGGGCGGCGGCGCGGCCGCGGGGACCCGCCGGCGGTAAAGGCGAAGGAGGATTCAACATGGGTTGGCTGATCGGTTTGGTCGTGCTCCTGTTCGTGGTGATGATCGTTCTGCGGGTCATCGGCGCGATTTTCCGCGCGATCACCGGGGGCGGCGGCGCGCCGGGTTACGGACCGGGCGCGATGGGACGTCCCGGCTACGGCGGACCCGGCTACGGCGGACCCGGCTACGGCGGACCTGGTTACGGCGGCGGGGGCGGCGGATTCATGTCGGGATTGTTCGGCGGCCTCGGCGGAGCTCTCGCCGGCAATTGGCTTTATGACCAATTCCGCGGTCACCCGCAGGGCGGCACGTACCCGCCTTCGTACACGCCCGGCGCGGACCCCGCGGCGGGTCCCGATGCCGGCTATAACCCCGACGGCACCGGGATCGTCGGTGCCGACGACAACGGCGGCCAGGGCGGAAGCTGGGGCACGCCCGATAACGGCGGCGACGGCGGCGGCTGGGCACCCACCGGCGGCGGTGATGACGGCGGCGGCGGCGGCGATTGGGGCGGCGGCGGCGGTGATTGGGGCGGCGGCGGCGGCGATTGGGGCGGCGGCGGCGGAGACGGCGGCGGCGGCGGCGGCGATTGGTGACGCCCGCCAAATCCATCCGGACTTTCGTTTGACCGGTCCGTGACGACCTCGGTTTCAGCCTGTCCGCAAGACGCGCGGCAGGCTGTTGCCGTTCACGCCCGAGTTTGGTAGCAAAGGAAGCCCGCGGCTCGCGAGGAAACGCAGCTCGCGGGGGAACGTCGACCCGCCCGGCCCCGAACGCTCGAGGAATCGCCTCATGCCCCTGTCCGTGCTCGATTTGACTCCCGCGCGCCGCGACCGTCTGCGCGCCTGCTTCGTCGACGACAAGATCGATGCACTGGTCGTAACGTCCTTCACCAACGTGACTTACCTCACGGGTTTCACCGGCGACGACTCCGCGCTGCTGCTCACCCGCGACCGCGCGATCGTGATCTCGGACGGCCGCTACACGACGCAGCTCGAGCACGAATGCCCCGACCTCGAAATTCACATCCGCCCCGTCGGTCAGCCTTTGATGCCCGGCATCGCCGAGATTTCCGCCAAGTTAGGCGTGACTCGGCTCGGCTTCGAGGCCTCCTCTTTGACCGTCGCCGAGCACCTGAAACTCGCCGAAGTGCTCAAGACCATTGAGCTTGGGCCGACGTACGACCGCGTGGAAGCACTCCGCCTGATTAAGGACGAGTTCGAGGTTGACGCGATCCGCGCCGCCGCGCGGTCCGCCGAGCGCGGCTTCGCGATGCTCCGTGCCGGTCTGCGTCTCGACGACTCCGAGAGCGCGGTCGCGGACATGCTCGAAAGCTACATGCGTCGTTGCGGCGCGGTGTCGGCGAGCTTTCCGCCGATCATCGCGGTCGGCGTGCGGGCCGCGTTGCCGCACGCGCGGCCGATGCCCGACGTCAAGGTCGGCGACGACGACTTCGTGCTCGTCGACTGGGGCGCCTCGACGCGCCCGTTCCCGTACAAGAGCGACTTGACGCGCGTTCTGGTCACGGGTAACGTCACTCCCAAGTTCGAGAAGATCTACCGTGTCGTGCTGGCGGCGCAACTGCGCGGGATTGCCGCGATTCGACCCGGCGTCACCGGTAGGGAAGTCGATGCCGAAGCTCGCTCCGTCGTTGAGGAAGCGGGCTTCGGTGATTTTTTTCAACACGGACTCGGCCACGGCCTCGGGCTCGATATCCACGAGGCCCCGCGGCTCCGCAAAGAGTCCGAAACCGTGCTGCGGCCCGGGATGGTCGTCACCGTCGAGCCCGGAATCTACTTCCCCGACTGGGGCGGAATCCGCATCGAGGACGATATCCTCGTGACGCCAAACGGCCACGAGGTGCTGACCAATGTCCCCAAGGAACTCGAGACGGTGCGGGTCTAAACCTAATTCTTGCTTGACGTTACGGGTGGACGAACGCATTTCGACGAGTGTGGAGCGGAGCTGATGGCGGACGCGGGTGCCGATCACGAACAGGGTAAGTCGTCGGACGTCTGGGACGTCCGTTCGATCCACCGTCTCGTGCGGCTAATGAAGCAGTACGACCTGTCGGTGATTGATATCGTCGAGGGCTCGTCGCGGATTCGCCTGCGTCGCGGGGGGCCGGTGCGCGTTGCGTCCGCGCCCGCCGCGCCGGCTGCCGCCGAGCCCGCCCCGGCGTTCGCGACGTCGCCGGCCGCTGCCGCGCCCGCACCCGCGGCCGTCGCGGCGACCTCGGGCCTCGTGATCGAAAGCCCGATGGTCGGCACGTTTTACTCCGCCGCCGCCCCCGACGCACCCGCGTTCGTGAACGTCGGCTCGGTCGTCCGCCCCGAAACGACCGTCTGCGTCATTGAGGCAATGAAGGTCTTCACCGATATCCCGGCGGGCGTCTCAGGGACGATCACCGAGGTGCTTGTCAAGAACGGCCAGGCGGTCGAATTCGGCCTGCCGCTGTTCCGCGTCGCGCCGTCCGCATAGTTGCGATCCGGCCGCAACGCGTTCCCGCGACCCGAGTTATAATTAAAGCCGACTATGTTTGAACGCATCCTGGCCGCGAATCGCGGCGAGATCGCCCTGCGGATCATTCGCGCCTGCAAAGAGCTTGGCGTCGAGTCGGTCGCGGTCTATTCGCAGGCCGACCGCGATGCGCCGTACCTCAAGATCGCGGACCGCGCGATTTGCATCGGCCGCGCGCCGAGCGCCGAGAGCTACCTCAATATCCCGAGGCTGATCGCCGCCGCGGAGGTCGCCGACGTCCAGGCGATCCACCCCGGCTACGGCTTTTTAAGCGAGAATCCGCATTTCGCCGAGGTCTGCCGGAGCTGCAACTTCGAGTTCATCGGCCCGCCGCACGAGGCGATCCGCAAAATGGGCCTGAAAACCGAGGCCAAAGCCGTCGCGGCCGCGGCGAAAGTCGCGTGCGTGCCGGGCTCGGACGGCGCCGTGGGCTCGACCGACGAGGCGCTGCGCTTCGCACGCTCGATCGGCTTTCCCGTGCTTATTAAGGCTGCGGCGGGCGGCGGCGGGAAGGGGATGCGCGTCGTTCGCGACGAGTCGGCGCTCGTCCCCGCGTTTCAATCCGCGAAGGCCGAGGCCGAGGCCGCGTTCAAGAACCCCAGCGTCTATCTTGAGAAGTTTATCGACCGCCCGCGTCACGTCGAGGTCCAGATTTTGGCGGACGCCAAGGGCCACGTCGTCCACTGCTGGGATCGCGACTGCTCGCTCCAGCGCCGCCACCAGAAGCTCGTCGAGGAATCCCCTGCGCCGGGCCTCTCGCAAAAGACCCGCACCCGCCTCGGCGAGGCCGCCGTCCGGCTCGCCAAAGCGGTCGGCTACGTCAACGCCGGCACCTGCGAGTTCCTCGTCGACGCCGATGAAAAGTTCTACTTCATCGAAGTGAACGCGCGCATCCAGGTCGAGCACCCGGTGACGGAAGTCGTGACCGGAATTGATCTTGTGAAGCAGCAGATCCGCATCGCGGCGGGCCAGGAATTGCCCTTTCGGCAGGACGATATCACGACCCGCGGCCACGCGATCGAGTGCCGGATCAACGCCGAGGACCCCGACAACGACTTCCGACCCGCACCGGGCCGGATCACGTCGCTGCGGATCCCGGGCGGTCCGGGGGTGCGCTGGGACTCGCACGTCGAGCCCGGCTACGTCGTGCCGCCGAACTACGACTCCTTGATCGGCAAGCTGATCGCGTACGGGTCGTCGCGCGACGAGGCGTTGTGCGTG
This sequence comes from Planctomycetota bacterium, assembly GCA_021777845.1. Classification (GTDB taxonomy): domain Bacteria; phylum Planctomycetota; class Planctomycetia; order Isosphaerales; family Isosphaeraceae; genus JAJYDB01. The sequence continues at coordinate 5,650 of JAJYDB010000131.1, forward strand.
CTCCGCCGCGCGCTCGACGAACTCGTGGTCGAGGGCGTCAAAACCACGATCCCGCTCCACCGGCGGATCGTCCGTCACCCCGACTTCATCGCCGGCCGCGTCGATACGACGTGGGTCGAGCGCATCCTCATGGCCGACCGAATGTCCGTTGTGCGTTGAGGTTGCGCGAAGCTCGGCTGTTCGCGGCAGAGACCGCCGCCCGCGTGCCGAGGTGTTCCGCGACGCCGCGCGCGACGGCCTCGGCGAGTTTGGGCGGGACGGCGTTGCCGATCTGGATCGCGATTTGAATCTTGGTGCCGCACCAGAGGAAGTCGTCGGGAAAGGACTGTAGTCGAGCGGCCTCCCAGTGCGTGATCGGCCGGTTTTCGGACGGGTGGAGATACCGTCCTTTTTCAGGTTTGTAGAATTCCGTGCGAATCGTACAGCGTGCCGGCTCGTCCCACTCCAATCGACCGAAAAGGTCGGTTCCTCCACTCGTTTTGCGTATCCAACACCCCGGCGTGAGTTCGGGCGCGAGTCGCTGCAAGTCGAAGCGGTTGCCGCCGGGCGGGATCAGTGCGTAACGCGCCAAACTCGTCGCGGTGGGGTTGCGGCCGATGTGCAGGTTCGAGGTTGTCGTCGGCGAATCGGTGGGTCGAAACTCGCGGACCGTGGGCGCGAGCGGAATCCCGTCGAAGGCCTGGCGCACGGTCGTTTTCCGGCCGTTTCCCTCGGGCAGGTCGATCATTCCCAACTTGCTGCCGACGATAAACGTTCGCTTGCGATTTTGCGGGACGCCGAATTTCGACGCGGTCAGCACTTTGGCGTCGACCCAAAAGCCGAGGTCGCGCGCGGTTTTGATGACTTCCTCGCCCTCGGGGCTTTTGAGCAGGTTAGGCACGTTTTCCATCACGAAGAGACTGCACTCGGACGACTCCACAACGTCCATGTAGTATCTCCATAACGCGCGGCGGAAGTCGTCGGCGCGGTTGCCTGTTAAATTGGAGAAACCCTGGCACGGCGGGCCGCCGACGACGACGTCGGCTTTCACTCCCTTTAAGCGCGCGACCGCCTCTTCGATCGGCGTTGCGAGCACGTGCGCGCCGAAATTCGCGGCGTACGTCGCGGCAAACGCCTCGATATGCTCCACCGCGGCGATCGACCTGAAGCCGGCCCGCGTGAATCCGAGCGTCATGCCCCCCGCGCCGCTGAAGAGGTCGATCATCGTCGGTTGCTGGTCACTCATCCGTGGTCGCGATTCCTTTCAGCTTCGTGCGCAGATGGTCGAGGTCGGCCAGCTCGCATTCCCAGAGGACGATCACGCGCCAGCCGTCCGCGCGCAGACGTTTTTGCGCGTTGCGGTCGCGCGCCTGGGTTTTGCGGATCTTTTCAGACCAAAAATCGGTGTTGGAGGTTGGTTTCGCGCCGCGACGGCACGTGTGTCCGTGCCAAAAACAACCGTGGACGAAGATCGCGGTCCGCCACTTCGGCAGCACGATGTCGGGGTTGCCGGGCAAGTCTTTGCGATGGATGCGGAAGCGAAATCCAAGCGCGTGCAAGAGACGTCGCACGGTCAATTCAGGCCGCGTGTTTTTGCCGCCGACGCGCGACATGACCTCGGAGCGCTGTTCGGGGGTGATCGTGTCCATACGCTGCTCTCGTCGTCAACGGGCCGGCCCGCTTATCGGCATGATGATCGCACAACGTCGCTCCGAGAAAAAGCGTTGCGCGGCGCGGAGTCGGCGGAGTCGTCGCGCGTGGAGTGGACTATCTCGAAGCGCGAGCGAGATTCTCGTCGATAAACTGATACGCGGCGCGGCGAACTTCGGGGGGGAAGTCGTGCTCGGCGTCGGGATAGACTGCGCGGAGTCGATCGTGCGCGCCGAGGAGTTCGTAGACCGGTCGCGCGGCGGCGATGCAAGCTTTGACCCCCGCAACGTCGAAGTTCGCGTCCCTAGTCGGCGAATTCGTGAAAAACGCGCGGGGCGCGAGTGCACCGATCAGCTCGGGAAAGTCGAACGGAACGCGGTGCAAGTCGAGCGCATATTCGTTGCGGAGCCTCGGCATGTAGCCCGCGTGACTCCACCCGGCGATGTCGCCTCCGAAATAGTGGAGAAAGTCGTTGAATCCGCACGACGACACAACCACCTGAAGGCGATCGTCGAAAAGCGCGGTGAAAATCGCGTTGTGGCCGCCGAGCGAGTGCCCGATCACGCCGATCCGGCCCGCGTCAACCTCGGGCAGCGCGGCGAGCAGGTCGACGGCGCGCAGGTTGTTCCAGATCGCCTTCATCGTCGCGCTTGCATATCCGAGTCGATACGCGTCGACGCGATAGTCGCCGAAGCCGGGATAATCCGGCGCGATCGCGACGTAGCCGCGCTCGGCAAGCTCCCGCGCATACGCCAAATTCGGCTTGCCGCCGCGGCCGACCGGCTCGTCTTTGCCGAGCTTCGTCGTTTGGTGCAGACAAAGCATCGCGGGTGCCGGCGACTTCCTGGCCTTCGGGATCAGAAGCCACGCGGGAACGCGGTCGCCGGGCTCAGTCGCAAACGTGATTTTCGTGCGCGTATAACTAAGCATGTCCTCGGGCGTGGACCTCTCGACGGCGAGCGGGACGCGGCGCTCGTTGTCCGGCAGGCGGCCCGCAACCTCTTGAAAATGCGTCAAAATGTGTGCACGGCGGACGCGCCAGGCGTCGAGGCCGCCGACCGGCGTCTCGCGTCCGACAAGGTCGCGCACGACGAGCAGCCGCGCGTGGTCGGGATACGAAGGCGCCGCCGGGGCGTCGTCGCCGCGGACGCGCGCGCCGGCAATCACCAGGAATGCAAGAGTCAATATATGTCGAGTAAAGTGCATCGCGCGGGTGCCTCGAGAATGTTCGTCGAGCGCGCACAAAGTGGAGTCACTTCGGCTGTTTATACACGCGCACATAGTCGATGTACATATCGGCTTTGCCGTGATACCGCGACAAATCGACCGGCCAGCCGCCGCCCGTCGCGAGGTTGATCATGAAGAAAAGCGGCTGTTCTTTACAGATCGGCAGCGTCGCGTGGCGGCCGACTTCGACGTCGTCGCAAAAGTAGATCGTGTCGGTCGCGTCGACCTTGCAGCCGTAGGTGTGGAACGCCTCGAACCAGCTCGAGGGAATGCCGAACTTGTGCATGTGGATCGGGTTATGCATTGCCTCAAATGCCTTCTTTTCAAGCATCCGGGCCGCGTCTCCTTGGTTCCAGCAGTGCGGCGTGATCATGTACGAGTCGCCCGCGTTCGGCCTCCGCGGGCCTTCGCCGCCGTAGGCTTCGATGATGTCGAGTTCGTCGCAGGGGGTCTTGTCCCCTTTGAGCTTGTAGTCGGCGAGATAGTCGGTCATCAGCCAAAAACCCGGCCACGCGCCGACGGCGTTCGGGCCGAGAAACCGGCATTCGAAGTAGCACGGCAGGCTCGCCTTGATCCCCGTCCCGTCGCTTTTGAGCGACGAAATCAGCCCCGAGGCGTGCGTCGCGTCGCTCGCGCGAATGCGCAGATAAGTGTCGACCTGAGCGAACGGATTGCGCGAGGATTCGCGACCGGCGAAGGTGTGGACGCTGAAATCCTGATGGCCGTCGGGCGGCTTGTGATCGTAGTAAACCGCCTTGGGGTCGGTGCTGGAGATGGAGAGTGGAGTATTGAAGTCGTCGGCGAAGACGAGCGACATGCCGCGCGCCGCGGGGGGAGGGTCGGCGGGCATTCCTGGTCGGTCGCTCACTCCGCTTTTGTTGTAGAGTTGCAAATAGCAGTTGTCGGCGACGTTGCCGGACGCGCCGGAGATCCGCAGCGTGACGGGTCCGTGCGGATAGCGATCCGCCGGGAAGACGAACGAGCCTTCCCCGCGAGCGTTGAGCGTGACCGCGGCGACGGTAGAGTCCGTGCCGAAGCGGCCGCCGCCCTTGCGGCATTTCACGCTGAGACTCTTGCAGCCGGGGGCCGACACGCGGACGCGGACGTCGCCGGTGACTTCACTACAGTATTCAGGCGAGACGACCGTGATGTGGAGTCCAAGCGTTTCCGCGACGCTTTTGTCGGCGTCGACCGCGAGCGAATCGAAGTAGAGTTCGCCCTCGGCTGCGCTCGGTTTATCGAGGTTGACGGGTTGGCCGATCCCGATGCTCACTTCGGTGAGTGGATAGTCGAGCTTGCCGTTTTTGTCGCCGTCCCAAGTTTCGTGGGCGGAGTCGAGGTCGATCACGACTTCCTTCCAGCCTCGAAACGCGACGAGACCGCCTTGCCCGGTGTTTTTGCCGTATTGGTGCGTCTCGCCCGAGGCGTCGGTCAAACGGACGCCGTACGAGCAGTTCGAGCCGTCGCCGTAAAGCATAAATCGAAGAGTGTGGACCGGCGCGAGAATCTCGGTCTTGACGGGAATGCCAAGATACTGGAACGGTCCGTTCGCGAGAAACTTGTAGTGGAGTTGTAAGGAGTGCGCGCCGCCGCTCGGGTGATCTTCGGAGAGTCGAACCGACGCGTTTTCGTTGGGGATATTGACCACCCACACCGTGAATGGTGGAGTAACGTCGTCAAAATCGGCCAGCGTCACGCGGGTCGAGGCCGACGCCGTCGAAGCCGAGAGCACGATCAAGCAAATCAGGAGGCTGCGCATCGATGTCGTCCTCGCATGGAGTCGAGCCCCGCGTGCGAGCGGGTGGGAACCCTGTTCACGAGGCGATTGTACCCGAGGCGATCTACGCGCGGCAGTCGCGAGACCTCGGCCTCGAGCGCCGGAGCATGGGCGATGAGGGACTCGAACCCCCGACATCCTGCGTGTAAAGCAGGCCGATTCTCCGCGACTCTATCGACTCAAGGTGTACTTTTAAAAAGAGTTACGGAGTGACAACCGGAAGGCATAGCTTTCCAGGGTCTCTAGAGATTCCCCAAGTTGTTCTAGGGTTTCGAACCGTTTCTCAGCACGTGCAGAGTTGCCGGTGCGGGTGTGGGGTTCATCGGGTATGGTGGAACAACGAAGGTTGAACCGTACTCTAAGATTCACCCATGACTCAATCAATGCTGCCATTGGGTTTCTCAATACCTCCCATTCCGGAAGAGAGCCGGGGCGTCGTTTACACGAAGCCTTGGGTCGTAGAGCTGTTGCTCGACCTAGCCGACTACTTGCCTGCGTCCGACCTCGTTGATGCGTTCGCGGTTGAACCTGCGTCGGGAGAAGGGGCCTTCCTTACTGCGATGGCCCGACGGCTAATTGCCTCGTGCGAGAGACAAGGCCGGCCTCTGACTGACTGCCTAAAGTCGCTCGTCTCGTACGAGATTCACGAACAGAGTGCTCAGGCAACTCGGGTTTCGGTTATCGAAGTTCTTATGGATTTGAAGGTAGACGGCAACACAGCTCGAAAACTCGCCGAGACCTGGGTCAAGACGGGTGATTACCTCTTTGATGCAGCGAGGTTGCCGCGGGCCGATTTCGTCATCGGAAACCCTCCGTACATTCGGCTCGAAGACATGCCGGCCGAGACGGCTGGATTCTATCGAAGGTCCTACCCGACGATGCGGGGAAGAGCTGATATGTACATCGCGTTCTTTGAGGCAGCCCTCAGGCAGCTCAAAGACGGCGGCGTATGTGTCTACATCTGTGCCGACCGCTGGATGCTCAACCAGTACGGGGCAGAGCTTCGTCATCTCATCGCCTCGCGCTTCAACGTTCAGACCATTGTCGAAATGCACAACGCGGATGCGTTCGACGCCGACGTGAGTGCCTACCCCGCAATCACGGTCATCCGACGCGGTTCCCAAGGGAGGGTTGTGGTCGCGAGTGCCGTCGCTCCGACCGGGCCAGTCGATTCTCGGGAGCTTGCTCAGTCGCTTCGAGCCGTCACGAACGGCCAAGGGGCGAAACCGTATCCGCCGATAGTAAGCTCGGCCGTCGTGGAGAGCTGGTTCAAAGGGTCAGACCCGTGGCCCTGTAGCTCTCCCAGCCAACTTGCCCTCCTCCGTCATCTCGAGGAGAGATTTCCAGCCCTTGAGGACGGGGAACACACGCGGGTCGGAATCGGAGTCGCCACAGGTTGTGACGACGTCTTTATCACCAAGGATAGGAGCCTCGTCGAGGCTGATAGACTGCTCCCTCTGGCGGTGGCCTCGGATACGTTGACAGGCCATCTGAAATGGTCGGGAAATTACCTCGTGGACCCTTGGGACTCTGAAGGTCTCGTGAAGCTGTCGGCGTTTCCAAAACTGAAAAGCTACTTCGAAACCCATAGAGACATTCTGTGCCGTAGGCACACGGCGAAGAAAAATGTAGCTGGATGGTACAAGACCATCGACCGCGTGACGCACTCGCTCAAACAGAGGCCGAAGCTCTATATCCCAGACATCAAAGATGAGTTCAATCCGGTTCTCGACAACGGCGAGACCTACCCGCACCACAACCTTTACTTCGTCGTCTCCGACGTCTGGGATTTGGAGGTACTCGGCGGGATTCTCCTCTCATCTATCGCCCAGTTGTTCATCGAAGCCTACGGCGTCCGGATGCGAGGGGGATACCTAAGGTTTCAAGCCCAATACCTCCGTCGAATTCGCGTTCCGAATCCTCAAAGCATCAAGCCGCGGCAAGCCCAAAGGCTTGCCGAAGCTTTCCGAGCACGCGATAGAGAGCAAGCAACTATGATCGCCCTAGAAATCTACGCGATCGAATCGAGCGAGTTGGAGGCGATCCGTGGATGTTGATGCCCGATTGCAGCACGCTGTTGAGCAGTTCTGGGAGGGGCGTGCGAAGCAGCAGAAAAAGCAAATCGACGTGGGCAAGATAGATGCCGGAACCCGTGGGGCAGTGACGGGCGGGACGCACATGGGGGCATTGGAGGTCCTCGTGACCGATATCCTTATCGACGCGGGCTTGAAGAAGCTCGACGTGAAATCGAGGACGGGCATCGAGCTACCGGGCTACTATCGCCCTGAGAAGATGTGGGACCTGACTGTTGTTTCCGACGGCCATCTCGTCACCGCTATCGAGTTCAAGTCGATGGTGGGCTCATTCGGTAAGAATATTAACAATCGAGTGGAAGAGGCCATCGGAAACGCCGTGGACATTTGGGTCGCCTTCCGGGAGGGTCGGTTCGGCGCCTCTCCTCCTCCATTCTTGGGATACTTTTTCTTGCTCCAAGACCACCCAAAGGTTCACCGGCCCCAACGCCGCTTCAAAGAGCCGTACTTCGCCGTTGACCCTATCTTCCAAGACGTTTCCTACGCCAAACGCTACGAGATTATGTGCCGCCGCTTTGTACTCGAGCGGCTCTACACGTCGGCATGCCTAGTGCTCTCGACGGAGGAGGCGAAGGTCTCTCAACCGGCCGAAGACCTCATGTTTCAGCGCTTCACCGCAGCCTTGAGGGGCCACGTGGTCGCGTTCCTCGGAAGCCATTGACAACCCGCTGTCAACTCTCCAATACCGAGGTGCTCTTTTGATAGATTAGGTGATCTGTTCGACACAACTTTTCGCTGGCAAGAACCTAAAATGGGCGATGAGGGACTCGAACCCCCGACATCCTGCGTGTAAAGCAGGCGCATGGATTGACCGTAACTCGTTTTATTCCAAAGCGTTAGGCCAAATGTCGCAGCCGGATCGGCTTCCAGAAT
>JAJYDB010000132.1 GCA_021777845.1 Planctomycetota bacterium
AAGGCATGCAAGCACAAAATCAAAAAACCGAGAAAGAGTTGTTGCCGTTGCAACCGATGGGACTCCGCCCGGTCGAGGTGCGGGCCGCGAGCGAAGGGCCGATCAGTCCGACGAGCCGGCGGTTCAATCCCGTGGAATCAACCTTGTTGTTTTGGCTTCGCGTAGAGGCTATTCTCCAACATTGGTCGAACAGCCCATATGGCACAGGGGAGAGACACGCCAATGTCAGCGGGACTTGATCGCAGATCGTTTTTGGGGACAGGGGCCGCAGGGCTCGGTTACTTTTTCACGGCGAGCGCGACGTCGGCCGCCCGCACGGGCCGCAAGCCGAACGAAACGCTGCACTTCGCGGGCATCGGCATCGGCGGCAAGGGGAGCAGCGACATCGACCAGGTGGGCAACCTGGGCGAGGTTCTCGCGCTCTGCGACGTCGACGGTGGACACATGGAGCCGAAGGCGAAGAAGTGGCCGTCGGCGAAGAAGTTTAACGACTTCCGCGTGATGCTCGACGCGATCGGCCGGCACATCGACGCCGTCACCGTGAGCACGCCCGACCATACGCACGCGTTGGCTTCGCTGATGGCCATCCGCATGGGCAAGCACGTCTACTGCCAGAAGCCGCTCACGCACGCTGTCTTTGAGGCGCGGGTGCTGCGCGAGGCCGCCCGCAAGCACGGCGTCTGCACGCAGATGGGCAACCAAGGCTCCGCCGAAAGCGGACTCCGACGCGCCGTTGAGCTGATTCAAGCGGGGATCATCGGCCCGGTCAAAGAGGCGCACGTCTGGACCAACCGGCCGATCTGGCCGCAAGCGCCGACGATCACGGCGCGGCCCGATCGCGCCGACGTCTGGCCGAAGTCGGTCGCGTGGGATCAATTCCTCGGCGGCGCGCCGCTGCGTCCTTACGTGAAGGACACGTACCACCCGTTCAAGTGGCGCGGCTGGTGGGATTTCGGCACCGGAGCGATCGGCGACATGGCGTGCCACACGGCCAACATGGCGTTCCGCGCGCTCAAGCTCGAATATCCGTCGACGATCGCGGCGGAGAGCGGCCAGGTGAACCCCGAGACCTACCCGGCCTGGGCGCGGATCAAGTTCCAGTTCCCGGCGCGGGGCGACATGCCGCCGGTCACGCTGTACTGGCACGAGGGCAAGAAGGACGGCAAGCTCGTCCATCCGCCCGAAGCACTCCAGGCGAAAGTGTTGCGGCCCGGCGAGAAGTTGAAGGAAAGCGGCTCGATGCTCGTCGGCGAGAAGGGCATCCTGTACTCGCCCGACGACTACGGCGCGGCTTTCCGGATCACTCCTGAGGACCTCGGCAAGGGCAAGAACCTCGAAACGCCCGAGCACCTGCCCGTCAACGGCGGCGGCGACCAAGGCATGAAGAACGAGTGGGTCGAAGCGATCAAGGCCGGCAAGCCTGAAATCGCCTACTCGAACTTTGACATCGCGAGCCTGCTTACCGAGACCTTCCTGCTCGGCAACATCGCGATCAAGACCGGCAAGCCGCTCGAGTGGGACGGCCCGGGGATGCGAGTCAAGAACCTCCCCGCCGCCAACCACCTGGTCAAGATTGAGTACCGACGCGGCTGGGACGTCACCCGCGCCTAAGCTTTGATCTTGGCAAAACGAGTCGATACGCCGCTTAATCCAGGCGGCCCGGCGCGCCGTTCATCTCGTCGGCGCGCGGGGTCGTCTGTGCGGGCGGCTCGTCCGCGACGAACTCGCCGGCCTTTGCAACGTCGCGGCGTCGTGCGCGGTCCAGCGCGAGCGCGAGAGCCGTGTCGAGGTCGTCGGCGGCGAGTAGGCTTTCGGCGATCACCTTGTGCCCCAACTCGTTTGGGTGATAGTCGCCGGGGCCGACGGCGAGTTCATCGGGGTCGAGGTCGTCGAAGGCGCTGGTGAGATCGGCCACCGCGTCGACGCCCGCGGAGCGCGCGAGCGACGCCATCAACGGAGCGTTTTTCTGCTCGTCGAAGCGCCCCACTCGCGGCAAAATCACAACCGCGCACGCAGCCCGGCGCTGATGTGCGAAGTCCGCGATTGCGCGATACGAGCGTTCGAGCAATGCGGGGCCCAAGGGCTTGAGCGCGGCGCGATAGCGGTCAGGCTCCCAGCCTGGTTCGATGCCGCGGAGCACGAACAGGTCGCGCAGAATGTCGTGGTCGAAGCCGATCCCGCGCGACAGCGGCACACGCAGCCGGCGCGCGTCCCAGTCGAGGTCGGCGGGGGTCGACTCGAACACAATCAAGTCAAGATCAAAGGTCGAGGCCACTTTTTCGATTTGCACGACCCGCGCGATCGGCCCGTGCCCCGGGACCGCGAAATTTAAGACTTCGACGCCGCTGCCGTGCTCGTTCCGCAGCCGCTCGTCGAGTTCCCGCTCCCAGACGGCCTCGAACGAGTCTTCGAGGTTCACCGCCCACCCCGCGGCGATCGAGTCGCCGGCAAGCCCGATGCGCAGCGTCCGCGGCGGGTTTTGCTCGGGATAGTCGCGGTCGCGCATGCCCCGGTCGTTCGTCCGCCAGCTCACCTGCGGAAAACCAAATTGAAAGCCTGGCTTGAGCACATACTCGCGCAGGTCGGCGGCGTCGTCGCAGAGCGGACCCGAATCAAAGTCTCGCCGCGCCGCGGGGGGAGGCGACGCGACGACCGGACTCGTAGTCGGCGTGACCAAACGTTCATAATATCCGTGCTCGATGCGGTCGTGGTCGACGTCATTGAGGCCGTCGCGGAACAGCGACGCGCGCGCATTCTCCGCGCGCCGCGAGATCATCTCGATCGGTGCGATTGCGATCAGTCCCAGCGCGAGGGCCTGCGCCCACCAATATCTCGCGCGATTGGCGATCGACGCTGCCGAACCGATGCGACGGGGATCCGTCATCGTCACACACCCCTTCCCGAGTTGCTCGAACTCGTCCTCAACGGCGCGCGACGGCCCGTTTCGTCCGAGACTGGGGGCAGTAAACGCCTTCGCGGAGAGAACTCTCCGCACAGAAGACCCCGCGACGCGGTCCGATCAATTCATTTCGGGCGTGCGTGGGTACCAAGGCGTTGCTTCGACTACACGGCATGAAACCACGAACCGCGCTTTTCATCAACCCCAAGGTTCCGTTGCGCGGACCTTCCAGGCCACTTGGCTCCGCAGACAGACGTTCGCGACCACCCCGGACCGCTTGCGGATGCGTCTCGACTCCGATAGGCCGCATCGATCGGGCTCTTTGGTTGCCGACAGTCAGGAAGTTCCCACTGCCATCTGCGTCCCTTCAGGACAACGCCATGAATCGACCGGGTTCGTGGCGGTCGCGACAGGCGTAGGAATCGGTCGTGGGGTGGGCCGTCGCGCGCATCTGGGGCGCACGGTCGACGCGTACCGGCATGATACGCCTCGCGAATGAGCGGACGTCAGCGGAAATCCCCCGTAACGACCACCTGCGCGGGTTCGACCGAGGGATGCTCCAGGGGCGTTTCGTCCAGATCGTCGGAATTCTGGAGTCGATAGAGTTCGGAAAAGGCTCGATTGAGTGCGAGAAGATCGGAGGGCCGGCCCTGTTCGACGATGCGCCCATGTTCCAGGACCACGACGCGATCGGCGAACCGCAGCGTGGCGAGGCGGTGCGCGATGATGATCGTGACTCGACCCGCGGAAGCGCGTTCGAGCGCCTGCATGACCAAGCGTTCCGAGACGCTGTCGAGGCTGCTGGTCGGCTCGTCGAGGATTAGGATCGGAGCATCGCGCAGGATGGCTCGGGCGATGGCGATGCGCTGTTTCTGGCCGCCCGAGAGCGTGTTGCCGCGTTCGGCGATCCAGGTCTGATATCCGTCGGGCATGCGACGGATGAACTCGTCGGCGTTGGCTGCGATCGCGGCCGCGAGGACTTCATCGTCACTTGCATCGGGACGGCCGAAGGCGATGTTGTCGCGGATCGAGCCGCTGAACATGAGGGCGTCCTGAAGGACGAGCGCGACCTGTTCGCGGAGCGAGGCCAAGGTGTAGCTCTTGAGGTCTGCGCCGTCGATCGTAATCGTCCCTGAGGTGGGGTCGAAGAGGCGCGGAATCAAACTCGCAAGAGTGCTCTTGCCGGCTCCCGTCGTGCCGACGACGGCGACGCATTCGCCCGGAGCGATGCTGAGTTGAATCTTGTTCAAAACGGGCTGATTGTGCTCGTATTCGAACGAGACGTCGCGGAATTCGATGCGGCCCTCGAAGCGCGGGGCGGGTCGAGAATCCGGCCGGTCCGCGACCTCTCGAGGCGCTTGGAAGACGTCGGCGATGCGTTCCGCGGCGACGTTCGCCTTGCCTGCGGTGAGCGAGAAGCGCGAGAGAGCCTTCATCGGCGAGTAGAGGTTGGTCACGTAGGCGAAGTAGACGACGAGGTCGCCGGTGGTGAGGGTACCGGCAAGTACCCGCATCGCTCCGAACCACATCACCAGCGCGAGGCCGAACGCCGAGAGGACGTCGACCAACGGGGCGACGAGGGCCTGATAACGGATCCCTTCGAGGTAGGCTTCCAGGCTGGAGAGGCCTTGCACGTGGAAACGCTCGTCTTGTTGCTCTTCTTGAGCCAGTCCCTGCACGATCCGAATCGAGCTAAGGGTTTCTTGAGCGACCGAGGCGAGCAACCCGTCGCTCCGCCGCGCGCGACCCGCGGCCGACCTGATCCGGCGCGTGTATCGGAAGACGGCGATGAAGAGCAACGGAGCCGCGGAGAGTGCGATCAGGGCGAATTGCCAATTCAACCAGAACATCAGCGCGAGCATTCCGGCGAGCAGCGCGGCGTTGCTGACGAGCAGAATCAGGCCGTTGGCGACGAAGTCTTGGATCGATTGGATGTCGGTAGTGAGTCGCGTGGTGAGGTCGCCGACGCGTTCGCGGTCGTGAAAGCGGAGCGAAAGCCGCTGCATATGGGCGAAGAGATCGCGTCGCAACCGGAAGGCGAAGCGCTGGCCGACGTCGCCGAGGACGTGGGTGTAGTAATAAGTCAGCAGTCCAGTTCCGACGGCGATCGCGAGCGTGGTGAAGCACGCGCCGCGGAGGATCGCCCACGAGCCGCGCGGAAGGGCGTCGATCCATGCTCCCAGGAACGGCACGCGGCACGCGCGATTCGAGAGCACTCGGTCGATGACCACCTTGAGCGGCCAGGGCCGCATGACTGTCAGGAGCGCGTCGGCGACCATGGCCAGGCACGCGATCGCAACCTTCCCGCGGAATGGAGCCGTGGCCGGCACCAAGGTAATCATGGCGTTGCCGTGATACGTGCGGGCCGTTTGTACCGCCTTGTTCGACTCACGAATCATCGCGCGCCTCCGGAGTAAGCTCGATCACGCCGCGTTCGTCCTCAAGGCGAAGCGCCGCGCCGTGCGCTCCCGAGAGCGCCTGGAGCGCGCGGAGTCGAGCCGAGGCGGCGTCGCCGCGGAGCACTTTCGGCTGGTAGTTGATGCGTGGATCGCGGTTCACCACGTGGATGGGATAGACGTACGCGAACGTTCGGTCGGGCTCGAAGCGGAATCCCGCGAGCAGTCCCTCGCCGCGGCTGTTTCCGGATCCGAAGGCGAAATTGCCGACGCTGTAGAAGATAGGTCGGCCCCTGTGGATCTCGAATGCTTGCACCACGTGGGGGTGGTGACCGATCACGGCGTCGGCGCCGAGGTCGACGGCGAGCCTCGCCTTGACTCGCACGTCGTCCGCGGGCTGGCGCTCGTAGGGGACGCCCCAATGGAAGGCGACGGCGATGCGATCGACGCGCGCTCGCAGGCTGCCGATGTCGGCGGCGAGTTCGGGGGCCGAATCGAGCGCCGATCCGGGGAGCTCGTCGCTTGCGGCGCAGCGGCGGTTCCAGTAGTAGGCGAGCAGTCCAACGCGCAAGGCTCCCGCCTGCAGAATCGCGGGCTGGTGCGCCGAGGGGCGGTCGCGGCCTGCTCCGACGGGTGCAACGTTCGCGGTCGCAAGGGCGTCAAGGGTTTCCAGGACGCCCTCCCGCCCGCAATCGAGCAGGTGATTGTTCGCCAGCGTCACCGCGTTGATGCCGGCTCGCGACAACGAGGCCGCCGACTCGGGTCGCACGCGGTAGGAGAATGTGCGATCCACCTTCGCCGCGTGACGCGCCAGCGGCCCCTCGAGGTTTCCGAAGACGATATCGGCTCGTCGGAGCAGCGGCAGAACTCCGTCGAAGGGGTAGTCCGCTCCGTGCATTGCCATCGGCGCACGCATGCGGTCGCCGAGCATGATGTCGCCCGCCGCCAGCAACGACAGACGCGGTTCGTCGCGGTTGGAGAGTATTTCGTCGAGGTCCTTCCCGATCAGGATATCTTCCGTCTCCGGAATCGACTCGGGCGGGACCCTCTGCAACAATCGGCTGCGCCAAGAGTCGTCCGGGACGGCGGATTGCACGTCGTCTCGGGTCGTGTCGTTGATCGTCTCAATCACGTGACCTGATCTCCCGTTGGGCGTTGCCGACTTGGAGGCTTTCGGCCTCGGGGAGGATCCCCCTCGCGGCGAAGATCGATGAAATTAGGGTGCGGCGACGTCCCGAAGTCAGTGCCGCGTCGGCCTCGAGCAAAACCGTGAGTCCGGTAGCGAAGCTCTCGCGCGCCGCTCTCAAACTCCGTACGTCGGCGTTGGGTCCTTCGGCTCCGCGACCGCCTATCAGAATCAGGGCCTGCATTACGAGCAGATCCGCTTGCCTGCCGCCTGACTCGCCCTCGATCTCGATCAGCCGGCTTCTGAGATCCCAGAGCGCCGACGCCCAAATGGTGCCGTTCACGTGCGGGTCGGCCTTCGGGCCCGAGTCAAAGTCGTTCATGGTCCGTCGTGAGACTAGGCTGCGCGGGTGGGTTTCGATCTCGTCGTGACGACGATGCCAGGCCCAGATGTGGGGCGTCCCCAAGATCGCGGCCGTCAGGTAGTCGCAGGTCCCTTCGTCCATCGCGGTCTTAACGTTGTTTTGCCGGTCGGGGCGACGGAGCGTATTACCGCGATAATCCGCGGTATGACGCGTGACGTGGTGGCCGTACTCGTGGTAGAGAATGCCCGCGTTATGTGAGGCGTTGGCCCGGTAGCGCCCGCCCGCGGCTTCGACCAGGGCCCCAAACTCGGTCAAACGTCGGCCTGGTCCGAGGTGGATCTCGCCGTCGGGTTCGATGGGCTCGTTTTCGCACACGTCGTAACGTCGGCTTGGTAAACGATAGTGGCCTCCCTGAAAGGGCTGCCAGCGAGTGCCGCGCCGCAACCCGTTGGTTTGCGTCGCTGCGTGGTGGGCGTTGACCACGGCGATCACCGTCGGCAAGGGCGGCGTTCCCAACTCCCTCATCAACCCGTCCACGTAGTCCGCAATCAGGTCGAGGTGATAGTAGGTGTTGACTTCGCCAAAGTGCGCGGCCTGGACGTAACGCTCGCGGACGTCGGGATCGGGGAGTACAACCTTATCCAGCCTGCCGCCGCCGTGTCCCGGTTCGTAAAGGTAATCGCTGTCGTCGTTCGCGCAAACATTCCCGATCCGGACGGCCCGAGAGCCGCCGACGTCGTCGGGAAAGTTGACCTCACCCGCGTTCCGCACGCGTACGTAACGTCCGCGCAGTCCCGTCGACCCCGTCGAGGAGGGGTCGAGCCGCGGCAATTCAACGATCGCCCGGCCGACTCGACCTCCCAGCGGATGCGAGGGGTCCGGGGTCCAAAGATAGACGCGTCCGCGATTCATGCGACTTGCGCGACCTCCGTCAGCACGAGATCGTTGGTCGGGACGGAAGTGGTGCCGACGGGGCTCTCGAAGAGCCGGTCATTGAGCAACCCGCCCTGCAACTCGTCCGCAGTGAAACAGGGAGTGTCCACGGCGAGACGCGCTTCTTTCACCGCGAGCGGGCTCATCGTCATCAGTCCCGAGATCGCGACCGGCTCGATACCCCAACTTCGAAGCAACGCGTGTCCGGCGCACGCCGCCAACGGGTCGCCTGCCGCGAACACCCAGCGGTCCACTCCCTCGGTGAACCGAGGCGATTGGAGCAACGCCGCGGTCTCGCGTTGCAGCAATCCGTCGGCGATCTCGACAACGACCCACTCGGCGGCTCGGTGGCGAGCGTGTCCGATCAATCGGTCGTAGAGATCAAGCAGTTCCTCCGTCGAGGTCAGATAGGTTGAAGCCATCCCGCCGTCGACAAAGTCCAATGCCGCGCACGCTCCGGCGTCGTGCATGCTCCAGGTGTCGCGGCCTGTCGCGGTCCCGGTGAGCTTGATGCCCGCCACGCGATCGACCTCTTTCCGTAGTCCCTTGATCAAACTCATCACCGTGTGCGTTTTGCCCGCGTCCATCGAGGTTCCGCAAACAACGAGCACTCGCGGCCTTTCCGAACTTGCGACGGTCCGCGGCAGAGCGAAATCCGAGAGTCTCAAGGATTGTCCCGCGGTATCAACGAAGCCGCCCAGCAAGCGCAGCTTGGTCGGTTCTCCCACCCCAACGTGCTTGCTCCGTACCAAGCCGCACAGTCCACCCATCGACAGCAAATCGCAACGGTCGCCGTTTGTCTCGGCGTAACCCTCGAACTGTCCGGTGGCGTAGCGGTTCCCGAGCACGACCGCGATGCGATCGCCAAGGTGCAGCGTGCTCCGACGACCGTCGGCGAGCTCAAGCCCGGTGTTCTTTCCGATCTTTTCCACTTGGGCGAGCAAAATGTCGCCTGCTCGCGGCTCGCCGTCGCGTCTTTCCACAAACCGCAGATTCGTCGCTGCAACGCGTTTCAACGCGTAAGATGTTTTCCAGCCGCCTCGCAGATCAAGTCCGAGATTCATCGGGTTTGCTCCTGTATTGACCCCGCTAAACCGGCTCTAGCGCCGTCGTCAGCCGACCTCGACCGCGCCGTCATGACGCGGGGTGCGTTCGCAAGTTCCGACCCTGCGCCGCGGAGCATCGCACCGACGACGCCGCAACACGCAACGCTACCGAGTCCGGCGAGATGGTCTCGCTCGACGACCGGACGTTCGTGTGGTTGTAGGATCAGACCCCTTCCACACAACACTTAGCGAACCGGCGACCTGAATGCGCGCGCACTTTTTTCAAAAATCGCGAGGGCGAAAAAAAGCTCGAGTTGGGTTTACCGCGACCCTAGCTTAAAGACGGGTTCGGCCGCGGGATCAAGCTGAAGGCGGTGCATCAGAAGCATTGCATCAAGGTTGCCGTGCGAGCCTGCGTGGTGGAGGCACGATTTGGCCGCGTTGAAGTCGCCGCGCGAGAGATGAACCAAAGCAAGGTTGTATTCGATCAAGCCCAACGTGGGTTCGTCGACGACCGCTTCGCGGGCATGTTCGATGTCGGCCTTCGCATCGGCGAGACGGCCGTTGCGATAGGCCAGAATCCCGCGATTCAAGGCGGCGTTGGCGAAGTTGGGCATGATCTCCAGGGCACGTGAGTAGTCGGAGTAAGCGCGGTCGGACGCGCCGAGAGCTTGGTAGGCTTGCGCGCGGTTGTAGTAACACTCGGGTTGCGGCGAGAGCGCGACGCTCGCGCTCAGCGCAGTCACGGCGTCCTGGAAATGTCCGCCGTGAAACGCGCAGACTCCCCAGAAAAAGTAGGGCCAAAACTCGCCGGGCTCCAACTCCACCGACCGTCGGAATTCATCCTCGGCTAGTCGGTGATTCCCCGACCGCAGATACGAACGACCCAGATCGTAATGTTCCCAGGCGGAGTGCGGCGTCGGCGGCGCCGTCGGGGGCTGATTGGTTCCCGCGAGGGCTCGAATGTATTTTTCGAGATCACGCGTCAGTGCCGGGCCGTTGCCGAATTGAGTGCGCGCCTCTTCGAGAATCCGCACCGCCTCGCGCAGCCCCGCTTTCCTGTCTGGGCCCGGTCCCGAATGCGTGGCGACCTCGGCCCACACCGCGGCGAGCTCGAGAAAGTCGATTCGAATCTGCCGCTGGAGTTCGGGTCTCGGGGGTTCGTTTTCGTGTGGATTGAAAAGGTCTCGCGACCCCCAAATTCGCTCCGCGCGTTGAAGGAGACCATGTAACGCGGCGGGATCTCGCGCCGGGAATCCGTTTTGGAATCGAAGTAATTTGACAAGACTGTGCAATTCGCCCGCGGCGCGCTCGGTGAATACTCGCCGCAATCGTCTTCTCAACTCTTTTTTGCGCCAGTCGTCGCCGGGAAGGAGCCGAGCGAGCGCGATGCCTCGACGCAGCACTCCCTCGGCCTCGTCGTAACGATGCGCCCGCAATTCGCGGCGGCTCTCGCTGATGATTCCCTCGACTTCACGGGTCCACTGTCGATACTGCGAGATTCCCCAGGCCGTCGCCGTCAAGAACACCGCGACTGCAGTCACTCGAAGCAGTCCCCAGGCGAGGACGCCCGGCCGTCGTCGACGCCATTTGCGCCAGCGTTCGGCCAAGCTGCGGTTGTCCACGCCCAGCAATTCTTGATCGTTCAAGTGCCTGCGTAGGTCGCGAGCCAACGCACCTGCGTTCGCATACCGGTCCTCGGCGCTCTCCTTGAGGCATTTGGAAACAATATCCGAGAGGCCGGGGGAAACCTCGGGGTTGGAGCGCACCAAGGATCGTCGCGATGTCGGGCGCTCCGGCATCGCTGCGCCGCCGAGTGCTTCGTAGAGCAAAACGCCCAGGCTGTAGAGATCCGATCGACCGTCGACGACCGCTGTTACCGGTGTGCCGCGATCGAGCGACTCCATCACTGCGCGCTGCTCGGGCGAGAGATAGCCAGGCGTTCCGCCCAGACGGTCGGGCACGGGCAATCCGCGCCCGATAGGTCCGCTCGCGAGATGAAAGTCGAGCAGCATCGGACGGCAGTCGGCCGCCAAAAGCACGTTCGCCGGCTTTACGTCAAAGTGGACCAGGCCGCAGTCGTGCGCGTATTGCAATGCGTCGGCCAAACAGGCTCCGATCCAGCAGATCGCCTGCGTGTACGAGGCCCGCGCCAGGAAGCTTCGAAACGGCCCGTCGATGGGTGTCTCGCCGGCCCGCGCCGCGGCGATTTCGTCGAGCCCCTCGAGAATCCGCCGTCCCGAGCGCGCCGACGCGGGCGTCTCGCGCATCGTTTCAAGCAACGCCGCGAGCGATTTCCCGCCGAGATAAGGCATTCCCAAGACGCGCAGCGACCGCTCCGGCAGGACTTGCTCAAAATAAAGAGGGATAATATGCATGTGCCGCAATCGGGCCAACGACATATGCTCTTCTTGTCCGAGCGGAGTGATCTTCAGGACGAGCGAGCGACCGCCGAGCGACCGCTGGGTCGCGAGATACGTCCGCCCGAGGGCGCCGCGACCGAGCTCGGACTCGATTCGAAAGTCGTCCAGGTCGGAGCCGACCTCGGGAAACACCGCGGCGGGAGCGCCGCGCATCAAGCGGTCGCATTCCAACAACATCGCCAATTCATCGCGATATTGAGGAAACCGCTCCAAAACGCTCGCGGTAACGGACGAGTCTCCGAAGTCGCGACGCAGGCAAGCTTCTTCGAAGATCAGGCGGACGGCGTCCTCGTCGGCGAGCTTGGGCAGTCGCGCCAGCAGGTCCTCCACGCTCACTCTTTCGCCGCGTCGCCAAGCAGCGGCTAACTCCTCGACCGCGCGCGAGACGATCGAGATCGACACGGAATCGTCGGCGTCGCACGCCTCGCAGGCGAACTGTGTCATGCCGGCACAACCTCTTCGACAAGCGTGCGAGCGACCTTGTTCGAGTGCTCCACTGCAGCGGCGTACTTGCGCGCCAAATCATAGAAGATGCGCCGCACACTTCCCTCGTGCAGACCTGTACGCGAGGAAATCTCCACGACTTGCAACCCCTGCCTCTTCAGCCGCAACAGCTCGTGATGCGTTGGCGGGCACAACGCCAGCAATTGATCCCACAGATCCTCGCCCTGCGCCGTCTCGCTTGGACGCGGAAGCTCGCAAACCGGCGCCGCCATGCCCCCGGCTTTG
Organism: Planctomycetota bacterium; assembly: GCA_021777845.1. Lineage (GTDB taxonomy): Bacteria > Planctomycetota > Planctomycetia > Isosphaerales > Isosphaeraceae > JAJYDB01. The sequence continues at coordinate 11,917 of JAJYDB010000132.1, forward strand.
TCTAACGGCTCTTCCAAAGCCAAGGCGGTCTTGTACTTGCGACAGCGGTCAAGATACCGATTCCGCGCAACTCGGGCCAGAAACGCCTCGAGCCGCGGCCTGTCCTCGAAATGCCAGCGACCTCGCCTCACGCCCGACAACACGTCCGCCCAGACCGATTGAACGACGTCGGTCGAGTCAAACTTAGTGCGCTGCGCCGGCCGTAACCGACGGCGAATCAACATCCGCAGATAGGGCCCGTAGACCTGAGTAATCTCTTGGAAGGCCAGCGCATCGCCTGCGTTCAGACGAGCGACGAGATCGTCGAAGTGCGACGCGCTCATCCATCCTCCCCCGCCCAGTGCAAAGCACCAGGCACAAATGGGTCGTCATCTTCGGGCGCAAACGCCGACTCCTCACGAGCTCGGCGAATCCGTCGGCGCAATGACTCCGCGACTGTTAAGCCGCAGCCCGCCGCGAACAACGACGGTATCCAGTCTTCCGAGAAGCCCGCGCCTGCCGAATCCAGAATCGATACTTCGGAATTCGCGAAGAGTCGATCGATGGCGTGATCTAATGCCTCAAGATGGTTCCGCGCAAGGCTCGCCACCAAGTCGGCGTCGCGTGCCGACGACCCCCGCAAGGCATCCGCCGTCGCCTCTGAATTCGATCCCGAGTCGTGACCGTGCGCCGCCGCCTCGGCTGCCTCGGGCACTGTACCCGCCGCGACCATCGGGTAAACAACAATCGCCTCCGCAAAGAGGATCGCCGCGTAGTTTCCGAGCGCGATACCAGAACCGCGAATCGTCTCGGCGCCTATGATCGCGTTCACGCGCGCCGGCAAACGTATCGACGTCGACAAAAACGAATTCGAGTCCGACAACGACGTCCGAGTTTCGCTCACCGCCGGCCTATCGGCGACAACCTGCGTCTTCTGTAACACAAGAGCCGACGTCGCTTCTTCGATCTCGCTCGCACCAATCAAAAGATCGGCCTCGACGTTCAAGGCCTCATGATCAGGAGCAAAGTTCGACGGCGACGACGCAACCGCGTCCTCCGAGTCCACTACTGTTTCCAACGCGCTCGGAGACAAACCTTGGATGTGATCCAAGTTGTCCGACACTGTTTTCGAGTTCGTGTCGGGAGATTCGATCAAAGGTGCTACCGCCGCGCCGCCCGTCTCGAGCGCCGACGATCGAACCACACCAAGCAACGCCGGTGCAGGCTCCGCGGGTGCGGGCCTTATAGGATCGAGTTTGTCCCCGCCGCTGAGCAAGCAGCGAGACTCGAGACCT
>JAJYDB010000398.1 GCA_021777845.1 Planctomycetota bacterium
TACGACAGCTTGTCGCGTCGCACGGATCGACGCAAGGGCGAACCGCCTGAATTCGCGTGCGGCGGATCGGGCGGTTTCGTCGCGGCGTCGGAGCCGGGCTGTGCGGTGGGCGTGCTCTTGGTGGAGCCGTCGGCGATCATTCTGAGTGCGGCGTCGCGGTCGGGCGCGAAGGAGAAGAGCGATTCGAGCTTGCTCACGCGGAAAACTTCGTGCACGTTGGGCTCGACGCAGCAGAAGTACAGGTGTCCGCCGCGGGGCGTGCCAAGGCGGTGGATCGCTACGAAATTGCCCAACGCGGCCGAGCCCGCGAAGGTAACGCCCATGAGGTCGATGACGAGCTTCGGGCTGCCCCCTTTGCGGATGTGTTCTTCGTAGATCGACTTAAGGAGTTGCACCGGCGTGGGGTCGAGCCGGAGGCAATCCCAGAATTCGGCCACGAGCACGCCCGCGACGTTGTGCGTTTCGACCCTCGGTTTCAACATGGCGCGTGTGCGCTCCTCTGCCTCGAAGCCTCTGCGAGGCCGGAACCGGCCCGGGCGAATCGGCATCGAGGCGACGCTAATCCCTTGAACGCATATTCATGGTATCGGTGCCGACCGGCTTTGAATAGGGCCTGGCCGGCATGCGAAATGAAATTCGTCGCGTGAGGCGTTGGGAGGATAAACGACGGACGCGACGTCCGAGCGCCGTCGGGGAGGCGATCCGGACGGGAGCGCGGGTTTTTGGTAAGGTTGATGCCGGCGGGGGTCCGATATCAATTGGATAACGCGACGGCCGCGCGGCGCGACGAGCGTCGTTGCGGGACCGACGACCTGGCGGGATCGCGACGGCGGACGTCTTCAATGGAGAGGGCCGGCGGATGTTAAACACGCGCGTGGTGGGCTGGGCGGTCTTGGTCGCGGGGTTGACCTCAACGACGGTCGCAACGGCGCAAGAGTGGGTTCAGGCGGCATTTCCGGAGCGTGCACACGACTTCGGCACGGTGGCGCGCGGTTCAAAATTGCGGCACAAGTTCTTGCTGGTGAACCGGACGAACCAGGACATCCAGATTCTCGACTGGCGGACGAAGTGTGGGTGCACCGAGGTCAAGGTGGGCTCGAAGGAGATCCCGCCCGGCACGCAGACGTCGATCGAGGCGGTGCTCGACACGACGAAGTTCACGGGTTACAAGCCGTCGGGTCTGACGCTGGTGCTTTCGAAGCCGGCGTACGCCGAGGTTGACCTCAACCTGTCGTGCTTTATTCGGTCGGACATCACAATCACGCCGGGTGCGGCGGACTTTGGCGTCGTGGCGCGCGGCTCGACGCCGTCGGTCGCGCTGCAACTGACCTACGCCGGCGGGACTCCGAGCTGGGGCATCTTCGGCATGAACACCAAGACCGACTTCATGGAGGCGAAAATCGAGCGGCAATCGAGCGGCAACGGCGGTCAGGTCGGCTACTTGCTGACCGCGACGTTGAAGCCGAACGCCCCGCCCGGCTTTTTTAAGGATGAAATCACGCTTAAAACAAACGACTCGTCGAGCCCGACGCTGCCGATCGCGGTCGTCGCGAACGTGCAGTCGGCGGTGACGGTGTCGCCGTCAAACCTCGTGATGGGGACGTTGAAGCCGGGCTCGGAGGTGGTGAAGCGGGTGATCGTGAGGTCGTCGCAGCCGTTCAAGATCACCGCGACGAAGCCGAGCGAGAGCGCGGTCACGGTGGCGTCGCCCGGCGCGGAGGCCCGGACGCTGCACACGCTCGAAATCAAGCTGAAAGCCCCGTCGACGACCGGCCCGATGCACATCACGGTCGAGATCGCGACGGACGTCAAGGATGAGCCGGCATCGAAGCTGAACGTATTCGCGACCATCGCCCCCTGACCAAAAAAAACGCCCGCGCGGGCGGCGCGAGCGTTTTCGGACCTGTTGTCAGGCCTGGGTTTCGATCGACGCGAGTCGATCAATGTTGCGGGGTCGACTTCGCGGGCATCGGGGGCATGGCCTGCGGGGCGGCCTTCGGGGGCGCGACGGGCATGGCTTGGGGAGTCGCAACCGCGTAAGCAACCGGTGCGCACGGGGCGGGCGGGCAGGCCGACCGCTTGTGGCAAAGGTTGAGCTTCGGCATCTTGAAGCAAAGCTTCCGGCGGGGGCGGCACACCGGCTCGGTGTAGCAAACCGGGGCCGGGGCGCAAACCGGGGCCGGCGCGCAGTTGGCTTTGTGGCACTTCATGCCGCCGTGGCAGCCGCTCATCGACATGGCGGTCGCGAGCACGATCGAAGAAATCATAGGTCAGTCCTTACTCGAATCAAAAGGTTGCGAAATTCAAAGGGTCATGGAGCCGGCGGGGTCACGCGACCCTTTCGGTGCGGCAGGGTTCGCGGCCGTTGGGCTTGCGAACTTGTGCCGCGATCGACGCGCTCCACGGTCGCTCGGCGAGGCCGGCCTCGCAGGCGAACGGGGCGGGACGTCGCAGCACGAGTCTTCGCAAATCCCGACGGCTGCGCTGTCCTTCCCGAGTACGTATGGAGATTGTAGAAGCCAAACAGGGCCGCGCCAACCAAGAAATGGCGAAATCGAACGATTTTAGTGGTTGCATAGAATGGCGACCTTTGGTTGATTGGCGAAAGAGTAACGGGTGATTGTGTTTGGGATGAGGGCGAAGTCGAGGGATCGGCTCGCAAGTGATCGATTGGGTGGGCGTCGTTGGGCGCGGTCGGCGCGATCGTCGTC
>JAJYDB010000133.1 GCA_021777845.1 Planctomycetota bacterium
GCGGCCTTCGCGTCATTGAGCCGGGCGTCTGGACTACGGTCCAAGATCTCGGACGGTTCGGACAACGCGCATTCGGCGTGCCGGTCGGAGGCGTGTTCGATCGAGCGTCGGCTGCGCTCGCGAACGCGCTCGCGGGCAACGCCGCGTCGTGTGCCGTGCTCGAATTGACGCTCCGCGGCGGTTCGTACGAAGCCGGCGTCGAGCTCGGAGTCGCATTCGCGGGAGCGGCGGTCGACGTGTCGGTCGTCGCGCGGGGCGGCCGTGCGCGGGATCTCATTGCGCCGTCCTCGACGACGCTTGCACCCGGCGACCGACTCGAAGTGGGCGCCATCCGGACCGGCGCTCGCGTTTATCTGGCTGTCCGCAGCGGATGGCTGACGCGACCGGTGCTCGGCAGTCGCTCCGACGAGCGGAACGTCCGTGCGGGCGAGACCATTCCCGCCGCGACTTCGCGACTGCCTGGTCGTCGGCCGGCACGATGGCGGTATCCCGCCGTCGCGCCCGAAGTCGCCACGATCCGCGTCCTCAATGGTCCCGACTCCGAGCACGCCGATCCCGCTTGGATCGACCAAGATTACCGGGTGAACGCGACCAGCAACCGGATGGGCGTACGCCTCGAATCCGACTGGTTCGTCGCCGTCGACTCTCCCGAGGATCGCGTCTCGATGCCCGTTGCGCCCGGCGCTGTGCAAGTTGCCGGCGGACGCCTGATCATCCTCGGACCCGCGTGCGGCACAATGGGCGGCTATCCGCACCTCGCGCATGTCGTCAGTGCCGACCTCGACCGCGTCGGACAGCTTCTCCCGGGGCAGCGGGTCCGGTTTGAGCCGGTCACGCTCGACGAAGCGCGACTTCTCGAGCGTGAGGCCCGCGAAGCGATCCGACGGCTCGGGCTGATCACTGCGACTCTCGCCCTCGATGAATTCTGAGCTTGCCCGCTGAGAACGATTAGGTTATCTCAAGCAACGTCGAGCCCATCTATTCAACATGTCCGGCCGCCCACAATCCGCGGGCGACCGACCCATGTTCACTTCATAATGACCGGTCACGGGGATGCTTGGATGGCGACGCGGGAGCGAAGGCGCGGCGAGCTAAGAGGGCGATGGATCGCGGCGTGCGTACTGTTGACGCTGCTGACGGCCTGTCGCCAATTACCCTTGCGCGAGCCTGACATGCCGCCCCGGATGCCCGAATTGCCCGCCTCTGCCGACGCGACGGCTCCCTCTGAAGAACGCGCGACCTCGCTGCCTTCTCTCCCGGACCCGCTCGTCGGCTCCGCGTCATTCACGTCGAAATCCCCCGCGACCGACGTGCCGCTGCCGACGCCGCGACCGCCGGCGTTGGTTTCTAAGAACACTCCCGGCATCGTCGCCGAGGTCGTGCCGTTGCCTCCTCTCGAGGCCTCGGCATCCCTCGCGGTCATGTCAAAAGTCTTGCCCGAGGTCTCCTCGAAAACTCACGCTGCGATCGATCCGAAGACCGCGACGCCGCTGCTCGACGCCGCAATCGAGCGTGCCGCCGAACTCCGCCGCTCGAATCTTGAGGACACCGAGCCCGAATTGCCGAAGGGTTGGGACGACGGGGCCTCGCGATCGTCGCCTGCCGTCCACGCCAATGCCGACGCCAAACCGAGCGCGCGACCCTCTCCCATCAAGTCCGCCGCGTCTAACGTTCCTGAGAGCGCGCTCGTCGCGACCGGAACCCCGCGTCGAATCGACCCCGCAAGCCTCTCGCCGTCGCGCTCGCCGCGCGACCTTTGGCGCGAGGCGTCGCAGACCATGCAGCGGGTCGCGATCGAACAAACACGCGTTCCAACACCCGAAACGCCGCTCTGGACAATCCGCGCACAGTGGGTCGAGGCGCTACGTGAAATCGAGACGGGGTCGAGTGTCGGGCACACCTGGAGGACGGTCATGACGGTCCTCTCGGAGCCGACTTCGAGCGACGCGAAGTCCGACGAACGCCGCGCCGCCGAGATCCGCGCCGCCGTCGACGCGATCGAGCATCGAATGCCGCTGATCGTCGACGACGTCCGGCTCTGCGAGAAGGTCGACAGCTTCGGCGTTTTCGAAACGATCCGGCCCGGAAAGCTGCATGCGGGCAGCAGTCTGGTCGTATACGCAGCGCTTTCGGGCCTGACCTACGAGCCCGACGGCGATGCCTTCCGGGCGCGTGTCACGCCCCGCGTCGAGCTGATTCGAGCCGAGGGCGGGCCCGCCGTCTGGGCCCAAGAAATCAACACCGTCGAGGACCTCTGCCGACAACGCCGGCGCGACTTCTTCCTCGGCTCAGTGATCACGCTCCCCGAAACATTAAAGGCGGGCGACTATCGCCTGCGACTCCGCATCACCGACGAGGTCGTCGGCCACTCGGTCAACAAGACGATCGCGGTCGCCGTCGGCGACAAACCGAAATAGAGGCTCGGGCGGTAATCTCAGGCTTCAGGCAACGATTGCCCGGATCACCTCGCCGTGCACGTCGGTGAGACGCCGGTCGATGCCGTTGTGCCGATAGGTTAGACGTTTGTGGTCGATGCCGAGAAGGTGGAGCGCGGTCGCATGCAGGTCGTAGCAGTAGGTCGGGTTTTCGGCCGCGCGGAACGACCACTCGTCGCTTGAGCCGTACGAGACGCCGCCGCGGAAGCCGCCGCCCGCCACCCACGACGTAAACGCGAACGGGTTGTGATCGCGGCCCAAGCTCCCCTGCCCGCACGGCATTCGTCCGAACTCGGTCGTCCAAATTACGATCGTGTCGTCGAGCAAACCTCGCGACTTGAGGTCGATCAGCAGCGCCGCCGCCGGCTTGTCCATCCCGCGCGCCATCATGCCGTGGTCACGTTTTAAGTCTTCGTGCGAGTCCCAATTTCGACGCGGAAAACCGTTGTCGGCGCCGCTCCACACTTGCACGAAGCGCACTCCTCGCTCGAGCAACCGCCGCGCGACGAGACAATTGCGGCCGAAGTCGGCCGTTTCGGGCTCGTCGACGCCGTACAGTGCCCGAGTCGCGGGGCTTTCACCTGCAATCGCGAGCACCTCGGGTGCGCTTGTTTGCAAACGCGCCGCCAGTTCGTAGGAGGCGATTCTTGCATCAAGTCGACTGTCGCCGGGGTGCGTGTCCCGATGCTTGGAATTGAGTCTATTCAGCAGTGCCAAACCGTCGCGGTCGGCGCTCGGGTCACGGTTGGCGGCGGGGTCGTCCGCAGGCGGAAACAGGTCGTGGATCGGGTCCGCAGCGGAAGGTCGCACCATCGTTCCTTGATAAGTCGCGGGCAAAAAGCCGGCGCTCCAATTGCCCGGGCCGTTGGGTGCGAACCCGCGCGCGTCGGGCAAGACGACAAACGCCGGCAGGTTCTCCGACTCGCCCCCCAAACCGTACGAGACCCAAGCGCCCATGCTCGGAAAGCCGGGCATCACGAAGCCTGTGTTCTGCATGAACGTCGCCGGCCCATGCACGTTTGAGGTCGCTACCATCGCGTGCAGAAAGGCCATCTCGTCGACCAACTCGCCCAGATGCGGTACCAGGTCGCTGACGAACTTCCCGCAACCGCCGCGCGGCCGCCAATTCCATGGGCTTTTCATCACCGACCCGGGCACGCTCTGGAACAGCTCAACCTTACGGCCGGGGTCGAATTTCTCGCCGTTCTTCTTGATCAGAGCCGGCTTGTAGTCGAACGTGTCGCACTGGCTCGCCGCGCCGGACATGAAAAGCTGCACCACCCTTCGCGCCTTCGCCGGATGATGCAAACCGCCGTTCCACTCCGGCCTCGGTCGCGCGGGCCCCCCCACCTCACCCCCGAGCAAGCCATCCTCGGCCAGTAGACTCGCGAGGGCAATACCGCCCAGTCCGCCACCCGACCGCCACAAAAAAGAGCGGCGATCAAGCGGACGACGGAGCGAGGGTGCAGGCCGGATCATAATTTCACCTCAATCAACGAACATGAACTCGCTGGTATTGAACAGAATCCGGCAGCAGTCGGCGAGTCCGTGCTTGATCGTATGTGCGGAGAGCGTTCGTATTTCGTCCGGCGTCGCTGCGCGGCCGAGAATGCGCCGGCAGGCTTCGTCGACGCGCCGCGACGGGTCGACGAACTGCGATTCGATCTTGCCTGCCAGCGATCGCGATGCACGCAGCACAAAGCGATCGTTGAGCATCGCGAGCGCCTGAAGCGCCGTGATCGTGCTCGTTCGGACCGGCACCGAAACGTTCGGGTCGGCCGCGTCGAGGCATTCGAGAAACGGATTCGGCACGCTCCGGACGTTGAACCGATAAACCGAACGGCGCCGCGACTCCGGCCGGTCGAGCACTGTCGCGTCGCCGAAATCATAGATCGGCGAGTGATCATCTTTAAAGCGAAACAGATCGAATCCGGGTCCGCCCATGCGGTCGTCGAGGTCGCCGCTCGCGGCCAGCACGGCATCGCGGATCTCCTCGGCGTCGAGGCGGGGCCGGTTCATCCTCCAGAGCAAGCGGTTGTCGGCGTCGATCGCCGCTCGGTTCGCGTCGGCGGCGGAAGTTTGCCGATACGCGGCGCTCGCGACGATCACTCGATGCAGCGACTTGAGCGACTGCCCGTTCTCGAGCAGCTCGACCGCGAGCCAATCGAGCAGCTCGGGATGGGTCGGCGCTGAGCCGTTGCGGCCGAAATCGCTGGGCGTGTCGACAATTCCGCGGCCGAAATGTCCTTGCCAGACGCGATTCGCGATCGATCGCCACGTGAGTGCATTCCGCGGGCTTGCCAGCCAACGCGCCAGCGCTGCGCGACGCTCGCCTTCAACCTGATCGGCGCTGGCGACGAAGTCGGCATCGATGCCGGGCACGCACGAGAGCGCTCCGGGCGTAGACGGTTCGCGCGGCTGCTCGACGTCCCCTCGGTACAGCAGTTGGATCGGTCGCGGGGCGTGCGAAACAACCGTGTAAACAACCTCGGCCCGCTCCCAAGGCGGGAGCGTCGCAGATGTCGCGGAGTTACTCGCGACCGCCGGCGAGCAAGGTCGATCGCCGCGGTCGACACCCGCGAACACCGCCTGGAGACGGTAATAATCGCGTTGCGGGATGGGGTCAAACTTGTGGTCGTGACACCGCGCGCAGTGCACCGTCAAACTGTTGAAAGTCGCAATCGTGTTTGCGAGCATGTCGTCGCGATCGATGAGTCGGGCCTTCAGCTTGTCGACCGTACCCTCGCGGAGTTCGGCATGCCCGACGAAATCCCAAGGCCCCGCCGCGAGGAAACCCGTCGCCACCTGTCCCCGCCGCGCGTTCGGCCACAAAACGTCGCCCGCCACCTGCTCCAGCACGAACCGCGAATAGGCCAGGTCATCATTGAAGGACGCGATGACATAGTCGCGATAAGGCCAGGCGTGGTCCCGACGCTTGTCCTTGTCGTATCCATGCGTGTCGCCGTAATGGGCGATGTCGAGCCAAAATCGTCCCCAGCGCTCGCCGTAGCGCGGCGACGCGAGTAATCGTTCGACCAACCGCTCGTAGGCGTCGGGCCGGGAGTCGGCGACGAACGCCTGCGTCTCGTCCCAGGTCGGCGGCAGCCCGTGGAAATCGAACGTTAATCGCCGAATCAATGTGCGGCGGTCGGCTTCGGGGTTCGGCCGCAGCCCCTTTTCTTCGAGCCGAGCGAGCACGAATCGGTCGATCGGGGTCCGCGACCAAGAAGTGTCTCGCACCGATGGCGGCTTGGGCCGATCGAGCGGCTTGATTGCCCACCAGTCGGCCGCCGATTTTGCACGATCCCGCAGGCTCACCCCCGACGGCCAGTGCGCGCCCGCCTCAACCCAACTCCGCAAAGATGCAACTTCCAACCTCGAAAGCGGCTTGCCCGACTTCGGCATCTCGGGCGACTCGCCCGCGACCATCTCCAACAGCAAACTCTCTCCCGGCTTGCCCGGCGCGACCGCCGGCCCTCCCTTGCCGCCGCGCGCCAAACCCTCCGCGGTGTCGAGCGTCAAACCACCTTTCGCCGCCTTCGAACAGTGGCAACGGACGCAACGCGACTCCAAAATCGGCGCAACCCGCTCGCGAAACAAGGCTTCGTCTACAGCAACGGCGACTTTCGGAGACCCAGACGGCCGAGCGGGCTCGTCGCCGCGGACAGCCGGATCCGAAAGGACAACCGACGCGAACGCCGCTAGGAAAACGAAAAAACCGCGCATCGAATCTCGGCGCCTCGCTTTAAGCGGCACGGGCCAGATGGAGGATTGTTGAACATCGAGCGTAACCTCGCCAGACCAAAGGATCAAGCCGGCGACCGGGCTACACGTTTGTTCGGGTCCTCCCTAGCGACGAGGCCGCGCGAACATCGCCGTTGCAGTCTCGTCACCGCACAACGAGCGAGACGGCAACCACGATGGTCGGCAACCGCCGAAACGCGCGAAATCGCTCGTCGAACTCCTCGTCTCGTTTTTTCGAGCTTCACTGTAACGCAGGACGTATCAACGATCAAACCAGCCGCGGCTTTTTGGGAGGGTCGGGCAAGCGGGTTGCTCAACAGTGACAGGCACGCTGCGAGGCTCGAAACCAAGCCCGCACGCGAGGCCGCCGCTTGTGGATAGGCGCTTGCCGGACTGGCTGCGGGGCGGACGCCTCTGGTATGTTTATCGACCCTCAACCATCGGCGGCGAACGATAGAAGCCTGATCGCGAACGAATCCGCATCCGTCCGGGTTGCGGCGGCAGCCCCGACGCAGAGATGCCTGCAACATTTCGTGAGGACATGCCGATGCGTAAGAGGCTGGTCGGCCGCGCTCTTATTTGTACTGCTCGTCCTGAGTTGCGGCGGCCCCGCAATGCATGAGTATCGATCGGAAGCGTACGGCATTCTCATCGACATGCCGGGTCAGCCGAAGGACGTGCTGCCTTGCCCCGTCTGGTCGACCGACGGCGAGTCGTTCTACTTACTCACGAACAACGCGGGGGTGCTCCGGCGCATCGCGGCCGACGGACTCGTCCAGCGCGCGCGGCTCGATATTGGTCGACCCTGCTCGTGGCTCGCACTGTCGTCGCCGGGACGTGTCGTCGCGATGAACTCAACCCAGGAGGTTTAGCATATTGACCCCGGAACACTCGCGGTCGTGAAGCGCATCGCGACGGCTGGAGTCACGCGCGTCGTCTCGTTTCCGAACTCGACCCTGGCGTTCGCGACCCCGCAGCAGGCGCCCGGCAAGGATTGCGGGTTGCTCGAAATCCTCGACCTCGTGAAGGGACGCTCGCTCGGCTTCTAAGACGCGACACGATTAGGTCGCGAGGTCGGCTTCGCGTCTGCGAACGTCAGCCCCGATGGCACACGGCTTTACGCGGTCGGCTCTGAGTGAATCCTCTACCTCCGTCTCGACGGCGTCAAAATGTGGCTCGACGCGACCGGCCCGCGGATTGGCCAGAATCCGAAAGACCTGGTGTTAAGCGGCGACGGCGAACTGATCGCCATGCCGTCCGGCGGCGGCGACTACATCCCTGACAACTCGCACCCGCCGCAGAAGTACGGCACTTATCGGTATCATTTGAACGACCTCGACCGGCCCGTCGCAGTGATCGAGGCGGGACCGTTTCCGGAGACGATCTGCTTCGACGCAAAGCATCATCGGCTGCTGACCTAGAACGCTCAAACCGACCTGATCGTCTTCAACCTCGTCGGGACGCCACTGAAGGTGTATCGCCTCGTGAACCGCAACGCCGGAGTAGGTAACACGCTTCGCATGGTCCTTCAGCCGGGCTGCGACAACCTGCTGGTCGGGACACGGTCGGCGATGTGTTTTCTCGAGCCCGCCGTCCCCGAGACCAAGCCGGCCGCGACCCAAAGTCTGCCCCGGCGCGACCAAATTCCAAGTTAAAGGCCGAGAGCCGCTCGAGGTCGAACACCGCGGAAGCGCGTTAACGCCCAACAACGCGGCGGCTTGGATTGTTCAGTCGCTACGATAGTCCCGCCCGGCTTCATTCAGGTCCGCCCTAGCAACGAGGCCGCGCGACCATTACACTTGGCATATTCATCGTCCGTGCCAGGGTCGAGCGGGCGAGATGTTTGGATCGTCCCTTCATCCAGGGTCAGGAGGTTTCGTGGTGCGCAGGATTATGACGATAGCGGTGTCGGCGGCGTTCCTGATCGGTTACGGACTCTCGAACAGGAACGTCTTGTACGCCCAGGAAGCAAAGAAGGCGGACACAAAGGCAGCGGCTCCCAAAAAAGAAGAGCCGAAGGCCCCGCCCGTGAAAAAGGAAGTCCCGAAAAGCGTTCAGGACAAAATCGACAAGGCCTGGACGGCGATCGCCGAGGCCGTTGTCGCGGCTCAAGAGGCCGGCCTGATCGAGACGACGATCGACCCCCCTCCCGTGCTCGATATTCTGATTACCGGCCGGGCTGAGGATATTGCGACATTGAAGGACCACAAGGGGGTCAGCCCCGAGGTTTTCGGCGCTTGGTTTACCGGATCCGGGAAGCTCGAGGGATACATTGCACAGAAGGATGTGCGGATTATCCAGCCCTCGGGCGGACTACAGGATTGGTACGACCGTCGGAAGCTTAAACTGGCGGCGGCGATCGACGCGGTGAAAAAGGCGAATAAGCCCGCTTCGCCTGAGCCTAAGAAGGAAGCGTCGAAGCCGGCTCCGGTCGAGAAGAAAGCGGAGCCGAAAAAAGAGGTCCCGAAACCCGCGGAGCCGAAAAAAGAGGCCGCGAAACCCGCAAAGTGAAGTTCTGACGCGACTTCGAACGCGTTTGGTTGATCCTGGAAGTCCGCGACCTTGTCGCTGTCGAGTATCCCGGTCGCGGTTTGGTCCCCTATTTCGAGGGAACAAAGGCGTACATGCAAACGTAAAGGGGTGGGACGGTCGACCCGACGTCGTCCGTCGCGGGCAATGGACGGCTCGCGGCGATGTCGGGCGACCTACGCTCCGATCATCAGAAAGGCGTCGTCGCGTGACCCCGACCGTGCTTGCTATGAGTCGGCCTTCGGCCGGCCTCGAGCTCATCGAGTTGGCTCGGAACGCGGTTCATCGCTTAGGCGCAACCGCTCTGGTCGTACTGCCCGAGGGGACGTTCGACTGGGACGAATTGCGGTCGCTATGCGACGGGATAAGGACGTTGGTTGTCGCCGCAACCGCGCGTCAGGCGGACGCAATTCGCCAGGCAGGTCTGGTGCCAATCGAGGTCGAGCGCGGCGATTTGCCAATCGTCGAGAGAATCTCTCTGGCTTTGCTTGAGGCGGTCGCGAACGATCATCTGTCGGCGGGCGATCAGGTCGTGGTCGTCTATTCGGGGTTCGAGGCCGATGCGCTTGACTCGTGCACAGTGGTTCGGCTCGGCGAGCATTTGGAGCGACTCTCGCCGCGCGACTTGAAGGCGCTTGAGACCTCGGTTCCGCTTGAGACCTTGCGCGCCGTGGTGGACTTGGCTGTCGAAATCGGCCGCGAGGGGCGGGAGGGGAAGGCGGTCGGCACGCTCATCGTGGTCGGCGACTTTCGTCGCGTGCTGTCGAGGTCACGGACCCTAGGGTTCGACCCGTTTCGCGGGTACACCCGCCGCGAGCGGAACTTGCGCGACAACCGCGTCCGCGAGGCGATCAAAGAAATCGCGCAGATGGACGGGGCATTCGTGGTGTCGCGTGATGGAACCGTCGAGGCAGCTTGTCGCATAATCGACGCGCCGACGACCGGGCTCTCGCTCCCGAAGGGACTTGGTACTCGACACTGGGCCGCTGCGGCGATAACGAACGTGACCCAGTCGCTCGCAATAGTCGTCAGCCAGTCGAATGGGACGGTCCGAATTTTTCAGGACGGCGATATTAAGCTGCGTATTGCCCCGATGCAGCACGACCGCGCGATGAAGTGGCACGACTCCGAGTGACCGGCGCCGCGGTCCAATTCGTGCTTCCTAAATCTGAACAACGAAAGAAAACTTGGCCGTGTTGACTCTCACGCGGCTTGGCTCGGCCCCCCAGGATCGCCCCGGAACCTGTCGGCGCGAATTGACAGCGGCCAAACTCTTCACACGCTGATATCTAAGCCGCCACTCGTCGCGACCATCCGCGAATCTTCACTATCAATCTCGTCATATCATGCTGTTCACGTTTTAACAGTGTGCGCAACAACGAAGAGAATCACCGTACTCGCAAATCCTCATTCGACTGTAACGAGGCAGCGAGCGATGGTTGATGAAATTGAGAAGTTCGAGTTCGAATCCAGACATCGGTTCCTGCGTATCGCAAGCGCCGCGGCGGGTGCAACGATCGTTCTGGGCAGCGATCAAATTGTTGGGGCACTGGCACAGGATGCAGGCGCCAAAAGGTCGGACGCGGTCGCTGCGGGCACTCCGAGGGACTCGATTCGCGACTCGAACACGGTCTAAGTTATCTCTAGGCAACTGGGTCCGCTCGATGAACTGACGGGAACGTGGGGCGGCCGCGGATTGAACCTCGTCACCGCGCCCGACTTTTAGGAACAAGCGGCCGTGTCGAGTGAAACTCAGCACCACGACGGAAACTCTGACGTTCGAGAGGATCGGCGGGCCGGTGCCAAGCCGCGGCTCGGCTCAAGACGACAACAAACTCCACGGATCGACTTACCTGCAGCGGGCCGGCGACGCCGTCACGAATGCCGCGGTCCAAATCGAGCCGAGACTCAGGATGCACGTGCCTTCAAGGGTCTTGCTAAGGTTGGGAGCCTCGGTTGTCCGTCAGGGCACCATCCCGCATGGCGACTCGTTCTCCGCACAAGGCAACTTCTTCCCGGTAAACGGCGGCCCCGCGCTTAAGCCAATGGACTCGACGCCCATCAAGAACCCTGCCGGCCCACCTTTCCTCTAAGGGCATCTTGATCCTGTTCTCAACCCTTAACCTCTCCCGCCGTGATTCAAGCTTCCCTTTGTCAAGAGCTCGAATCCGTCGTTGGTGGAGGCGATTGCCGGGGAGAACATCGTCCATACAACGGTCCTGATTATGTCTACCCAGAGGTGCGGACTCGTCAACATCCCGTTCCTCATCTCCAATGCCGCCGCCACGAGGCTCGAGGCGACGTTTTTGGATCGAAAAGGTCAAGTAACCCAGAGGGCCTGGGCACTCCCTCCAACTTAAGTACACGCAGACCGTGATCCTGAGCTTCCTCGGGATCGACGGTCCCGCTCCGCCGCATCTCTCTCGAACGGCGCTGGGACCGTCGATTTTGCGCACGCCCTCATGCATGTGTTGTGAATCTGGGGATTCATTTAAGATGTACGTCCCAAAACGGGCGGATTGACGTACTTTGAATGAAGATCCGCGCGGAGTTTATGTTTTAATGTCGAACGTACGCTGCGGATGTCGGCGATTGGTGCGAACCCCGTCGGGAACGTGTGCATGCTGGGCAAGCTGAAGCAGCTTTTCGGTTCGAAGCCGACAACCCCCTCAAAATCGACGTCGAGGTCGACGCCGAACGGAAAAGGCGGGGCGGTGCCGAAGCCGAAAAAGCTGCCGAAGGTGAACATCGAGCGGCGGTTTACGATCGTTTCGGAAACCGCGCGCGGGAGCATGTCGCGGGTTTATCGTGCGGTCGATAACACGACGGGGCGTTCGGTCTGCCTCAAGGTGCAGCACGTCGAGAAGAACGCCGCGGCCGCCGCTCGTACATCGGCTCGGCTTAGCGAGGGCGAGATCGGGACCCAGCTCGTGCATCCGAACATCGTGCGGACGTTCGACTTCGGCCTGACGACGCGGGGTGAGCATTTCATCGTGATGGAGTACGTCGACGGCCTCAGCCTGCAATACATTCGCGAAACCGGCGCGGCGGATCTGAAGCGCAAACTGGAGTTGCTCGCTCAGGGTGCCGAGGCACTTGCGTATGTGCACGCAAGCAACTATATCCACCACGATATCAATCCACGCAATTTTTTGGTTGATCGCGAGGGGACGGTCAAACTGATCGACTTTGGCTTGGCTGTGCCCAACACGTCGGCGTTCCGGAAGCCGGGCAACCGGACCGGCTCGCTGCAATACATGGCGCCCGAGTTGATCCGTCGCGAATCGACCGACGAACGGCTCGACACCTTCGCGTACGGAGCGGTCGCGTTCGAATTGCTCACGGGCCGATTGCCGTACGACGCGACGAATTCCATGGCGATGATGCTCCAGCGGATCAACACCGACCCACTCGACCCTGCGCGGGCCGACCCCACGCTGCCCGCGGCCGTCTGCGCGATTCTGCGCAAAGGCATCGCGCGTCGTAAGGAAGAGCGCTGGCCGAAGATCGCCGATATGGCGAAGGCCCTGCGCGAGGCCGCCGAGGCGTGTAAATAAAGTACGAATCGAAACGTCGGCAGCGACGACGGTTCGGGCCGGCGTGCGCGCGGCGGTCGTTTTATAATTAGGTTCCCAATCCGGCCTGAAGGTCGTTTGCGACCGCCCCGCCGGCTCCGTGAACATCCCACCTTTGCTAAGGAGCGTCTTGATGTCGAACCCTCTGGAAACGACGCGTCGCGGGTTTGTGGCTCAGGCGGCGGGCGCGGCGGCGGTGACGGCGAGTTTGATGGGTCGCGCGCATGCCGCGGGCAGCGACATTTTAAAGGTTGGGCTCATCGGTTGCGGCGGTCGCGGTACCGGCGCGGCCGAACAGGCGCTCACCGCCGATAAAAACACGCGGCTGGTCGCGATGGGAGACGCTTTTTCTGATCGGCTCGAGCAAAGTCTGTCGACGCTCAAGTCGTCGGCCGTCGGCGACCGCGTCGAGGTTCCGGCCGACCGTAAATACGTTGGCTTCGACGCTTACAAACACGTGATCGACCAGTCCGACGTCGTGCTGCTGACTACGCCGCCGCACTTCCGGCCGATCCACTTCGCCTACGCGGTTGAAAAAGGGGCTCATTGCTTCGTCGAGAAGCCGGTCGCGGTCGACGCTCCAGGTGTCCGGGCGTTTCTCGCCGCGAACGAGGCCGCCAAGTTGAAGAATCTGTCGGTCGTCGCGGGCCTCTGCTGGCGCTACCACAAGCCCCGAGTCGAGACGATCGCGAAAGTAAAGGACGGCTCGA
>JAJYDB010000399.1 GCA_021777845.1 Planctomycetota bacterium
CGATCGCCGTCAACTTCGGGAGACACGCCGGCCCGCCGACCTCGGCCAGAATCCGACACGCCTCACATCGGACAAATACGTTCTCATGGTCGAGAATCTTGATCACGGGAGCTTCGGCGGCGGGTCCCAGGACCTTGAGCACGGGGACCGCCTTGCCGTCCTTGTCAACCCAACGCGCGACGGCCTCGGCGGCGGCGGGGTCGCGCAAAAACATGAAGGCTTCGAGCACCTGGCCCGACATCCCCTTCGACTTGTCGTCGAGCACGCGCACCAAAGCGGGGGTGCTCTCCGGCCCGCCCCAGATCGTGAGCGCCGCCAGCGCGTCGTTGCGGACGCCGCCGTCGGAGTCGTCGAGCATCGTCTCGACCGCGCGCGAAACCTTCAGACGCAGGACTTCGTCGTTGCCGGGCATCTGTTCACGCAGCTTGCGGAGCGCGTCGCGACGTCGATTCGCGTCGGAGCCCGCGAGGTCGAACAGCGCCTGCGCGACGACGTCGGCATCGGGCGGACGCGGACCGCTCGGGGACGTCAACTTCGGCGCGGGCTGAGCAGGCGGAGCGGGCGGCGCGGGTTGAGCAGGCTGAGCGGGTTGAGCAGGCGCGTTCGCGGCGAGTTCGGGCTGCGCGTCGTTCGCGGCGACGTCGCCGTTGCCTGCCGTTGCGTTGTCGTCCGGTTTCGGCGCGGGCGAGGGTTTCGCCTTCGGCGCGGGTGCGGCTTTCGCTTCCGCCTGCGGCGCGGGCGGAGGGATCGGATGCTGGCCGGCAACGGCGAGCGGCGCGGGAGCGGGATTCGAGGTCGCGGGCGATTGCAACGGCGCGGCGATGTCAACCTCGGGCTCGTCCGCGCTGAACGCAACCTGCGCAATTCCCGCGAGCGCCAGTCCTCCGGTCGCGAACATGAGCAGCGCGAACGGCCGCGCCGCGCGGTTGAAGCGCGTCGCGACGTAATAGAACGCGTAGCCGGGAACCGTGAGCAACTGCGCTTGTCGCGGACT
Source organism: Planctomycetota bacterium (assembly GCA_021777845.1). Taxonomy (GTDB): domain Bacteria; phylum Planctomycetota; class Planctomycetia; order Isosphaerales; family Isosphaeraceae; genus JAJYDB01. The sequence goes on from JAJYDB010000399.1 coordinate 995, forward strand.
CTCCTCTTCGGCAACGCGGCGCAAACGCTCAAACCCGACGATCGCGACGAGCGCGAACGCCAAAACACCGATGATCGAGAACAAACGGACGTCGTGCACGCCCGCGGACAACGGCGCGGCGATCAAGATCGAGCCGAGCGCGACGCACGCGACGATCAGTTCGGTGCGCCACGCGACGAGCACGCCGGCCGCGGGCGACTCATTGGGCTTGCCCATTTGTGTTTGACTCCTTTGATTGAGGTGACGTCGGACGTCGACGCCGAGCGGGCTGCGCTCGTCCGCGGGTCACTTCGACTTTTTGGCTCGGACCGGCTTCGCGGAGATCGCCTTTTTGAAGCCGTCGGGGTCGCGGTCGCGGATCGCGTAGAGCGCGGTGTTGGCTTCCTTGACGTCGAAATCGCGGCCGCCTCGACGCGCGATCGCCATCAACGGCGGCACGCTGTCGACCGTGCCGATCACGGCGAGCACCTTGCACGCATCGCACCTCACGAAGACGTTTTCATGTTTGAGATACGTCCAGACCGAGGTCTGCGCCTTCGGGCCCATCGCCTTCAGCGCTTTCGACGCCTTGCCGCCGTCCTTGTCGAGGAACGCGGCGACGGCCCCGGCCGCGGCGGGATCGGCGGTGACCGCGAACGCGTCGAGCGCCGCCCAGCGCACGCCGAATTCGGGATCGGCGAGGGTCTTCACGAGCGCCGGCGTGTTTTCAGGTCCGCCCCAAACCGACAACGCCTTGATCGCGTCGGAGCGCGTGAAGCCGTCGGGGTCGCCGAGCATCGCCTCGAGCGCCTGCGCCACCCGAGCGCGTTTTTCAGGGTCGTCGGAGGGCGGCGCGCCTTTGATTTTGCGGATCGCATCGTGCCGACGGCTCTTGTCGGGCGACTTGAGCTGCGCGATCATCGCGGTCGCGAAGTCGGCGTCGGCGGGGACGTGGTTGGCGTCGGAGCCGCTCGGGGCGTCGGCCGGCTTCGAGGGTTCGGGTCCCAGATACGCCGCCATCTCTTCCTTGGAGGGGAGTCGCGCGATCATCTCGATCCGCTTCGCGCCGACGTCGAGGTGCGTGACCGACCCGAAGTTGAGTCGCTCCGAGAGGCCGCCCATCTCGGTGATCGGCCAGACGCTGATCGTCGCCGTCGACCCTTCGTGCGTCCAGGTCATCGCCCACCCCGAAACGTAGCCCTGCAACGACTCGCCGAGCCGTTTCACCGCCCACTTGCGCGACTGCTCGTCGGGCAGGTTCTCGACGACGATCTGCGCGGTCTTGGCGGGATCGGGCGCGGGCATCGAGGGCGGTCCGGTACGCGGGCGGGGTCCGAAGCGCATCCCGAACCGCGGCCCCGGGATATTCGGCCGCGCCGGCATGTTCCCTGGATTGCCGAAGGTCGGGTTTGGACCGCCCGGGCGCGGAGCTTGCGGGGGCATGAAGTTGGGCTGCGGGATCGGCGGATTGAAGTTGGGCTGACCCGCGTTCGGATTCGGCATGAACGGCGGATTCGCCCCGACCGTGTTCGGGTCGATCCCGTTCACCTGCGCGACCATCTGACCCGCCCGGCCTTGCACCATTCCGGTGCTCGTCAGCACCGAGGCCGTGATCATCAGGGCGATCGCCGTGAACACGAGTCGAAACGGATACTTTGCCTCGTCGTAACGCGTGAAGGTGTAATACAAGGAGTAAAACGGCACGAAAAACAGCAG
>JAJYDB010000134.1 GCA_021777845.1 Planctomycetota bacterium
GGAGCGGGTCGACGAGCGACGGCAGATGCGTGGAGAGGGTCGCGCAGGCGGGCCAGGTCGCCGCGACGAGGCAGGCGAGGTATCCGAGCGCGACGGCGAGGACGTAGGCCGCGCCGGGGCGGAAGCCGTCTTCGGCGGGCGCGGCGGGGCCGGCCGGCGCGTTTGCCTTCGAGGTTGTCGACGTTGCCGGGTCAGACACGCGGGCGCCTCCTCTGCGCGGGGACGGGCAAAACGCACGGATTCGCGAGTCAGCGCCGCGAGGCGTCGACGTCGGCGTGGGCGACCGAGCGTCGCGGCGAGAGCCGGTCGTAAATATACACCTGAGCATACCCTTTTTTATGCACCGGCGGATACGACTCGACGGGTTCGAGGCCGTCGACGAGGGCCCTGAGTTTCGTGCAATAATCCCAAGGGCCGTGGAGGTGGGCGTCGCGGACGACGACCCAGCGGAGCGCGGGGTCGCCGGGCGCGGCGATCAAGGTCGCGAAGGTGTAGCCGGGACGTCCGCTGTAGAACTGGGTCCAGCCGGTGACGTCGACGACGCGGGCCTCGGCCGGGACGTGCGCGGCGATCCACTCGCCGGCGTCGCGATAGCCGCGCATGCCGCGGTTGATCGGGGCGAACAGGCCGCCGGCGTTGATCGCGAACAGCGCGACGACCACCGCGGCCCACGCCGCCGGTCCCGCGTGGAAGGTGCCCTCGCCGAGCCCGAGTCGCGCGCCGTCGATGTGCCAGTTGCCGACGATGCGCGCGACCGCCCCCGCCGCGGCGATCAAGAGAACGAGCGACGGCATCATCGCGTGCCGAGGTGTGCAATAGCCGCCCGTCGCGTGCAGACGCATGAGCGCGAGCAGCGACGCAGCGAGCAAAATCGCGAGCAGCAGGCGACGTCGCGCGCGGTACGACGGCTCTTCGTCCGAACCGCGGCTCGCCGTCAGGAAACCGAGCAGGGCGAGCGGAACAAGCGGCCAGCTCGTCGCGCCGCCGACCGCCAGCGCCGTGGCGCGGGCCGCCAAAATCGCGGTCTTGAGCATCGACTGATCCGGGTCGAGCGGCCGTTCACGCTCGACCGCGAGCGCCGCCGACTTCGGCGCAAGTCCGAGCAGCCGCGCCACCGCGGGCTTCGTACCCACCCCCCCGCGAAGCGCGAGGTAAGGGCCGATCACCAGCGCGGGCCCGATCACGAGCAGTCCGACGGCCGCCCACCAGCGCGGCCAATGCAGCCGAATCGAACGCGAGAACGGCATCATCAGCAAGGTCGCGGCGAGCGCGGCCGGCAACAGCGCCCCCTCGGGCCGCGTCCAATACGAAAGCCCCCCCGCGAGGACCGTGAGCGGCAGCCAAAAGAACCGGCCCTCGCGCAGAAATCGCAACGCCGTCCAAAGCCCGAACGTCCAAAAGAATAAACACGTGCTCTCGCTGAGAGCGTCGGCGAAGACGTGACCCCAGAGCGGCGTCAGCGTCACAAAGATGCACGCGAGCCACGCCGCGGTCGCGCCGAACAGCTCGAGGCCGACGAGGTAGATCGGGATCACGATCAAAACCCCAAACAGCGCCGACGCCGCCTGCGCGGACAATTGCCAATCCTGCGGCGACGAACCGTCGATCAACCCGCGATGCACCGCCGCCACCGCCGCCGGATACACCGGGTGGTCGACCGCGCGCACCAGGGCGTCCGACCAGTGCCCCTCGTCCAACTGCCGCGCCTGTGCGACATAACGCAGCCCGTCGGCGAAAAGGATCTCAGTGTGTGCGACCAGCCAGGCTTGCATGCCGGCGGAGGCGGCCATCAGGAGCGCGATTCGCGCCGCGTGTTGTCGCATTGACACCCCGGTCCATCCTTTCGACCTCGGGCCGGCGGAGCTGCCGCCGGTCCACGCGTCCATGCGTTCAGAAACAGTCCGAGACGTTGCCGATGTCGCCTGCCGGGCAGGTCGGCGCGACTCGCCGAGTGGTCCGCGTCCGCAATCGCGGTCGCGCGTTCGGCAAGTTCGAGGACCAGACGTCCGCGCGGCCCGCCGCCGCGCCGAATCGAACTCGTCAGGCCGACGATCGCGTCCCAGGCAGACGCCTCGGCTCGCCGACCACGCAGTCGGCTCCAGGCGCCGCGCACCCGGGCCTCGCCCGCCACAAACCCCGCCAGCAACTCGAACTCCCACCACGGCAAGTGTTTACGGAAATACAAAAGCTTGCTGTGCCGGGTGATCACGCGCAACTGCGGCGAGACCGTGCGGTTCTGCAACGGATGCAGGTGGACAACTTCGACCGAGGGGTCGTACCAGACTTCCCGCCCCCGTCGCCACGCCGCGCGACACAACGCAACCTCTTCGTAATACAAAAAGAAATCCTCGTCCATCCCTCCTACGTCATCGAGCATCAGTGTGCTTGCGAGCATGCACGCTCCGGTGACCCACGGGACAGGGCCGGCTTGGATCCGCCAACCGGCCTGGTATTTCCGGCGGGTGCGTGGTATTAGCTGCTCCCAGACCGTTCGGAGCAAGTTGGGAAACGCGCCGACGGAGGGCTGTCGCGAGCCGTCGGGGTTGCGCAGGCCGAATCCGACCAGTCCAGGCGGGCTGTCGGGGTCGAAGGCATCGACCCGATCGAGCACCTGCCGGATCAGGTTTGGGCCGGCGACGACGTCGGGGTTGAGGATGAGGATCCAGTTGCCGCGCGCGGCGCGGCGGCCGGCGTTTACTCCCGCGGCGAATCCCGAGTTGTGTTCGCGGAGGACCAAAGTGATGCCCCGCGGAGGGTTGACGAACTGTTCGGGAGGCGGCTCGTGCGACGCGTTGTCGACCACGACGACCTCGGCACGGGCGTCGGCGACCTCGGGAGCCTGCGCGAGGCTGCCCGCGAGCCTGGTCGTATCGGGCCAACTGTTGTAGTTGACGATCACAACCGAAACCACGGGCCGCGTCCGTTGACGGCTCGACTGTTCGTGCGGCGACGATGACACGCCGGGCTGCCTCCGCGACGGTTGCGGCCGCGGTCGTCCCGTGACCCGGCCCAGTTCGCGCAAGTTTAGCGAAATCTGTGTAAGAATGCGTCGGATTTGTCGATGGTAGAGCTTGAGTGAATCTCTGTGTCGAGGGGCGCGCCACGGATGGCGCGTCGTCCCGGATCGATGCGAGCCGCAACGGGCCTCCCCTCCGGCCCCTTCGCGACGCGCGAACCAACACCGACGGATCGGTGCCGGCCTATGAATAATCCCCTCGAACTGACGGGACGTCTTGCGGGGGCGGCGCGTGCGACCGCCGGTCGCGTGCTCATTATCGGTGCGCGACGCGATAGTCGCAGGCTGGCGCGCTGTCTGCGGCAAGGGCCCTGGCGCGGCATGCCCGTCGTCGGCTTCGTCGATGCCGGCCACGGCCTCTACCGAGGGCCTCGGCTCGGACGCCAATTCGCGGTCCACCCCGCCGCCGACCCCGTCCCCGTCATCGGTTCGGTGGAACAGCTTGCGCAGATTCTCGATCACTCCAGAGCCACTCATCTTGTGATCGCACTCACCGGACGGGCCGCGCAACGGCTGCGGGTCCAGATCGAGCAGTTCACCGATCGCGACGTCGCGGTGCACTGGGTCGGCGAGGAGCCGGGGCCCGCGGACGGTCCCGACCTCGACCTCGTCGACGACCTGCCCGTCGCAATCTGGACCTGGCCCGGCGCGCGGCTCGCGAAACGCATCGTCGACGTCGCCGCCGCGGGGTTCGGGCTGCTCGTGCTCTCGCCTTTGTTTGCGGTGGTGGTCACGCTGATTTGGATCAGCTCGGGCCGACCGATTTTTTACACGCAGGAACGCGTCGGTCGGGGCGGTCGGATCTTCCGGATCATCAAGTTTCGGAGCATGCGGACCGACGCCGAGAATTCGACCGGACCGATCTGGGCGGCCGATCACGATGCGCGCTGCACGCGCGTCGGCTCCTGGCTGCGACGGTCGAACATCGACGAACTGCCGCAGCTCTTCAACGTCCTGCGCGGCGACATGAGCCTCGTCGGCCCGCGGCCCGAGCGGCCCATTTTCGTCGAGCGCTTCCGCGACGACTGGCCCGACTACGACCTCCGCCACTCGGTCCCCGGCGGCATGACCGGCTGGGCGCAGGTGCACGGCTGGCGCGGCCGGACGTCGCTCCGCAAGCGGCTCCAGTACGACCTCGACTACATTCAGCGTTGGACCTTTTGGTTCGACTTCAAGATCCTGTTCATGACGGTCCAGCACGTCTTTCAAGGCAAAACGTCGTGGTCGCCGCCGCGCAAAGGGCCGCCGGCGTGAGTGCGCTCGTCTGCTCGATCGTGATCCCCACCTACAACGGCCGCGAGCTGCTCGCAACCTGCCTCGCGAGCCTCGCGCGGCACCGTCCCGCTCATCTCGCGATCGAAATCATCGTGGCCGACGACGCCTCGATCGACGACACCTCCGCCTGGCTCGCCGCGCACCATCCCGACGTCAGGCACGTGCGGCTCGCGCGCAACCAGGGCTTCTGCGCCGCCGCGAACGCAGGCATCGACGCCGCCCGCGGACGCTTCGTCCAGCTCCTCAACAACGACGCCGAGGTCACCGCGGGATGGCTCGAGGCCGGCCTGGGGCCGTTCGACGACGCGCGCGTCGGCTCGGTCGCTCCGCTCGTCCTGATGCGCCGCGACCCCGAACGCGTCGACTCCGCGGGCGACGTTTACGCCTTTTTCGGACGCCCGACCAAACGCGGACACGGCCAGCACGCGACCAAATGGCTGAAACAGCCCGCCGGCAAGGTTTTGGGCGCCAGCGGTTCGAGCGCCTTCTATCGCGCCGACGCCCTCCGGCTCGTCGGCGGTTTTGACCTCTCTTTTGGCTCGTATTACGAGGACGTCGACCTCGCGTTTCGGCTCCGCTGGGCCGGCTTCGACTGCGTTTACGAGCCGAAATGCCGCATCCTCCACGACGTCTCGGCCACGTACGACCACACCAACCCCGAGCTTCAGCGCAGGCTGTCGCGCAACGCCGAGCTCCTGTTTTGGTCGAACCTGCCGACGCCTCGTCTCGCGCTCGCGGTCGCTCCGCACTTCGCGTTTTTGGCCGCTCAGCTCGTCTACCGGACGCTCCGCGGTCGCGCCCGGCCGTTCCTCGCGGGCAAGCTCGACGCCTGGCGACGCGGCGTCGAAATCCCGTCGCGACGTCGGATCCGCCGCGAGCTCGCGCACCAGGCCGTCGCGCCGCCGCGGTTCCCGCTCCGACTTGCCCCCTGGAGCGAACACCCCGGCCCGCCGGAGCAACGCCGCGCCCGCGATCGCGCCTGATACGTCCGGCCTCACTTTTCGAAGCGCGACGCCGCGTCCATGCGAACTCGGCATCGACGCACAACACAGTTGACACGCGATGATTCATCGAAAAGCTTGTTCTCGAAGGTCCGCTGGACTATCGTAAAGCGGCAGGAATCGCGGTTGTCGAGTGCGCCCGAGGAGACCGGGCCGGGATCGTGCGGGAGCCTGAATTGAGCGGCGGAGTGACGCGAATCGCGAGTGTTTCAGGCTTGCGCGGATGGGTGGGTCGCGGGCTCGACCCGGTGATCGTCGCCGAGTACGCGGCCGCGTACGCCTCCGAGCTTGGCCCCGGGTCCGTCGTCGTCGGACATGACGGCCGGGCGTCGGCGCATCTGTTCGCGCCGGTCGTCGCGGCGACCTTGAACGCCTGCGGACGCGACGCTCTGGTCGCGGGCCCGGTCGCGACGCCGACGCTGGGCAGGCTTGTCGTCGACCTCGGCGCGGCGGGCGGCGTGCAAATCTCCGCCTCGCACAACCCGCCCGAATACAACGGCCTGAAACTGTTTCAACCCGGCGGCATGGTCCTCGGTCCCGACCAGGGCGAGGCTGTCCGCACGCGTCTCGAACGCCGCGACTTCGCGTGGTCCGACGTCGGCGGCCTGGGACGCGTCCGGACGATCGAGGATCCCGACGCCGCTCACCTTGAGCGCGTGCTCGGCATCGTCGACGTCGACGCGATCCGCGCCTCCGCCTTTCGCGTTGCGCTCGACGCCTGCCACGGCGCCGGCGGGCGCTTGGGGGGCGAATTGCTCCGCCGGCTCGGGTGCGCGACGACCATTCTGGGCGCGGTCCCCGACGGCCGTTACGAACATCCCCCCGAACCCACGGCCGACAACCTGCGCCGGTTCGCGGCGCTCGTGCCGGCGCTCGGCGCGGCGGTCGGATTCGCGCAAGACCCAGACGCCGACCGACTTGCGATCATCGACGAGACCGGCCGCTACATCGGCGAAGAGCTCACGGTCGCGCTCGCGGCGATGCACATGCTCGGCTCCGGAGCGCGCGGGCCGATCGTCCTGAACCTGTCAACCTCGCGGACGCTCGAGGCGGCGGCGCTGCGCTGCGACTGCGGCGTGGTGCGGACTCCGGTCGGCGAGATTCACGTCGTGAACGCGATGCGCAACCGCGGCGCGATCCTCGGCGGTGAAGGCAACGGCGGCGTCATCGACCCCGCCGTCGGCTACGTCCGCGACAGCTTCGTCGCGATCGCGCGCGTGCTCGCGCTCATGGCCGCGACCGGGCGACGGCTCTCCGAACTGGTCGACGAGCTGCCGCGGCTCGCGATGATCAAAAAGGCCGCGCGGATGCCGGTCGCGCTCGCGCCCCAGGCCGCCGGACACCTCTTCGACCGCATCGCCGCGCGATGGGCCGACGCCGCGATCGACCGCCGCGACGGCCTCCATCTGTCCTGGCCCGACCGCTGGGCGCACATCCGCGCCAGCAATACCGAGCCAATCGTCCGGGTGATCGCCGAAGCCGAGTCGCGCGCCGCCGCCGAAACGCTCGCCGACGAACTGCTGCGCGACCTCGACGCGGGAGGTCACGCATGAACTGGCCAACTTACGAACGCGCCCCCACCGCCGCCTTCGTCGACGTCGACGGCACGTTGCTCGCCGCCACCACGACCTATCTCTTTGCCCGCATTCTTAGACGTCGCGGCCTGATTAAGCGGTCGTTCGTGCTGCGGGCGCTCTATCACGGCCTGCAACATCGGTTTGGACGACTCGATTACGGCCGCCTCGTCGCCTTCGGCCTGCGCAGCATCGCGCGGATTCCGGTCGTCGAACTCGAACGGATCGCGTACGACAATTTCGCCGAGCACGTCCGGCCGCGGCTCTACGCCGGGGTCGTCGAGCACTTCACCGCGTTGCGGCGGGCCGGTACGAAAGTCGTGCTCGTTTCGTCCTCGCCGGGCATCGTGATCCACCCGCTCAGTCTTTATCTCGGGTGCGACGACACGATTACGACCCCGGTGCGTATCGAGCGCGGCCGGCTCGTCGGAACCGGCGACGGACCCCCGTGTTACGGCGAGGGCAAACTGTATTGGGTGGAGGCCTGGGCACGCGAGCACGGCGTCGACCTCGACGACTCGGTGGCTTATGCCGACAACTGGAGCGACCGCGCGCTGCTGCAACGCGTCGGGCACGCGGTCGTCGTCCACCCGCGACGACGCCTGAAGCGCCTCGCCCTCGCGCGCGGCTGGACGATCGCCCGCCCGCGACGTCCCAGGGTCCTGCGACGCTCGCGATCCGCGCCTTGACGACCTCGAAAAAGCGCGCCGCCTCGCGAGAAGTCCATACCAATGGGTCCGATGTTTGTGTAGGATTGGTCAATTCAATGACCGTGTTGGTCGGGGAATGGATCAACGAGGGCATGATGCACGAGAAGAACACCGCCGATACGCCGACGAGAGGTCGGCGCACCGCTCCCGCGGCGATGGCGCTGGTCGTGAGCCTGGCGGCGCTCACCGCGTCGGCCAGCGAAACCGAGTTGGTGCGCGACATCCAGCGTTACTGCACCGTCTGTTGGCGCAATGCCCGTCTCGACCCGGGCCTTTGGGACGACTGCACCCAGGAAGTCTGCGTGCGACTTCTCGGCAAGGCCCGCGCCGGGCAGCTCGACCTCAACCTCGTGCTCGCCGAGGAAGGACCCGAGCGCCGCGAGCTGATCCGCGCCATCGACATGGTCCGCAAGCGCGTCCGCCGTACCCGCAAGACCCAGTCGTTCGACGAAACCAATGCGCCCGTCAGCGACGTCGACCAGCGGCACCGCAACCGCCTCGAACTGGGTGAAATATTGCACAAGGCCCGGAACGAGTCTCTCACCGCGCGGCAAAACCGGATCGTCGACCTCTGGCTCGACGGCTCGACCGTGCCCGAGATCAGCGACATCCTCGGCATGTCGGTCGCGCGCGTCAGCGACGAGAAATACAAAGCGCTGCGGCGGCTTGAGCGCTTCCTCGCCGGGCGTCGCGACGAACTCGAGCTCGTCGTCGAGACGGTCGACGCGGACGCCTCGGTCGCCCCGCTGCGCGACGTCGGCTGAACGCGAGTCGCCGCAACGACTTAACGCAGCGCTTCGACCGCCTCGAGCACGGCGTCGACGTGCCCGTTCACCTTCACCTTCGGGAAGATTCGGACGATCGCGCCCGACTTGTCGATCACGAAGGTCGTGCGCTCGACGCCCATGTACTTTTTGCCGTACATGCTCTTCTCTTTCCAAACGCCGTAAAGCCCGCAGACGACGCTGCCTTCGTCGGCAAGCAGCGTGAAGTTCAACTGGTGCTTCTCGACGAACTTCGCGTGCGACTTCACCGGGTCGGGACTGACGCCGACGACTTCCGCACCCGCCTTTCGATAGAGGTCGCGGGCGTCGCGAAACGCGCACGCCTCGGCGGTGCAGCCCGAGGTGTCGTCCTTCGGGTAAAAGTAGAGCACGACCGGCTTGCCGCGGAGCGAAGCGAGGCTGACCTCGCGGCCGTTCTGGTCGGGAAGCGTGAATTCGGGAGCGGGTTGGCCTACTTCGAGCATGGCATTGCCCTCGGCGCGGGTTTCTCGCGATCAAACGTCAACCATGAGGATACGACGCCGTCCAGACGCGACCGCCGCGTCGTCACAAGCGGTTGTCGAGCCGCAGGCTGCGTTCAGAACGACTCGATCGGCAGCGGATGCGCGGCGACGAAGGCGTCGGCCTGGGCGCGGGTGAAGACCCCCGCGCTGGTGCCGAGCGCGCGGACGCAACTGGCCCCGACGGCGCTCGCGAGTTTCAGCGTCGCAGCCTCGTCGAGGCCGTCGACCAGCCCCGCGATGTAGCCGGCGTCGAAGGCGTCGCCGCCGCCGGTGCCGTCGACGAATTCCACCGGGTACGCCCCGAGCCGAACCCGCATCGCATCCGAAACCGACACCGAGCCGGCACCCCCCATCGTGACCACCACCCGCCGCGCGCCGAGGTCGCGAAAGGCGAGCGCCTGCCGCGTCGCGTCGGTCTCGCCCAGAATCAAGGCCGCCTCGTCGGTGTTCGGCAGAAAGACGTCGGTCTCGGGCAGAAGCACGCGCAGCTTGCTTAAATAATCCGCCGGGCCGGGAGTCGCGACGTCGAGGACGGTCGTGACGCCGCGCGACCGGGCGCGTCGAAATCGCTCGGCGAGTTCGCCGGGATCGAGCGCGGGGAGGATCAAATAGCCGCCGACGTAGAGGACCTTCGGGTTGGAGTCGAGCGCGGGGTCGAGGTCGGCGGCGACGAGGGCGCGATTCGCGCCGAACGAATGCACGAACCGGCGATCCTGGCCGCGGACGTTCACGATCAAGGTTTGGCTGGTCGCGTGCCGCGGGTCAATGTGCAGGAACCGCGTATCGACGCCCGCGGCGCGCAGCTCGTCGGCGACGATCCGGCCGAAGACGTCGTTGCCGACCTTCGCGCACAGCGACGCGCGCAGCCCGAGCCGCACGAGGTCGACCGAGGTGTTGCACGCGCTGCCGCCGAGCGTAAGCAGAAGCTCGTCGGCCGCGACCAACTCGCCCGCCGCGGGGGCGTGGTCGATCGGCGTACTGGTATGGTCCGCCACCACACCGCCCGCGCACACCACCACCGGATCCGTCTCTGTGGTCATCGCAACTCTCTGTGTCATAGACCGCGCGCGGTCTCGAAGATTGATCCCTGCGCCGTCCGCGACGACGGCCGCCCCCTCAACCCTTGCCCGCGAATCCAAGCGCCAGGGCCACGCCGACGGACGAGAGGACAAGCCCCAAAACGAGGTACAGGACGCGCGCCGCGGGCACTCCGATCAAACTCGTCAGCGTCCGTGCCCGACGACTGCTCCAATACCAACTCCAGTTCGAGAGCGCGCCGGCGACCGTGAAGACGCCCCCCAAGAGCATCACCATGCCGACGATTTGATCCGTGTGCTGATCCATCGGTGCTCGCCCCCCCCACTTGATTTAAGGCAGGTTCGTACGACCGTCGGCGAGTAACTTACTGCATCCCGGCTGGTCGGGTCAACAAACGCCCCTCGCCAAGCAAACACGACGTCTCCGCCGGGAAGCCGCGATTCCCTTAGGAGCCAAGGTCGACCGCGCGGCAAGCCGCCTCGACTCCGGGTCGCGCCGTCTGAACCGTCGGAAGTTCAAGCCGCCGCCGCACCGGTCGGCGTCCCGAACACGATCATGACGAGCGCGACTTTCCGGTTGGAGTTCATCGATCGACCCGGCGTCGCGCTCACTCGGGGTGATCGATCGCGACCGCGACCGCGCCGCCGTCGTGCGCGGGTTCCGCGGGCGGGCCGTCGACCGCGACCGGCATCACGGCGACGCCGTTCGTGCCTGCGCCGCGCGAATGGCCGCGGACGCGCGGGCCGATCATCTCCTCGATCTCTTTCACGCCGATCGCCTCACGCTCGATCAACGCCTCGGTGAGCTTTTCGAGCTGCTCGCGGTGCCCTTCGAGCAGGTGGTACGCGCGTTCGTCGGCTTCGCGCAAGATCCGCGCCACTTCTTCATCAATGATCCGCGCGGTGTGCTCGGAATGGTCGCGCGCCTCGCCCATTTCGCGGCCGAGGAACGGGTGCTCCTCCGACGCTCGGAAAAACACGGGCCCGACACGGGCGCTCATTCCCCACTGCGTGACCATCATCCGCGCCCAGCGCGTCGCCTGCTTCAGATCCTCCGCGGCACCCGCGGTCAGCTGGCTGTAAACCAGCTTTTCGGCCGCGCGGCCGCCGAGCAGGACGCCGAGCTGCGCGTAGACCTCGCCCTCGTTGATGCCGAGCCGGTCCTCTTCGGGCAAGAACTGCGTGACGCCAAGCGCCCGTCCGCGCGGAATGATCGTGACCTTGTGGACCGGGTCGGCGTCGGGCGTGAGCCAGGCCACCAAGGCGTGGCCGGCTTCGTGATACGCGGTCAAGCGCTTGTCGCGCTCCGAGATGATGTCCTCGCGCTTCGCGCCCATGATGACCTTGTCGCGCGCCGCGTCGAAGTCGATCATGTCGACCTTGTCTTTGTTCTCGCGGGTCGCGAGCAACGCCGCCTCGTTGACCAGATTCGCCAGATCGGCGCCGCTCATGCCGACGGTCCCGCGTGCGATGTTGTCGAGGTCGACGTCGTCGGCCAGAGGGATCGCGCGGGTGTGCACCTTGAGGATGTCGAAGCGCCCCTTGCGGGTCGGGCGGTCGACCGTGACGTGCCGGTCGAAGCGGCCCGGACGCAAGAGCGCGGGGTCGAGCACGTCGGGACGGTTCGTCGCCGCGAGCACGATCACGCTCTCGTTCGGCGAGAAGCCGTCCATCTCGGTCAAGATCTGGTTCAACGTCTGCTCGCGCTCGTCGTGACCGCCCCCCATCCCCGCGCCGCGGACGCGACCGACCGCGTCGATCTCGTCAATAAAGAGGATGCACGGACTGTTTTCCTTCGCGGTCTTGAACATGTCGCGGACCCGGCCCGCGCCGACGCCCACGAACATCTGGATGAATTCCGACCCCGAGATCGAGAAGAACGGCACGCCGGCCTCGCCCGCGACCGCCCTCGCCAGCAGCGTCTTGCCCGAACCCGGCGGCCCGATCAAGAGCACTCCCTTCGGGATCCGACCCCCCAAACGCTGGAATTTCTCGGGACTTTTGAGGAACTCGACGATCTCTTGGAGCTCGCCCTTCGCGTTTTCCAGCCCCGCGACCTCGTCGAACGTCGTCCTCTGCTTCGACTTGTCGTGCCGCTTCGCCGGGCTTTTCACGAAGCTGCCCAAGATGCCGCCGTCGAACTGGTCGCGCGCCCGCCGCATCATGAAGTAGACAAACGCAATGATGGCGACCGTCGGCAGCAGCAGCGTGACCCAAACCAAAGTGTTCGCGGTCTGAGGCGGCAGGGTGTCGATCAGCGGCGCGGAGCGATCCGAAACCTCGATCCGCTTCGTCGGGTCGGCGGCGTCGACCTTGCCCGCCTCCGGCGACGGGCTGCGGAGCTTGTCGATCACCGGCTTGATCGACTCCTCGGACGGAAAATACGACGTGAATCGCTTCACGTTCGCGACCGTGTTCGACCCCGGCGCTTGATAATGCTTGGACGCGCGCAGCTCGCCGTGGACCTCGAGCCCTTGCGTCGTCAGGCTCTTGATGTTGGCGTCGTCCACCTGGTCGAGAAACCAACTGTAGGTGACGGTCGGGTCGCTCTTGTTGAACGAGATATAAGAGACCATGGCCACGAAGCCGAGGATCAGCAGCGGCCAAAGCCAGGGGGGCATGGGCGCGCTCGACGCGCCGTTCGTCTTGCGCCCACCATTAGAGCTGCCGGGCGGAGCGGGGGCGGGTCGTCGCGGAGACTCTTGCGGCGATCGGCTCTCCATGCGAATGCGGTTCCTCAACGTTGTGGACACGCGCGAGACGGACCATCGCGCACGACGACGCGTGCCTGTACCCTACCATCTTAGCGGATCGCACGACCAAAGTTCAGGGGGATGATACCAAAAGACAACGCGGGGTTGGCCTGGACGCGCGCCCTGGACCGCGATCAATCGTCAGTACCCATCGCTCATGATACCGCGAACGACTCGCCCCGCCACCCCGGCGGTCCGCCCGATCTCG
>JAJYDB010000135.1 GCA_021777845.1 Planctomycetota bacterium
GGGCAAACGTATTTGGACGCCGCCGCCGGGGAGCGGCTGATACCATTTCGAGATCGGGTTTGACGTGCCGACCGCGTATGCGCCGATGTTAGCAACCTCGATGCCAATCGAACGCGCGTTCGCGATCGTGGCGTGGCGTGCGCTTTCTTTCAGGTCGAGCGTTTGATATAGCGTGCCGTCGAGGTCGAGCATGAAGTGAACGCTCAGCCCGCGGAGATCATGGAGGACTTCGTAGCAGCGCCGACTCGTGCCGCGAGCATCAAAGTGGATCACGAATTGATCCACAAGTCGTTGTAACGTTGGGAGATCCCACCCCTCCGCGCGAATTCGAATGCGTTCGGGTTCGGGAAGCAGACGCTGTCGCGACCCATAGCGATTCGGCGTTTTAACAGCGTCGGTGCCATTGGGCGGTTCGTTCGCTTTGTCGAGGGGACCGAAGTGACGCTCGACGCGGTACGCGTCGTAACCGCCGGCGTCGGTCCAAAGCACGACGGGCGTGGTCGTGTGAAACATCCGACCGCAAACGACGATCTCGTCGCCTGATCGCATTGCCGGGTCGCCGGGGCGCAACACCCTTGTAACGGGCGACTTCTGGACGTCGTCACCCGCCTGAAGACGCGTCGGCAGTCCTGACGCTGCAAACACAAGTCCAACCAGAATTAGCGTCTTGCGCCGCTGCCGGAGGCCGACCGCGATTCCGATCACCGCGCCGCTCATGTCGGCCAGGCCGTCGAGGACGTCGCCGTCTCGATTGACGACCGGCAGCTCTTGCCCCAACTCCGTCCCCAATGCAAGCAGCAAAGCCACCGCGGTCACCCGCAACGCCAAAGTGCGTGTCGAGGGCCCGCGCACACCCATCCACAGCCACGCGAACCCCGCGAACACGCATGCGTGCACGACCTTGTCGAGATGCGGGATGCGGAGGAGGCTCGATCGATCCTCGTGGATAGGCAGACTCCGCTTCGGCAGCAGGCACAGGGCGACGATGGCGAACGTCCAAGCAAACGCAAGCCAGAACCGTAGTCCGTTCCGCGCGACCGGGCTCGCGAGGGTTGGGTGGCCAGCCGTAAACGCTGTTTGCGATCGATCTTTCGAAGGTGACTGAAGCATATCCGCTCCGCCTTCGCAGGCCGCGTATGCCGAAGTTTCGAAGCCAAATGTTCGCGGTTCGTGCCGGACATCGTAACCGATCGACGAAGCGACTGTCACCCAAACCCACGGCCCAAGCGAATCGTCGTCCCCGCAAGCCCGCCATCTTGGCGGCGATTCTGCGGCGTCCGCGCTTGACGTAGCAGCGTAATTGCTTAAACTGCCTCTAACGCCTGTTTGAAACAAGCGTTTGAACGAGGCTGTTTCGATGATTTGCATGGATGAGACGAAAGCGAAGTTGATTGCCGCGGCGGGTGAGGAGTTTGCGCTCAAGGGGTTTGCGGGCGCGACGATACGTTCGATCAGCGTGCGCGCAGGGGTGAACATCGCGGCCGTCAATTACCACTTCGGCGACAAAGAGCGTCTTTACGAGCAGGTTTTGTTGGCGGCGCAACACCAGGGCGAGCCGCTTGTGAGCGACGACGAGTTTTTTGTGGGGACGCCGGCCGAGCAGCTGCGCCGCTTTATTGAAAGCTTTTTGCGCAATCTTGTGCAAGTCGGTTGCGAGGAGAGTTGGCCGCGGACGCTAATGATGCGTGAGATGATCCAGCCAACTGCGGCGCTCGACGTGGTTGTCCGCGAGGAGATTCGCCCGCGCTTCGACCGATTGCTGACGATTTTGCAGACGGTCTGCCCCGAAGCGGACCATCGACGGCTGCATATGCTCGGTTTCAGCGTGGTCTCGCAGTGCGTCTTTTATAAGACATGCAAGGTGATTGCGGCGAGGTTGATCGGCGAGGCCGAGTGCCGGTCACTGACGATCGAAGAGATCGCGGAACACATTGCGTCGACCTGTCTGGCGGCGCTCGGCTTAGCAGCGCCTTTGGATGCCGCGGGACTCGGGCCCAATGAAATCACAACTCGTACCGGAAAGGCCGCGGGTACGTGCCGAAGCGACGGCGGGAGCCTTGAGCAATGAACTGGATCGCGATGAAAATGCTGGTCGGCGACAAGGCGAAATTCCTCGGCATCGTGATGGGGCTGACGTTCGCTGCGCTGTTAATTACGCAGCAAGGTTCGATCTTTTGCGGGTTAATGTGCCGTACGGCCGGGCAAGTGTTCGACATTAACGGCGCCGACCTGTGGGTGATGGACGCGAACGTCCGCTATGTCGACGACGTGAAGCCGATGATCGAGAACAACTTGTATCGCGTCCGAGGGGTCCGCGGAGTGAAGTGGGCGGTGCCGCTTTATAAAGGGAACGCCCGCGCGAAGATCAACTCGTACGGGTACAGCGCGGATCCGATCGCGGCGCGGCGACAGCGCGAGACAGAGGCCGCGGGCGGTCGCGTCGCTTGGACGAAGCACGAAGTGATCGAGCAGGTGATTTTACTCGGCCTCGATGATGCGTCGCTGGTCGGCGCGCCGCCCTCGCAACGGATTTTGGCGGGCGACCTCGGCGATCTGCGCCGGCCCGACGCCGTTATTGTGGACTTCACACGACTCCGTAAACTCTACCCCGGCGAAGATTGGAGTAAAGAACCGCCCGCAAAGCAACTTTACTCTAATGAAAAGATCGACGGGAGTTTCTACAATCGCTTTCTCGGCCGCGACATCGAGATGAACGACCACCGCGCGATTATCGTCGGCGTCTGCGTCGCTACGCGGACGTTCCAGTCGAATGCCGTTGTTTACACAACCTATTCGCGAGCCAAGCTTTTCGCACCTCAAGAGCGCAAGGTGCTGTCTTACGTGCTGGCAAAGGCCGACGACGGCGTCGCGCCTGCGGAGGTCGCCGCCGAGATCGCGAAACAGACCGGCCTGCGAGCGCGCACGAGTCACGAGTTTGTTTGGGATACCATCGATTACTACCTTAAATACACAGGCATTCCGATCAACTTCGGAATTACTGCGGCGCTCGGATTTTTAGTCGGCACCGCGATCGCCGGGCAGACTTTTTACAACTTTACTCTCGAGAATCTCAAGCAGTTTGGTGCTCTGAAGGCGATGGGTGCGACGAACCTGCGGATCGTCGGGATGATCATGTTGCAGGCGACGGTGGTGGGGCTGCTGGGTTACGGATTGGGAGTTGGTCTGGCGGCGGGCTTCGGCGAGGCGATGCGCGGCGGCGAGTTGGCGTATTACACGCCTCCGCACCTGCTTCCGATCACTGGCGGCGCGGTGGTGATGATCTGCATTTTGTCGAGCTTGGTGAGCGTTCGTCGAGTTGTGGTCCTTGAACCCGCGATTGTGTTCCGAGGCTGATTTCCATGGAGTCGACGGCGGCATTGACCGGCTCTGTTCCGTTGCTCGGCGCTGTCGGGGCGTTGTCGCGGTCCCCTGGCGAGCGCGCGGTTGCGGTGGGGATACGCGGCGTCTCGAAGCACTTCGGCGCAGGCGACCAGCTTGTGTACGCGCTCAGAGGGGTGGATTGGGAGGTGTACGCGGGCCAGATGTCGATGATCATCGGTCCGTCGGGGTGCGGGAAGACGACGTTGCTGTCGGTGATCGCGGGGATTTTGAACGCCGACGCGGGCGTGGTCGAGCTTTTCGGCGCAGACGTGACGAGGATGAGCGACCGTCGCAAGACGGTGTTCCGCGCTCGCAACATCGGCTTCGTGTTTCAACAATACAACCTGCTGCCGGCGCTGACAGCCGCGGAGAACGCCGCGATACCGCTCGTGATCGCGGGTGCGTCGAAAGTGCGGGCGGTGGAGAAGGCCCGTGCGGTGCTCACGACGCTGGGGATGGGCAAAAAGACGGAAAGCCTGCCGAACCAGCTTTCGGGCGGACAGCAGCAGCGGGTCGCGATCGCGCGGGCGCTCGTGCACGAACCGCGACTGCTCGTCTGCGACGAGCCGACCGCCGCGCTCGACCACGAAACCGGCCTCAACGTGATGGAACTGTTGCGCGACGCCGCGGTCCGGCCCGGCCGCGCGGTCGTGGTCGTCACGCACGACAACCGCGTCTTTCACTTCGGCGAACGGATCGCGCGAATGGACGACGGGCGCATCGTCGAAGTTATCGAACAACACGGCGACCCGCGGAAAAACCTCCCAGCGTCGCATTAACTCGAAGGCGGGTGCGATCATATGGTCACGAGATTGATGTTGCCGATCGCGGCGTTCGCGGGTTTTGTTTTTGCGGGTTACGGAATCAGGGAAGGGATGCGGCCGGTGCCGGTCGCACCGTTGTACTCGCAGCCTCCGGAGGGGCCGCGAACAATACGCGCGGTGGCCGGAGCGGGGCTGGTTGAGGCACGTCAGGAGAACATTCCGGTCGGGACCACGATCGCGGGCGTCGTGACCAAAGTGTTCGTGAAGAAGGGGGACGAGGTCCATGCCGGCGACCCGTTGTTTCAGATCGACGACCGCGATGTGAAGTCGCGTCTGGCGGTGCAGGAGGCGAATTTGGCCTCGATGAAGGCGCAGTTCGCGCGGCTCGAGGCGGCTCCGAACAGCACGATGGACATCCCGACCGCCGAGGCCGCGGTGGAGGAAGCCCGGGCGAAGCTTGAGGACACCGAGGCGAAATATCGACGCAGCGAGAAACTTTATCAGCGACAGATGATCGCCGCGGGCGACTTCGACGTCGATCGCTTCGCGTACTCGGCGTCGAAGGCGACGTTGATGAAAGCCGAAGCTGAGTTGGACCGGATTAAGAAGACGTGGGACGCCGACAAACAGGTCGCGCGCGTGGCAGTATTGATGGCGGAGTCGCAAGTACTCGACGCTCGCACAAACCTCGAGCGTTTGACTGTCCGCGCGCTCGCCGACGGCGTGATCCTGCAACTTCACGTCCGACTTGGGCAGTTCGCGGCGCTGCAGTGGAACGAGCCTTTGATCGTCCTTGGCGACGTCAAGCGACTGCACGTGCGCGTCGACATCGACGAGAACGACCTTCCTTACTTTGATCCGAATGCCGAGGCCGTCGCGACCCTGAAGGGCCGTCCCGGGGTCAAATTCAAGCTCGAACGCGTTTACGTCGAACCGTACGTAATCCCGAAGCAAAGCCTAACGGGATCGAATTCGGAGCGCGTCGACACGCGCGTTTTGCAAGTGATTTACCGCCTGCCGGACAAACGGCCCATCGAACTGCACGTCGGACAGCAAATGGACGTTTACATGCGAGCCGCGACGATCCCGAAGGATTTAATGCTCGACGCCGACGCCGCCCAACGCCCGTTTGACGACGACGCGACCAAGCACGCCGCCGGCATGTCCGCGCCTGATAAATCGAAGAACCGTTGAGAAGAACGCGCTGTGCGCCCGGAGCAAAGCAACGCGTATAACGACCACCTTTGTCTGACCTACGAGCCCGCGATCGCACACGGCTTTGGCTCGGACACGTTTTATTCGCGGCGGGTATTGCGAACGGACGCCGTCAACGCGCGGCCTGATTGTCGCGAGGACCCGATCCCGACACGGGCTTTTCCGGCTTCGGGGCACTCGCTTTGAGCGTTTTAGCGTCAGGAGAAGCGACGACGCGGAACGCCACTCTCCGCTTCACCGGCGCGGTCTTCGCCACTTCGTCGCGGAGCGAAACCTCGAATTCGTACTCGCCCGGCCGCAGCCCCTTCAGGGAGACGGCGCTGTGAAGATACAGCGTGCCGTCGCGGTCCGACACGAACGACGTGAAGTCGATCATGTTGTCTTTCAAAAACATCAGTGCTTCGTCTCGTTTTCGCACGATCCGCCCGTCTTGCACCAAGTGAATCTGATAGCGCGAGCCTTTCGACTTCGACTTAAAGCGGAACACGTTGTAATAAACGATCAGCTTTTCGTCGGGCGTGAGAGTCGGCGTTTCCATTTCGTCGTAGTCGTTGTAACCGCGGATGGCGCGGCAGGCGACGGGCGTGGTGAGCTCGAGTTCGGATTCAGGGAGCGGAGATTTTCCCTTCACGGTCGCAGAGGCTGTCTGCGGCTTCTCCTTGGGAGCGGGTTTCGACTCTTGCGCTTGGGCGGCGGTCAATCCCGCGACAATCATGCACATCAGGGCAGTCAGGGCCAAAAGCGGAATCCGCATACGACGAAGCTCCTACACGCGAGCCGGGACTCGGTCTGAGGGGATATCAAGTTTTGAAAAAACGTCAATACCTTGCGGGAGAGGTTGCCTCATCATAGCCGCGGGGGTCGCGCTTCGACAAGCGGTCGCGAACAAAAATAAACGAGACGAATGTTCGGCGGTCGGAGTCTGCGCGACCGTCGCGGTTTGCCGATGCGGCGCGAATTGCCGGGCCGACTAGGGAAAGACGAGCGAAAGCGGGTTTTGCGTAAAACGAGATCGACTTGAGGAAAACTCGGCGGCGCGAGTGAAAGGCGATGCAAAACGGCGATTGAAGGGCGCTGCGCGCGGTCGATGAACAACAACGGCGACATCCGGAGTGATTCCGGAGCCGCCGTTTCGTGGCTGATCGAGGCGAGTCGGATGCGCGAGCGGATCGACAGGCGTGGGTTAGACCGAGTCGTCGCGGCGGGCGCGGCGACGGAGTTTCCACGCTGCGCCGCCGAGTCCGGCGAGCCAGAGCGCGATCGTCGCGGGTTCGGGGGTGCTGATCGCTTCGGGCGAGGGCAGATGCGTCCAAGCGACGGTATCGGGACCGGCGATGACCGCGCCGAGCGAGCCCGCGTAGGCTTCGAGCCAATATCCGTTCGCGAGGTTCATCCCAGGCAATTTGCTGAAATTCTTAATTGTGAACTCGAAGTCGGGGTGAGCGGCCGTGGGGTCGAACGCCAATGCGCCCATGTTGTTTGTAAGCGTTTGGCCGTAGTTGTACGCGATCCCGTTGGGGATGCCCTTGTACGACGCCACGTTGAAGCCGTCGATGCCTGTGCCCGCTTGCGACTTGTCGGCGGGTACGCCCGCGACGACGGTCGGGCCGGAGGCGGGTCCGCTGGTCGAGTCGCCGGCGCCGGTGGGCGCGAAGGCGACTGTGATCGACGTGCTGCCGCCCAAGTTCGGCGGATTCGACACGCCGTTCGAGAACTGGCCGATCACCGCCGGGTTTGTCGTGCCGTAAGGGTTGCCCGCGATACTAAAAAAATGCACGCCGACATACATCGTGTCGGTCGAGGCGTTGTAGCTGGTGCGCAAATCCTGGATCGCAAACCCGTTTACGAGTCCGAGCGAGGTGAGCCGGGGGTCCTGCCCGTTGTGGTACTGGCCCGGCTGGCTCTGCGACGGATTGCCCGGAATCGGGTCGTTGACGATCGTGGTGACGGATCCGCCCGTAAAGTCTTGGGCGACGTTTCCCGTGAAATTAATCGTGCCGGTCGAGGGCGATTGACCAGCCAATGCCGGACGAACCAGGCAGAAAGACAAGACGGCGAGCGACATTCGGACAAGGGTTCGGCGAACCATTACGAGTCTCCTTCCACGTAAAGGTCATCAGCGTGGATGTATGCGGGGCCGCGAGCCGGGAGGGTAGAGTGATTGTTGCCTTGCGACGACGTCAAACACGTTGCCGACGCATTCAACCACTCTTCCGCTCAACTCAAGACCACCTAATGGCCAAGGTCAGTGCTCGGCGGCTCCTCCGCCGATCGAGGTTTTCGATATCCCGACGGGCCGTTTCCCTCGAACGGACGGACCCTTGAGAAAGGACGACGGCGCGATGTCTCTGCTCACTCGGTTGTTTCGGAGCGTCCAAGCCCGGCTGGAGCGCGTCACGCGTTCGAAAACCCGCACGCGCTACGAGGCCCGGCTCGAACAACTTGATCATCGGCAACTCCTGAGCGTCACCTTCACTGGAAATGTCGCAACCGACTTTCCCGCTACGGAGGTCCCAGGCGTTGTCGTCATCCCAAACAACCCATCTGTCATACACCCCCAAATCTCCCCGTTGATCGCGCCTTACGTGCATGTCTCCGGGTTCGATATCAACGGCATTCGCGTTCAATACGACCCGCAGACCGATACGTTGTACGTTGGACTCGAGCAGCCGGCGAGCGGCAACCCAGGTCAGCCCGGACCAGTTATCGCGGGCGACGCCGAGGACAACGGCAACTCGGCGACGACGAACCCCGCGGTTCAGGGAGTCTTCCCGCAATTTACGGACTTCCCTGACATGCAGGGGTCCGAAACGATGGGGGCCTTCCTTGACCTTAAGGGTACCGGCTACGCCGACGTCGTCGCAGGTTTCGCACCTGTCCCAACGTCAGGCGCGAAGTCTTACCAGGTCGCCCTTGCGGTCGTCAATACCAGTCAACCCCCCGCAACCCCGGGTTTCGGCACGCCCTTGCCGCTTTACACCGGCACGGTCTTCATGCAGAACGACCCGAATCACCCGAATCTCGAATTCTCGATCACGCACTTCTCACAGCTTTACCAGCAGGTCACCGGGAACGCGCTCACATCGAACAGCCAGATCGGCGTCGGAGCCTTCGGCAACAGCCAGCAGGCCATCGGGATCTCCGGCGCGTTCTTCCCCGAGCAGCCCGTCTCGATCAGCCTGGCGACGCCGCCGCAGCCGCAGCCGCATGTGTGCACCTATTCGCCGCCTGTGCTCATCAACCCACACGAGCACCGGCATATTAACACCGCGCATCCCGACCTCATCCGCGTCACCGTCTTCGGCACCTCGGGATTCGACGTCACCAAAATCATCCCATCGAGCGTCACACTCGGCGGCGCACACCCGCTGTATTACTATGATCGCCACGTAAATAAGGACGAGTGGCTCGACGCCACCTTCATTTTCCGCGGCACCGACGTCAACCTGCCGCCGGGAATCCAAGAAGCGACCGTCAGCGGCCAACTGACCGACGGCAACAACTTCTCGAGCTCCACACAGATCTTCAATAAGTCGTACACCTCGTACAGTCCGCTCGCTCAGGCCGCGCAGCAGGCTAAATTCGCGGCCCGCGCCGCCGCTGGACTCCCCGCTCAACCGACGACCTACACCACGCCGCCGAGCGTCTTCATCCCGGTGAACGCTCCCTCAGGACTCAGCGTCGCGGTCAGCACGGCGGGCGCGACGTCCGCTCCGCTGCCGACTTCCACCGTTGCGGTCCAGGTGCCGGTGAACGCGACGTACGTCGCCGCGGCACCCCCCTCCTCCACCGCAAACGCACGCACGGTCCGCATCGAACAGCGTCAGCAGGCCGCGCAAACTCGTCAGGCAAGTCGAGCCGCGCTCCGCGCCCAAGCCAGCGCCGCACGACTCGCGAACCAGGTCTCGATCAGCCCCGTCACCGCCGTCGGCGCGGCCTAATTCTCGGCAACTCAACGCGATCCGGGGCGTCCGCAAGAACGGACGCCAGGGTCGCGCGCTGTTCCGCCCTCAAATCGCCGACAGCTCTTTCAAAATCGCCGCGAGCACTTCGAGGTCGCGGGTTGCGCGCAAGTGGTCGATACGCCCTTGCGGGAATTTGATCCGTTCGAGCGTGCCAAACACCTGCGTCCAGGACCGCTCGCGTTTCTTGCCTTCGGACAGATAGATCTCGCCGACGGCCTCGCTCAGTTTTTGCAGCGCGATGGCGTCGAAGTTGTCGTAATAGCGTTTGATGATTTTCTTTTGATACGGCGTGTGGTCGGCCATCGGGTCGTGCTCGTGCGGTCTTCGATTTCAAACTCGCGCCTGAAGTTTCGGCAATCGCCCGCGCCGCGGCAAGAGCGCCTCGCGCCCCGCCCCGGACCACTTGTTCCGACCGATCCCGCTTCGTACCATCGCTGATACCCTTCAAGTTCAACTCAAACTCTCCGGAGGCCGCAATATGAAGCGAACGCTGCGCTTTGTTGGATTGGGCTCCGTCGCACTCACGGCGCTCCTTTTCAGATCGATCGCGGCGCGCGACCTTCCGGGGCAAGATGCCAAACTTCAATGAGAGACGAGGCCCGATCGAAGGCGCGTGGAGGCAGATCGGCCAGAGGTACGGCGACGCGACCGAGCATACGCCGCGGCCAGACGGCGTCGAGTTGATCAAATTGGTGACGCACGGCCGGTCCGTGTGGACTTTGACCCAAAACGGCAAGATCGTTACCGCGATGGGAGGCTCCTGCAAGCTCGACAAGAATTCGTACTCCGAGACGGTCGAGTTCGCGCACGAGGGCGGCGCGACCGAGCAATTCATCGGCAAAACCTATAACTTCACTTGGAACACCGAAGGTGATCTCTCGCGTACCTTGGGCACCATGAAAGTCAAGGGACGAGAACAGACGTTTAGTCAGAAGTGGGAGCGCTGCAAGTAACCGACGATCTCAAACGCGCCCCGACCGCCCGCCGTTTCCGATCGCCCCGACCGCGCGCCGGTGGCGTCGCCGCAACCTCTTTGATTAGATAAGTGTCTCGAAGCGAACGCCCCGCCGCCGCGTCCAAGAGTGCAGCGGCCGCGCGTCCGTTGGTCAACATCCACGTCGGGCCCGAGTTCGGAGCTGATTGCCCATGTCCATCGCGCTGCGCGTTCGACTTTCGATCATGATGTTCCTGCAATATTACGTCTGGGGCATCTGGCTGCCGATGCTGGCGCAGCGGCTCGAAAAGAACGACCTCAACCTCAAGCCGGACGACGTCGGCTGGATTTTCAGCACGTACGGCTTCGGCGCGATTCTGGGGCCGTTCGTGCTCGGCCAGCTTGCCGACCGTTATTTCGCGACCGAGCGCGTGATGGCCGCGGCGCACTTCATCGGCGGGCTGTTGCTGATCGCCTCGGCCTACGCCACCACGTTCGTGCCGATCTTTACCTTGCTCTTCATCTACTGTAACCTCTACATGCCGACGATGGGCCTTTCAAACTCGATCACGTTTCGCGCGCTCGGCGACGAAAATCAAAGCAGTTTTCCAGGGATTCGGCTCTGGGGCACGATCGGCTGGATCGCGGCGGGACTGTCTTTCGCCTGGTACCTGGGGATGAAGGGCTCGACGACGTTCGCGCCGGTCTTCGACCTGATCGGAGCCCCCGCGGCGCGCGACTGCCTGCGAATCGCGGGCGTCGTTTCGATGCTGTACGGGATCTATTGCCTGACCCTCCCGCACACGCCGCCAAGCCCCTCCAAAGAATCCGACCCGATCGATAAGAAGTCGGCCGTGCTTGAAAGCCTCGAGCTCATGCGTTTCCGATCGTTCGCGGTGCTGGTCTCAGTCGCGGGGCTGGTCGGGATCATGCTCGCGTTTTACTTCGCGTGCGAGAACCCATTCCTCGAAGCGATCGGCGTCCCTCCCGACCACACCGGCGCGTACATGACGATTGGACAGATCGCCGAGGCGGTCGTGATGGTGCTCGTGCCGCTCTCGGTCGCGAAGCTCGGCGTGAAAAAGACGATGCTCATCGGCGCCGGCGCCTGGGCCTTGCGGTTCGGACTCTCGACGGTCGGCTACCCGAAGTGGCTGATGATCTCCACGATCGGGCTGCACGGGTTCGCGTTCGGCTTCTTTTTCGTCGTCGCGCAGATGTACGTCGACCGCGCCGCGACCTCCGACATTAAGGCCAGCGCGCAAAGCCTGCTCGTCTTCGTCGTCTACGGGATGGGTACGATTCTCGGCTCGGTGCTGTCGGGACGCATCCGCGGGATGTTCCGCACCGTCGCGGGCGACGACTGGTCCCGCGTCTGGATGGGGCCGTTCCTCTTAACGTTGTTCTGTATGATCATTTTTGCCCTCTTCTTCCGCGAAGGCGCGATCGGAGCCGAGGCCGAGGGCGCAGCGCTGCGGGCGAGGTCCGAGCCCGCATCGCATTGACCGGCTGGATCACGATTAGGTTTTGCGATGATGACTCGACCGTCGTCCTGGATTCGCCTTCCGCTGTGCGCCGCGGCGATCGTCGTCGGCGCCGGCACGCGAGGTTCGGCGGACGAACTCGACGAGCATCTGACGCGCTTGCAGACTCAGGTTGACGACGGCTCTCTGCAGCTTGGCCGGCGGGCTCAACTCGCGTCGGAAATGGTCGCGGCCCTGGATCGCGCGGCGCGTGCGGCGACGGACGGCGCGGTCGCGCGAAAGTATTGGAGTCGCGCCCGCGGCGTCCTCGACAACTTCAATCGCGTGCATCCGCAACAGCCCGACGCCCTCGCCTTCGAGGTCCAGTCGGCGGTGCTCGCGTGGGCCGAGGCCGCCAATTTCGTCGAACAGGCCGACGACGACCCCGCCGCCGCTTCGTCCGCGCTCGCCTCCGCCCGAACGCTCCTCGATACCGCGATCGAACGTTTGCGAAGCGTCGCGAAATCGTTGCCCGACCCCGCGACTCCCCTCGCGCAAAACGCTCGCTTTCGGCTCGCCCGCGCTCTCGTCGACCGTGTTCGGATCGAAAACGACGGCATGAAGCCGCGCGCCGCCGTACTCGACGAAGCGCTCGACACGCTCGCGAAACCAACTACGCTCGACGCCCTCAAACCGCACGTTTTGCTGCTCCGCGGCATGATTCTCGGCCTCCGCGGCGACGCCGACGCGGGTCTCAAGGCGCTCGACGATGCGGCGAAGATCGAGAACGCGCCTGCGCTCGAAATCGACGCCGCACGACGCGAAATCCTGCTCGCCTCAAACCGATTCGAGGCCGCCCGGAAGCTGCTCGACCCCAAAACTTCGCCGCTGGATCCCACCCGGCGCGCCGTCGCTCGCCTGCGCGTCGACCTCGCCGAGCGCGCCGTACTGCCCGACGGCCCCGCGCGTCGAGCGCTTGAGGCCGCCGTCTTTCAAACCGCCGCCAAGGCGAAGTCCGAGCACGAACCCGAGGCCCGCGCCCTCATCACCGAACTCGCTCGCGCCGTCGACACGCCCGGTAAGGATCAGAC
>JAJYDB010000400.1 GCA_021777845.1 Planctomycetota bacterium
GCGGGGGTCAGGCGGGGGCAGGTTGGGGAGGGGGGTTGGTGGAGGGGGGCGGGGGCGTCGGATCTCGAAACGACGTACCGGGTGGTGCGGTGTTTGTTCATGCTGCGGTCGGCGCCGGATCTCGATGCTTTGTCGAAGTTTTTGGGTGAGCGTCGGCACGCCGACGGGTCGTACGAAGTGGCGCAGGGGGCGGAGTCGAGCCTGTCGGGGACGTACTTCGGGACGACGGTGGGGGGCTGGGCGCGGCAGTTGCGGGGCGAGCCGGCGCTGGTCGAGACGGCGGGGTTTCAGACGCTGTTCAACGGCAAGGATCTGTCTGGCTGGGAGGGGGACGCGTCGCTCTGGAGGGTCCGCGACGGGATGCTCGTCGGGGTCTCGCCGGGGATCAAGCACAACGAGTTCCTGGCCTCGGAACGCGCGCTGGGCGACTTTGTTTTGAAGCTGACGTTCCGGCTGGTGGGCGGCAAGGGGAACAGCGGCGTGATGTTCCGCAGCAAGCGCGTCGAGGGGCGGGAGATGTCGGGCTATCAGGCCGACGTCGGCGAGAATTATTGGGGCTGCCTGTACGACGAGTCGCGGCGGAACAAGGTGCTCGCGCCCGCCGCGGCCGACGCGCTCGCGCGGCTGAACAAGACCGGCTGGAATCAGTACGTGATTCGCGCGGAGGGTGAACATATCACGCTGATGCTGAACGAGCGGCGGTCGGTGGACTACAAGGAGGCGGACGCGTCGATTGCGAAGGAAGGGCGTGCGGCGGTGCAGATTCACGCGGGCGAGGCGATGGAGGTGCAGTTCAAGGACATTTTGGTGCAGCCGCAGCCGTCGCCGAGCGCGGCGGGCGACGACCACGCGGCGGGCTTCCATTTGCGGACGCTGACGACGCCCGACGGTCCGCGGAAGTACGTGGTTTACGTGCCGCGGGGTTACGACGCCGCGAAGGCGTGGCCGGCGATTCTGTTCTTGCACGGGTCGGGGGAGCGGGGCGTGGACGGGGTCGCGGCGGCGCGGGTGGGGATTGGGCCGGCGATCCTGGCGCGGCCGGAGGAGTTCGGTGCGTTGGTGGTGATCCCGCAGGCGAAGCAGACGTGGTCGGCGGAGTCGCCGGACGCGCGCGACGCGCTCGCGGCGCTCGACGCTGTGCGTGCGGATTACAAGGTGGACGCGCGTCGGATCGTGCTGACGGGTCTGTCGATGGGGGGCGCGGGGAGTTGGAGCATCGGCGCGGCGAACCCCGGTCGGTTCGCGGCGGTGGTGCCGATTTGCGGCGGTCCGAGCCGGCAACAGGAGGTCGCGCTCAAGGGCGTGCCGATCTGGACGTTCGTCGGCGACCACGACGGCGCCCGCACCGTGCTCGGACTCCGCGACGCGGTCGCGAAGCTGAGGGAGCTCGGGTCGAATCCCGGCCCGCGTTTGACCGAATATCGCGGCGTGGGGCACAACAGTTGGGACCGCGCGTACGGCGATCCCGCGTTGATCGCGTGGATGCTCGCGCAGTCAAAGCCTTGAATGACCGGGATCCACGGGTGACACAACAGAGGAGCTTGAAGTCGTGAAGACGCGCATGATGACGATGGCGATGGTCGCCGCGGCGGGGCTGATCGCGTTGCGGCCGGCGACGGCGCAGGAGCGCGGGGGTTCGTTGTCGGACGTACGCGACGGGGCGGGGCTGTTCGGCGCGGGGGCGCTCGATCGTGCTCGGGGGGAGCTGGCGCGGATCGAGCGCGACTTCGGCGCGCCGACGATCATCGAGACGGTCGACGCGCTGAAGGGCGAGCCGGTCGAGGCGGCGGCGAAGGCGCGGGCGCGGCGCGCGATCGAGCACGGCGTCTACGTTTTGATCGCGCGGAAGGAGTCGAAGATCGAGACGCTGGCGTCGCGTTCGTTTCAAAAGGCGATCGGCCCGGCGCAGGTGGAGTCGATCACGCGGGCGTTCGTGGGTCGGTTCCGCGCGCGCAAATTTGACGAGGGGCTCGCCGACGGGGTGCGCGCGATCGACCAGGCGCTCGCGGCGGCGAAGTCGGAGGGGAAGCTGCCGCGCGTCGAAGCGCTCGCCGCGCCGAGGCCGAGTTCGAGCGCGCCCGGCGCGGCTTCGAGCCGCGTCGCGGCGCCGTCGACGACGGTCGGCTTCGGCACGACGGTGAGCCGCGACGCCGCGCTGGTCGTCCGCGACCGCGTCGGGCTGACGCTTGAAGGGGCGCAGGTGATCGTCGAGGCGGCGTTGGCGGCGTCGCAGCGGCTCGGGATCAAGGAGAACGTCGCGGTCGTGGACGACGGCGGTCACCTGGTCGCGTTCGCGCGGATGAACGGAGCGCGGCCGGCGAGCGTCGCGACGGCGCTGACGAAGGCGATCAGCGCGGCCACGATGCGGGTGCCGAGCGGCCCGCTCGCGAAAGGCGACGCCGCGCCCGACGTCCTGCTGAACGTCTCGTTGCAGAACACCGCGGCGGCGGGAGGGGCGAAGCTGTCGGGGTTGATCGGCGGGCTGCCGATCGTCGTGGACGGCCAGGTGATCGGCGCGGTGGGCGTCGGCGGCGCGACGGGCGAGCAGGATCTGGTCGCGGCGCGGGCGGGCGTCGACGCCTTCCTCGCGGCCTTGCAGGCGTCGACCGCGGGCAAGGCGGCCTCCGCGGGCGCG